>NZ_LMCE01000146.1:0-470915 GCF_001623285.1 Pseudovibrio sp. Ad26
ACAACTCGGCAATACTGTCCTCACCGCGCAGTCCAGCCAGAACGATACGGATCTTGTCTTCAGTGGAATAGCGCTTTCGGGTCTTGCGCCGGATGTCTTTAACCGCCTTCTCAGCTGCAGCGCTGGCGGTCCTTGTGTATTGCCCCATTGTTCACTCCTAATCTAGTGATCATGGGCCAAAACACTCCATTACTCAAATCGATCGATTTGTCCATAAGGCGTCGCCGACAAACAAAATGAGCTCGAGCTGGTATTCAGTTGTTTCAATCAAGGGGATATCAGCGAGACTTATTTACTCTTCAAGTTCTCGGCCACCTACATTTTTTGAATAGAGAAAAAGTAGCCATTGTTCACGCCCGATACAAACTCATTTTCGATAGCCGATTGGTTTGAGTAGCCTCAAGTTCGACTAATTGAAAACCGGGCGGGTTAATCTGGGTACTTCTTCTCTTATGGTGGAAGCCTTCAGAAGTCGTGTTGATTAAAGGCCTTGTAAGTTGCCTAAACAGACGGCTCTGCCTGCTTAGCTAGTTGGTTTGGTAGTGACCAAGCCAATATTCTTTTGACCAACTCGTTGCCCTTATCCTCTTGTAAGAAGTGGGAGGCATGTTCAATGGTCAGATGCGGCTGTCCTTGAGCACCTGGAAGGCTCTGGAACTGCTTATCAATTCCCTGCCCAGCCAAGAACGGATCTTTATCGCTAAATAGCGTCATCACAGGAGTAGCGCTCTTGCGCAAATCATCCCATGCGAGACGTGCTTGCGGTAGCTGAATTGCCACAATCTGGGGCATGACGCGTGTTGCTACGTGATAACGATTTTCGGGAAATGGTGCATCATATGCAGCCTTTTCTTCTTCGCTCAGATGACGTGTTGTCAAAATTTGCATTATCTCGCCAATCTCAATGGCTTCTGCCCAATGGAAGTAGGAAGCCCAATTCCCGTAGGATTGCTTACGGGCAAGAGCTTTCAGCGAAGCCTTACCAGCGAGAAACTTCAGGGTCTTCAAGATCTTTGGTAGGAAGAAAGCTGCTGGGCCTTTCACATCAGCCAGTGCGGTGTTGGCGACAATCAAACGAGATATCCAGGATGGCTTTTGTGCCATTACACGCAGTCCTATCATACCGCCCCAATCCTGCATAAAAGCATGGGCACCATCGAGCCCAAGCTTCTCCACAAACTCGCTCATCCAGTCTACCTGAGCCTGATAGGAATACGGACTGGCTGCGGCTGGCTTGTCTGACTTGCCAAATCCAATAAGGTCAGGTGCGATAACACGGTACCCAGCAGCTACCAACTGCGGGATCATATGACGATAAAGATAGCTCCACGATGGCTGGCCATGTAACAAGAAGATGGTTTCCCCGTTACCACGCCCCTCGTCAATGTAGTGCATTCGCAAGCCATCCACGTCCATGTAGTTGGGCTGAAATGGATAATCGGATAAGTTCTCGAAAGCACTATCTGGTGTACGCAGGACTTCGCCGAATTTTGGGTGCTGAAAATTGCTCATAGGAAACTCTCCATCTCGGCATAAGTCGGTGTCGCCAGTGTCTGGCCATGCATATCGCCGGCTAGCGCAGCCAGGTATGCTTTGGCGGTATCTTTAGCTGACAGGCCGCCATCTGTTGGCATGCCGAACAGCTCCATGCTTTCCTTAACAAAGATGGGAGAAACCACATTCAAGCGAAGACTGCTTTCTTCAGAAGCAGCAACCCGCACGAATGCCTCGATACCCGCGCAGGCCGCAGAAATCACACTAGTAGCAGGAATAGTCTCTTGGGATGCCACGCCAGATGTCAGCGTTATAGACCCTCCCGTCTTTACTACCGTGCGACCCAACCGCAACACATTCATCTGCCCATTCAATTGACTGTCCAAGGTACGGTTAAGATCGTCATCGCTCATGGTAGCCACTGGTGCCATTGCACCGTTACCTGCAGCACAGATAATCGCATCTAACGTCTCTACCTGAGCAAACAGCTCCCGAAGGGACGCTGGATTAGACATATCTACCTTAATATCTCCAGTAGTCCGTGAGGCAGTAATCACCTCATGCTGGTTCTTCAAGGCGTCAGAAACTGCTCGCCCGATCATACCGGACGCTCCAATTATAAGAATTTTCATGGTATTACTCCTGATAATACAGAGGCTTAACGCCCTAGTAATTCAGCAAAGCCAGTCATCAGGTTCTGCTTTGCGATGTATAAAAGTGGTGTTCCATGGGACGGCAGCAAATGCTGGAACTCCAACTCTGCAACCTTAAGGAAGTCCTGTGCATCCGGCTGGCAGACCCGGCGCCATTCAGGTCCAATGTTCGCAGGTTTGAAAAAGCCAGCCTGTGCCATCCGCTCGGCGGCCATTTCAGTGAAAAACTCGTCTGGTTCAATCCAGTTCTGTAAGCTATCGGCGGTAATCAGAATGCCCCCTTCGCGGTCCAGTAGAAACATGGCCTCAGGCAACCTAGAACTATCGTAGACGAACAAACTGAGCGAATGACCTGGCATCTCCCCGCCAACCCGTAAGAACCGGTCAGGCGCAAGCCCTCCTTTATGCTCCATACCCTCCAGTGCCCAAAGTTTTGCACCGTACCTATCCACATAGTAAGGGTCATCCAGACCGTTCTGCGCTCCTAAATGATAGCCACCAAGCTTGACGATGTTCTCTACCCGCCCAAGACCATCAAGGACTTGGGTTTCTTCGTCATTTAGACGAATAGGACTGACAAGGGTAAGAGTTTGACCATCTCGCAAGATTGTCATTGCGCGACTGATGCGCATGCCCGATACCATTTCAACACTACCGGTTACGTGGAACACATCCGGAAAAACTTCACGAATTTTCCCGTGTGGCTGCATCTCTGGAAACTCATAGGGCATGGTACTCTCCTTCGTTAAGTGCTTGATACCAATCTGCCAGTGCCTTGCCGATCTCATGAGGGTAATCTTCCTGCAAGAAGTGCAGGCCCTTTCCCAAATCCACACTGGTTAGGTTTGGGAATTTCTGCTCAATCCACGCCACGTCAGTCTTGCGGATCAGAACTCCCGGATCTGCATGGAAAAACAGTTTTGGGATCGGCGTTTCAGTCAACCATTTGGAATAGTTTGCCACTGCATTGGAAATGTGTACCGGCTTGCCTTGAACAGGGACATCACGCGGGAAGACATAGATGGGTTTCCGGCTCTTAACGGTAGGAAATGGAGCCAAATATGCTGCCATCTCTTTTTTACCCAAATCCCGCTGTACCCAATCTGGAAGCATGCGTTTGACGAAACTGTTCATGACTCCCAAAAGCAGCCAGCTGGTAAACCGAGAACGGATCATGCGCATGAGTGCTTTGTCGCCTTTTGCCATGGCATCAAAGTCGATTTCGCGATGCATAGCCTCCATAAACACAATGCCCTTTATGCGTTCTCGATGAAGGTTGGCGTAATGAAAGCCCAGACCTGACCCCCAATCTTGAACAACCAACGTGATGTTGGTTAGTCCTAGCGCTTCTATGAAGCCTTCAAGATGAGCGTAGCTGTCGTCAAAGCCATAGGCGATGTCAGGTTTTGCAGACTTTCCAAACCCGATGAGGTCGACTGCGATGGCGCGGGCGTATGGGCTGACATGCGGAATTATATTGCGCCAGATGTAAGAGGAGGTTGGGTTCCCGTGAATGAAAAGCACCGGATCTCCAGCTCCTTCCTCAATGTAATGGATGGAATTTCCCAGTACGTCGACCCTTAGGGACGTAAAGTGAAAGTCTGCTGAATTACTTTCATCGCACATATCTGATCCTCTCCAGAAACGCTTCGCCTCTGGAAACTGGATAACTCCTCCTCTCCATCAAAAAAAGAATAGCTTTTCACCCATAATGGTCAGATAATTTGACCATGACCAATCTAGATCATCTTCATGTTGTTGCAGCTATTGCTGACACAGGCAGTTTTCAACTTGCCAGTGAGCGGCTGAACAAGGCTCGTTCAGCGGTGTCTTACTCCGTCAAACAGGTAGAAGAATTCTATCAAGTTCAGATTTTTGATCGATCCAAGTATCGCCCAGAACTAACACCAGATGGGCGCGCACTACTCACTCAAATTCGTCCATTATTGGCCCATGCTCAGCAGTTTGAAGAGTTCGTAAGAGACCTGAAAGGTGAAAGCGAAACCGAGCTGCGCCTTGGTGTCAGCAGTAACTTTCCGGTCGCTCGAATAGCTGACCTTTTGAAGGATCTAAAACAATCCTTCCCATCGACTACAATCCATTTAGAGGTAGAGACTGCTTCTGGAGAACGGCAGCTTATGGCGGGAAAGGTCGACATTGCCATTTTTGCAGCGCCATCCCGTAGCCCTTTCATCGACTACCGTCCAATCGGCACCATGTCGTTCCCATTAGTTATCGCAGGTACGTTGGTTGGCTCTGATCCTGAAAAACTGACAAAATCTGATCTTTCCCGTTACCCGCAGGTGATCATTAAATCCAGCGACGAGAAAACCCCAGATACCAACATATTGGATGAGACCCTTAAGTGGTATGTGACGGATATGAGCACGAAAAAGCAACTCATCACCTCTGGCTTGGGATGGGGCCGCCTGCCAGACCATATGGTCGAGAAGGAGATTGCACGTGGTGACCTGATTATCCTGCCAACACTCGGAGACCTATCGCTCCCTCTGTGCCTAACAAAACGAGCCAACCAAACCTTAGGACCAGTTGGTCGGATGATTTGGACCTACTTTGAAGACACAAAGCCTAATGTCTAAGTCAGACATCCAGAGGCTCTCTGAAGAGTTTGAGCCCTAAAATTGATCAATTATCAAAGTTGCTCTGCAGGAGGACATGCTAAAGTAGGTTCGTCAAACTCTGGGTGAGATTCGACTTCATCACAAAATCGCCTGCGCAAGGGGTCAGAAGCTGCCATTCACGGATTACTACCACCAGCAGAAACGATCTTGAAGAGATGGTTGCCTCCTCGTTGGGAACAAACTAATCGCAAGAATATCGAACTTACCCCACCGGTTATCTAACAACACCGTCATCGTTGATTTACGTCATAACGCCGCGCTCTATTGAAAACTTGGTATCGTAATCTCGCAGAAGATAGAGAGTGAGAAGTCCGGCTAACATGGGCCATCCTGCGAAGAATAGGAGGTTGGGGCTTGTGAACGGATCGAGATATCGCTCGTAAGAGACAAGAGTCGATATGACATGCATGATCAAAATGGCGCCTATTGAAAGACGTTTCTTAAATCCGACAAGAAAGCAGATGACGATGAGCGCTTGGATTCCGCCGAGTATAAACGAGAGAGCCTCGCTCATAGCTGAAAAACCATAGAAAGCTTCGAAAGTCTTTGCCGTCGAATCTGGATTGAGGATTTTATTTAGAGTCCAGAGGATAAACACAACCGATATGCTTAAACGCAAGCTAAAAAGAGACCATATTAAAGGAGATTTAGGCACAGTGATTGTGTTCATACAAGTATACCTTCTATTACTTCATAAAATATGCCCTGAATAACAGAACAACACTGATCAATCCTATGTATGCAGCCAGATCAACAATTCAATTGCAAATAATCTACTTTTCAGCTCCTCACGGCGTTGTGACTAAGGCAGCAGGAAGTCCTGTTCTTAATCCTGTGAAAACTTGCTCATTGAGTTTTTAAATAGGTGCAGCGAAATCAGCTTATGATTGTTGTGGCGGCATGTCCTGCCATCGCATGCCGCCAATCGCTTTCAGGCTATGCGTTGGTTAGGTCTTGCTTCGCGCTAACAAGAAGTTCCTGCAGAGTGTCTGCTGGTTCAGGACGCTTGGTGTAGTCTGGATTAATGTCAGCGTTCATGACTTCACCTGTTTGGCTAATAATCAGGCGCGCCGGCATAGGTAATTCCCAGCTTTCATCTCCGTTAAAACTTGGAAGATCGATACCGATCCCTTTATAAACCTTACGCAGATCCTCAGGTAGAGAGAAAACGAGACCGAGCTTGCGGGTATAAAGACTACCAAGATCCGAAATGATATCGAAAGATAGACCTTTCTCAGTTTTGGTTTTGAGCGAAGCTGCTTGAGTTTGTGGCGAAATAATCAATATGTTCGCACCAGCCTCTTGGAACTGCCGTGAAGCTTCTTCCAGAGCTCCAAGCTCTAACATGCAATAAGGGCACCACGCTCCTCGGAAAACACTGATCACCAATGGGCCGTTCTTGAGCAACTCGTTAGAGTTGACTGGTGTGCCATTCTGATTGGGCAAGGTGAAACTAGGAAGTGTATCACCAACTTTAATAGTGCCATTCAAAATGCCTGATGCCGCCAGATCTGCAGTGGCTCGGTCCATGACATCGCGAGTTTTCTGAGGTAGTTTTTTTTCGACTTGAGCTTTTAAAGTTGCAATTTTTTCATGTAAAGCCATTGTGGATGTTTCCTCTACTTAGTTGAATTATGATCGCTTAGGTCGAGCACTGCATCACCAAAGACTGGAAGTCGGGGCTAAATCGAGACTCAATTCAGGTCATGAAGATGAGACGGACACGATATCTATCAATTTGCTGGACAGTGCCAACCCGAGACTCCGGACAAATATTCTTTAGTTTGCTTTGGTCCTGAAGAGAGCGGATGAGAGAAATATGGCAGTACTGGCAGGTGTGATAAACTGGTTGGTCAGTCAACGCACTATTGCTCAGGAGCAACAATCTCAGCGTGGTCTGAGTTACTAGAGCATTGTATTACTTTTGAATGCAGTGGATTCAAACGACAGCTTAAGAAGTGAGCTTCATGAAGAACAATTGGTAGGCTTTGTTTGACTTTAGTATTTCTTCAAATGCTCTACGAGCGAGCGTACCCGGAAGGGAAGGAATGCACGAGAGGGATATACCAAGAGGGTTTCCTGTGGTGATATCTCATAGAGCTTGAGGACGGCAACCAAAGCACCCGACTTTAATGCGCTGGTCAGATATCCCTCAGCAAGCCTCGTGAACCCCAAACCTGCACACGCAGCAATCATTAGCGCTCGCCCATTATTGCTAGTCCAACGCCCAGAAACCCGGACTTCAAACGTGTCGCCATTCCTGGCAAAGAGCCAGCGCAGGCCGGGCGTGATTAAACAAGAATGAGATACCAGATCCTCGGGTTCGTTTGGCTCGCCATGTTCTTTCAGATAATCTGGAGAAGCACAAACCATCATCCGCCGGCTTCCTATCCTGCTAACTGTCAAATCCGGGTCTGATGGCATTCCATGACGAATAGCGAGGTCAAATTTTTCTCTGACCAAGTCTACAGGCCGGTCACTTATCTCCAAGTCAAGTTCAACCTCAGGGTGCGATCTGGCAAAATCAGCAAGAGCACTGGCCACCCAAGTCTCGCCAAATATTCCTCCAGCGGCTACTCGGATACGCCCCTTTACCAAGTTTTGCTGTTCAGCTAAGTCAGCTGATAGTGCGTGTATGTCTGCCAATATCGCTTTTGAACGCAGGTAATATTGCTCCCCTATATCTGTTAGGTTCACGCTGCGTGTCGTCCGATGCAGCAATAACACACCTAAGCGATTTTCGAGGTTGGAAACTCGGCGGCTAATGAATGATGTCGATACATCAAGAGACTCTGCAGCTCTTTTGAAACCACCGTTTTCAACGACAGCGCAAAACTCCATCAACCCATCAAGCTCTTTCATTGTTGCTCCTGAGCAATAGTGCGTTGACCGGATAACCGATTTATCACGCGTGCCAGTACTGCCATATATTCCTTAACCGATCCATTAAGGACCACAGCGAACAACAAAAACATAAGTCGGCAAGTTGGGCCTGTCACGGCTCAGTTATCCTAATCAATCCTGAGAACTCCAGTGAGCACTGCTCCCCGCAGACACTCTCACAGTTAATGAGGAAGTGGCGTTGCCCTCTCAGACATCCTGCTATTTTGTCGATGAGTTGCTTCTGCGAAAGACGTCACACAATGAGATCGCCTTGATTTCTAATCTGTCGTGTTAGCCACGTAAATCTCAGCATCTTCCGGGATAAACCTATACGCTGCCTCATCCGCTTTGGTCCTGCTCAACATATTGGTCAACAAGTAGACCGGTTGCGAAGGAGAAACAAAATGTTTCATGTTCAGGCCACTAAAACGGAAATGAGCAGTGTCTTATTGGAATGCCCTGTCAAGAAAATCCCAAGTCTCGTTCCAGGGATTATTGCCGGGTTCACCGCCAGTCTAATCTGGGGAGCGTATCTCTCACTCTCGCGTGTCGGAGTCACCGCAGGCCTTGATGGGTTTGATATCGCATTTCTTCGTTATATTGTGGCAGGCCCGCTCATGCTGCTGTTTCTTTTGATCGTGCGACGTAATCCCCTCAAGCGCATCTCCCTCTTACAAGCAGTTGTTGTGTCTGTCCTGTTAGGGCCTCCCTTCGTGTTGCTCGGTGTAGGCGGCTATATTTATGCACCATTGACGCACGGTGCCGTTATTGTGCCGGCCTCCATGATGCTTGGCGGGTTTTTGCTTGCTCGTATTTTCCTGAGTGAACAACTTGGCCTGCAGCGCATATTTGGGACACTGATAAAACTTATTGGTCTTGCTCTCATTGCTGGTCCCGCTGCCATGACCAGTTCTCTTGAGATTTTCATTGGTGATACATTTTTCATTGTCGCAGGAATGCTTTGGGCTGGCTTTAGTGTGTTGCAGCAGCACTGGAAACTGAACGCGCTCGATGTGACTACAGTTGTTTCAATCGCAGGACTTTTGACCGTTGGGCCAATCTATCTCAGCTCTCGTGGTGTTGATGTTTTCACTGCGCAGTCAGCAGACATTCTGGTGACCCAGCTCATTGTGCAAGGTGTTCTGTCTGGTGTTGTAGCTATGATTGCATTTGCTAAGTCGGTCCAGATATTGGGTGCAGCCCAAGCTGCCATGTTTCCTGCTTTAGTTCCTGTTTTTGCGTTGATTATCGGAGTTCCCCTTACCGGAGAAACACCATCAGTCATTCAATGGGGCGGCCTCGCGACCGTCGGCGTTGGTCTGACAATTGTGGTGATGAGTGCACTTAAATCTACCCGCTGAAGAGTTTGTTCCATTCCCTTTAATCCGAGGAGTTATCAGATGACACAGAAAGAAGAAAACACAGCTGTCTACGCCATTGTTCAACTGAGAATTCATGATGTTGACCGCTACTTCAAAGATGCTTTCAAGAGATTGTTGTCTGATCAGGATGAGATGAGTGAAGCTGAGCAGCCTCTAATGAGTGGCCTAAATTAAAAGATAATGCATAGTTGGTCTCCAGAGCCGGCAGACGGTAACCCAGAGCACTTTAGGATCGTTTGATGTTGTAGTGTTTCCTCCAGCTTTCAATGATAGTTTGGGCTTCACGCAGCGAGTAGAAGGCTTCCACATTCCGTAGCTCATCCTGCATTCACTCATTGAAACTTTCGCAATATCAATTTCGATGTAGGCAGTTTGCCCCTCAAAAAACCTCTGTCTATTTCCTTGTGGCCTTGGCAACAAACTCCGGGCCGTTGCCAGAACAAATTTGGGCTGGTGCGCGGCGCAGGATGAACAGATCCGTCAACACGTCGATGACCTCACTCGAATTAAGTTTGCACAGTCACACCAACCCGCCTGATCGCGTCAACACGCGATATCTCTCACTAGGTAAGGACTTCAACCTGTCGCGGTTTAACGACAATTTCCTCTGGTTTTGGTCTCTTGCTTCCCATATCTAATCTTCCATTTTCCCAATCATAAACGTGGACCACTTCTGTGGGGAAAGCTCACGTTTCTGGCCAGCAAAGGTAAATTCTATTGGCAATGCGGTAGATCAAGCCTCTCCGCTGTTGAGGCAGAAGCAGATTCAAGTGCTGAAGAAGGTGACGGGTTTAAAGCGACTGATTTATCTGAATGCGATCTAGCGTCTCCCTCTTCTGGATATCGCGGGTCCTTTCCAGGCCCTTGTCTGCCTACGGGTAGTTCGGGACCATGGTTCAAGCGGCTATGTGGTTTTCACGAGGGCTTGGTGTTTATGTTCATGTTGTTGTTATCAGTTATTGACCCCGCTAATCCTATGGGTTTGTGGAGGAATTCAGTTTCCTTGCATTGACACCTTGTCCCAATCATCGCATGCTCACTTTGAGGCGTCGAAACCTCTACGAAGCGGTTACCGCATCCGTTTATTGGCGGTTTTTTTGTGTCTGGAGTTAGCTCTCCAAACGCAAACTCTCGCTTATGGGCGGGAGGGCGGTGAATAAAATACCCTTTGCGGGGGAATAAACCCGCCTGTCTTCGTCAGGTTTCGAACCTCCCGCTCGCCAGTGGGTTGTCGAAAGCTCTCTGTCGAGTGGTTTGTTCAACAAGCCAACGAAGAGGGCTTCGTAATGACTGATACTGGTAAAGAGAAATGTGCCCATACATCCCTTCGCAATGAAGTGGACCAGCTTAGCCTAGCAACCAACCACCTCAAAAATCTGGTTTATTCCATGAGTGTGGTTCTGAGTGAACGCATGGAGCACACACAGGAATATGAAGCGTTGCTGACGCTGTTTGATACTGTGCGCAATCACATTGAAGATGTGCAGGGAAGTAGCGAGAAAATCTCCGAGCTGCTCGAACCTTGCGCGCTGGAAGTCTCCAAAGACTAAAAATACGGAATGAAGAGAGGCTTCGCCTCTCATGGAATATTCTGGCTTGGGAAGCGTGATGCTTCTCAGGCCATTTTTGATATTCGCTTGAAGCGGGCATGCCTTTTATCAAGAAGCATTAAAGTTGCACTCTGACGACACGTTACAGTTCTCTGACAACTCTTCAGAGCTCAAGCCTTATGGGAAGCCTGTGTACTGACGACCAGTGACGACATTAACAGCTTTTCCTGAATTAATTTGAAAGGGTATTGGGAGGAACTAAGAGGGGTGAAATCGTGCTTTCAAACGCTCTCATTTGCTTACATAGTGCTGACACGAAGCCTAAACGCAAAAAGCTCCCGGAGGGGAGCTTTGCTAAACCTCTTTATTCACCATGAGGTTAAATGGTGAGCCCGCACGGGTTCGAACCGTGGACCTACTGATTAAAAGTCAGTTGCTCTACCAGCTGAGCTACGGGCTCACTAAACACGAGACGTCTGTTGGTGGGTGCATAGGGATTCGAACCCTAGACCGGCTGATTAAGAGTCAGCTGCTCTACCAACTGAGCTATACACCCAAAACGTTTCCCGCCGAAGCGATGGCGGGTGTATATAAAGCCTTTTGCGAGAGCGCAAGGCCCTACGTGCAACTTTTCGAAAATGTCTTGTGTAAAGTAAACTTATCCCAGACTAACCTATGCAAATCTACGAATTTTCGCAGCACAAACACAATTCAGAAGTGCGAAACGCGAAAAAACACCGCAATTTTCGCAAAACTGCCTTCTTATCAATTAGTCCAACGCAAAAGTTTCACAGATCTCCCTGCCACGGTCTATCTCCAATCTTCTTAGCAGTCACAGGCGTGCACTGCAGCTAAAGTCGTTCCACCATCATCGCACTGCAAAATCCCGTATTTCTGCGGGTTCGCTCAAGCGCAACAATTGCGCTTAGAAAAGCCAATGCAAACAGAGCGGGTATAACTTTCCGTGACGCAACTTCTGCAAAGCACGCTGACTGTTGCAGATAACTCAAGAAAACGAGAGGTCTTTGCGGCGCAACATTAAGAAGAAGCCACTTGACGCTTTTACGTATCTAAGCCTAATCTCTCCCCGAATTTCAGAGTTTACCTGAGCGATTCAATGGTGAAGCGCGGTAATCTCTTTCACGGTTGGAATTATGTTAAGGGAGAGTGGAGCCCTGAGGCTCCCAATACCAAAATGCAAACTTCAATTCTTCTTATCGTGGTGGGACGTGCGTCGCCGGAGTGAGCAAGCTCACTCGGAACGGTTAGACGCGCACAAGGAGCCAAACGGCTCCTTTTTTTATGGCTAATTCGCAGTGATGTTTAAAAGAGCACCTCTGCAAAAGCAAACAGTCGGATTGATTGCACACCCTTCAATCAGGCAAAACGAGCAGATACAGGCAACAAGGACTTGATGATGCAACGGGAGATGACAGGCGCTGAAATGGTTCTCCAGGCGCTGAAGGACAACGGGGTGGAACATGTATTTGGATACCCTGGTGGTGCAGTTCTACCCATTTATGATGAGCTGATCCAGCAGGACGCGATCCAGCACATCCTTGTCCGTCACGAGCAAGGCGCAGGCCATGCTGCTGAAGGCTATGCACGCTCTACCGGCAAAGCCGGCATTGCTCTGGTGACCTCTGGTCCGGGCGCAACCAACATGGTGACTGCCCTGACAGACGCCATGCTCGACTCCATCCCCATGGTCTGCATCACCGGTCAGGTACCAACCAACCTTGTTGGGTCAGATGCGTTCCAGGAATGTGACACCGTTGGCATCACCCGCCCGTGCACCAAGCACAACTGGCTGGTGAAGGACGTTGATGATCTGCCGCGCATTCTCCATGAAGCATTTTATGTTGCACAATCTGGTCGTCCAGGCCCTGTTGTTGTCGATATTCCAAAGGATGTTCAGTTTGCCACCGGCACCTATGAAGGCCCGCAGGCAAACCCGAGCAACCACAAAAGCTATCGCCCGCAGCTGAAAGGCGACATGACTGCCATTCGCGCAGCTGTTGAGCTGATGTCAAAAGCCAAACGCCCTGTGTTCTATACAGGCGGCGGCGTCATCAACTCCGGCGCGGCTGCAAGCCAGCTGCTGCGTGAACTGGTGGACCAGACAGGCTTCCCGATCACATCCACCCTGATGGGTCTGGGCGCTTATCCGGCATCCGGTGAGCAGTGGCTCGGCATGCTGGGCATGCACGGCACCTATGAAGCCAACATGGCTATGCACGATTGTGATCTGATGATCTGTATCGGTGCACGCTTTGATGATCGCATCACAGGCCGTCTGGACGCCTTCTCACCAAACTCCACCAAGATTCACGTGGACATCGATCCATCCTCCATCAACAAGATCGTTCATGTTGACCTGCCGATTGTTGGCGATGTGGCTCACGTTCTGGAAGACATGGTTCGCATCTGGCGCGCCTCCAGCTTCCGCTCTCAGCCAGAGCTGAAGGAATGGCAGACACAGATCGCCAAATGGCGCGCACGCGATTGCTTGTCTTACCGCCACAGCGATGATGTCATCATGCCTCAGTACGCGTTGCAGCGTCTGAACGCAGCCATCAAAGGCCGTAAGGATGTTTACATCTCCACCGAGGTTGGACAGCACCAGATGTGGGCGGCGCAGTACCTTGGCTTTGAATCTCCAAACCACTGGCTGACTTCAGGTGGTTTCGGCACAATGGGGTATGGCCTGCCAGCAGCTATTGGCGCACAGGTTGCTCATCCAGACGGGCTGTGCATCAACGTTGCAGGCGATGCTTCCATCCTGATGAACATTCAGGAAATGTCGACAGCCGTTCAGCATGGTCTGGCTCCTAAAACGTTCATTTTGAACAACTCCTACATGGGTATGGTTCGCCAGTGGCAGCAGCTGCTGCACGGCAACCGCCTCTCCCACTCCTACACGGACAGCCTGCCTGACTTCGTAAAACTGGCAGAAGCTTACGGCGGCAAAGGCATTCGTGTCACCAAACCGGGTGAACTGGATGACGCCATTCAGGAAATGATTGAAACACCTGGCCCGGTTCTGTTTGATTGCTGCGTCGCTCAGCTGACCAACTGCTTCCCAATGATCCCATCAGGCAAAGCCCACAACGAAATGTTGTTGCCAGATGAAGCAACTGATGAAGCCGTTGCAAACGCCATCGACACCGCTGGCAAGTCATTGGTATAGGTAAGCTGGGAGAACCATTATGAACGCACAGAAAACAGACGCTCTATCGGCTTATTTCCTAGCCGAAACCAGCGATGTCCTCGAAACACATACCCTATCTATCATTGTAGACAACGAACCTGGTGTTCTTGCCCGCGTGATTGGCCTGTACTCTGGCCGTGGCTACAACATTGACAGTCTCAGTGTTTCTGAAACGGAGCACGAGAAGCACGTTTCCCGTATCACGATTGTGACCACAGGTACTCCTCAGATCATCGAGCAGATCCGTCACCAGCTGGATCGTCTCGTACCGGTGCATATCGTCCGGGATCTGACCGTTGCAGCACGCAATTCCAATCAGGAAAAGCCGCTTGAGCGAGAGCTGGCACTGATCAAGGTGCGTGGTGAAGGAGAAAAACGTCTGGAGGCCTTGCGGCTGTCAGAAGCTTTCAGGGCAACTGTCATTGATGCAACCATTGATCACTTCGTTTTCGAGATCACAGGCCGCACCAATAAAATCGATCAGTTCATCGAAATCCTGACACCACTGGGTCTTGTTGAGGTTTCACGTACGGGCGTTGCCGCACTTTCACGTGGGTCCCAAGGTCTTAAAGACTTGCAGGATGAAATTTAACAGTTAGAGGACAATTTTGTCCTATTGATATTGAGCGGCGTCTTTTGCAAGTCTGTGAAGACGCCGTTTTATTTTGATAATCTAGAGCGTATCCCCGACAGGTGGGAACCGGTTCTCGGATAAGGGTACGTGAAGAATAAAAAAGTCAGAGCATGGCGTATAAAGGCGACATGCCCTGACTCAAAAAAGAGTATGCCCCATGAAGACGCCTAGCCGCTTATCCGTCAACGTAAACGCTGTAGCAGTTCTGCGAAATCGCCGCGACGTTCCGTGGCCAAGCGTGACGCATCTGGCAGCACTTGCCCTCAATGCAGGCGCCAAAGGCATCACCGTGCACCCACGCCCGGATGAGCGCCATATTCGCCGCACAGATGTTGAAGACATCTCCAAAATGCTGCGCGAAGAGCTGCATGGCAAAGAACTGTGCCTCGAAGGCTATCCGGATGAGCGCTTCATGGAACTGGTGGAACAAACCCGCCCGACGCAGGTTCTGTTTGTGCCGGACGACCCATCCCAGCAGACCTCCGACCATGGCTGGGATTTCTCCGAGAACATGGATCTCCTGAAAGAGGCCATCAGCACTGCAAAGTCCTGGGGCGTGCGCACATCACTCTTCGTGGATCCGGAACCAAGCCAGCCAGCTCTTGCAGCTGAAGCAGGCGCTGAGCGTATCGAGATTTACACCGGCCCTTACGGTGCCTGTCATTCTGACAAGGAAGCAGAAAAGGTCGAGCTGGAAAAAGTCGTTGCCACCGCAGAAGCGGCAAGAGCAGCAGGCCTTCTGGTCAATGCAGGTCACGATCTCACCGTTGAGAACCTGCCTGCTCTAATTGAGCGCGTGCCATACATCTCAGAGGTCTCTATTGGCCACGGCTTCACCGCCGATGCCTTGGAACACGGTTTCACCCAAAGCGTCCGCCGCTTCCGTCACGCCCTTGGTGAGCCTGTAGAGCTATAAGAGCCACCGAGTTTAAGAAAAAGCCTGCTGTGATCCATTACAGCAGGCTTTTTTGTAGGCCACTACAGAGCTCAAACCCCTTCAAAATATCGCAGAAACTCGAAGCTGGTGATGTCTTTCTCAATCCACGCTTTGAACGCCTTTAGCTCGTTCTCCCGGCTACGTGCATATTGATCCGCCAGCGACGCACCCAACGCTCCCTTCACAAAATCACTTTCCCGGAAGAGTTCCAATGACGCTTCCAGAGACCGAGGCAGCTTCTCCAAAGTTTCATCCTTGCCCGGATCACCAATCAGCATTGCTGGTGGCTCCTCTCCTTTGCTCAGACCCAGCAGCCCAGCGGAGGCAATCAACGGCACAATAATATACGGATGGGTATCAGCTCCCGGGCACCGATGCTCCAAACGGATCGCTTGCGGATCAGGACTGGAAATAACGCGCACCGCGCTCACCCGGTGCTCGTCTCCCCAACACACTTCTTCAGGACACCCGGTAAATCGCGAAAGTCGCCGGTACGAGTTGATCGTAGGCCGGAACGCCAGATGAGACGCTTGCATCTGCGCCAGAAGCCCCGCCACAAAGAACCTCCCCCGCTCACTCAACACCGCCTCCCGATCATAGAACACATTGTGCCCCATCTCGTCGTAGAGGCTGATGTGCACATGGGTTCCGCACGCAGAATCCTGCCCCATCGGCTGATAACGCGCCATAAAAGTCGCAATCAGATCATGCTCCCGGCAAAGCTCTTTGAGGTGATGACGTGCCCGCACTGCATTATCAGCAGCTTGCAACGGCGAGGTTGGTGACAAGGCGACCTCATACATGCCCCAACCAATCTCACTCTCCATCGAGGACACCCCGATGCCAAGCGAGTCCATACGCACACGAAACGCTTCCATCAGATCCATGTAATCCGGGTCACGATTGACCGAGTCATATTGCAGTGAATGACCAAACGGCTTGAGTTTATGATGCTCGCCTGCCTCAACCAATGCGCGGTCAAAGTGAAAGATCCCGAACTCAAACTCCATCCCAACTTTCATGGTGAGCTTCAGCTCGGCAAGTTTCTCTTCCAGCATTGCCAACGAGCGCCGCACATCCAGTGAAAAGCGCTCTCCACCCCGTTCATAGCAGTTGAGCAAAACCTCAGAGACCTCAGGCCGCCACCCCAGTTGGCACAGGGTGTTACCATCTGCCAAACTGTGCAAGTTGCCAAAGCCTGTATGATACCAGACATGCGGAGACTCGTAGATCTGCTCACCTGCCGGCTGCCCGTCACCGTGAGGGATGAGGTAAAGCGAGGAATTGGTGGAACATCCCTTCTCCAGCCCATCCAGAGGCTGAAGTCGGCACCGCAAAAGCCCGTTCATATCCGGAACCTGCGTGATGACCGAACGTACGCCCCTTTGCTTCAACTGCGCGATCTGCTTGGCCAACGCCTCCTTAGAGACGGCTTGCTCTTCTGAAAACGTCATCATGCCTGATCTACTCCAAGATGTACCAAGCACCTTAAAGTCAACGCAGATTGCAAAGCGTGGAAGAATTTGGCGACCTTTAAACTAAATCCATTATCCGCAGAAGTTGCAAGTAAAGCATCAAGACTACCTAGGCAGTACAATTGATACACAGGCACCCAAACGCAAATAATCGACAAAAATCACATCAACCCCATGAAATGATGAAAATAATAGTGCCTAAACCCACTGTGCAGATCAGCAACACTCGTAGAGATAACTAATAGTTTATTGCCAGAAAATTGTAAGGATACGGATTTCTGCTAGGTTGGACATTCCCTAAGGACACCCCATCAAGAATAATAGAAACATGCGCTCTTTATACCTCCTGGCTATCCCCATGGCTCTTGCCGCACATCCACTCAGTGCACAAGAAGCCAACCACCAAACAGAAGCTCCACGAGAGCTTAACGCAGGCGGTTTTGTCGGCGTCAACGTTGGCCGCTCTTTCTTTGAGGCTGATCAGATCGACACGAAAGATCAGGAACCAAACACCCTTGGCTTCTATGGATCTTACGCTCTGCCACTCTTCCAGCAGTTCAGCCTGCAGGTAGATGGAGATCTCGAATACTACCAGTTCGACATCAAGGACGGTGACAACACCCTCCGCGACGGTCTGGGAGCAGTCCACTTTGCTTACAAAGACCCACAGCAAGGCTTGTTCGGTGTCTTCGGTGGCGGCGGTGTAACCGTTGACGGTGGAGACGACACCTCCACCAAAACCTTCCAGTTCATCGGCGTTGAAGGCCAGTATTACCTTCAGGACATCACCCTGTTCAGTCAGGCTGGCTTCCTTGATGGTGATGACGACCAGAACGAGACCATCGACAACGGCCTGTTTGCCCGTGGTGGCGCAAGCTACTACTTCACACCAAACACCAAGTTGACCGGCTCTCTGTCTTACGTCAGTGGTGATCGCTACAATCACCCGAACCCGCGCGAAGCACGCAACGGTGAAGTGAACATCTTCAGCTGGGGTGCGGAGTTTAAACAAAGCTTCACCGCTCTGCCAGTTGGTCTCAGCGCTTCCTACAATGGTCATGACTTCCAGATCAAAGGTGATGAATCCGACGAACCGGTCATTCATGAGTTCCGTTTTGGCGCATTCTTCCAGTTCGGCACCACAACATTGCAGGAAAACGACCGCACAGCAGCAGGCTCTGATCTGCCACAGCTGAAACGTTGGATTTCCCTCTCAACCAACGAAGTCGACTAAGCCTTCGAGATTAGGCTGGGCTATGTAGTAATACGCTATTACCCGCTCAGCCTCTTCCCTTGCTACGTTTCCCTCGCAGCCAAATCTGGGAGGGAAACATGTCTGCCAAAAAAGTGCTTATGATCACCGGTGACTTCACCGAGGATTACGAAACCATGGTGCCGTTTCAGACCTTAGGCGCCGTTGGTCATGATGTTCACGCCGTTTGTCCGGATAAAAAGGTAGGCGATACAGTCGCAACATCCATCCATGACTTTGAAGGTGACCAGACCTACACCGAAAAACGTGGTCACAATTTCACACTCAACGCCAGCTTTGACGCCATTAACCCGGCCGATTATGACGCACTCGTCATTCCCGGTGGCCGTGCACCAGAATATCTGCGCCTGAACCCAGCCGTTCTGGACATGGTGCGTCACTTCTTCAAAGAGAACAAACCGGTCGCAGCCATCTGCCACGGTGCTCAGCTTCTCTCTGCTGCTGGCGTGCTAGAGGGCAGAACCTGCTCCGCTTATCCGGCCTGCGCACCAGAGGTCACCATGTCCGGCGGCAAGTTCGCTGACATCGACGTGGCTGACGCAGTCACTGATGGCAACCTTGTAACAGCGCCAGCATGGCCTGCTCATCCAGCATGGCTCAAGCAGTTCCTTGCTCTGCTGAACCAGCCTGCTTATGCTTAAGAAGCAGCACTAGACAATTGCGGAGGGGACCATGTGCGAGCTTTTCATCAAAGCAGATACTGACCTGTGGGAGAGTACAACACGCTCCCTTCGCATTGACCGTATGGTCACCAGCGTGCGGTTGGAAACTTACTTCTGGACCATCCTTGAAGAGATCGCTAAGCGTGACGACATGTCCGTTGGCCAGCTTCTGACACGTCTGCACAATGAATCCATCGAAGCAAGACATGACCTGGGCAACTTCACCAGCTTCCTGCGTGTATGTTGCCTCCGCTATCTCTCGTTACAGGTGACAGAGGATATCCCAAAGGACAAATCCGTCCCGATCAGCACTCTCAATGCCCCTCAGTTGCTGAAGAACGAACGCGCCTATCGGGCACAAACACGCGCCATAGAAAACGCAAGTTAGGCTCCCCTCACCTTCTTCAGCGAGAGAAGCCAATCAACTGCTACGCAAAGACAAAGTCTTCAGCGCTCAGGCTATGAGTGAACAACCACCCCGTATCCACCTCCAGCACATCATTGCCGTAGGATATGGTGATCCATCCTCCCAAAACTGTCTCATCGATATCCAGCTCTGAAAATGAGCTCACACCAGCTGCAGATAGATCAATGGTGTCCTCGCCAACGTCGAAGTCATCAATCACATCCTTCACACCATCATCCGCAAAACAGAACGTGTCGGCACCATCTCCCCCAACGAGGAAGTCACGGCCCGCACCATCCCGCAGAACATCGTTACCATCTCCACCTTCCAGAATGTCATCACCGGAACCGCCAAGCAGCTGGTCATTGCCATCTTCCCCGCGCAGATGATCATCACCAGCAAACCCTTCCAGGGCATCATCACCATCATTCCCGCGTAGCAGGTCATTGGAGGTTGATCCGAGGATGTAGGCATCCTGTCCATGGTGACCGGTTGGGTCCAGCAAAATTGGAAGATCCTCAACCCACGTATCATCACGTTTCTGATCAGAAAGCCCGGAGATAATCACCACACTGTCCCGGTTCATCTCGCTATAGAACGCGGAGGCGTTGATGGCATTGAATGCCGTGCTGTAGTTGAAAGGCAGATGCGCCGACCAGCTCGGCAGGTTGAGCAATCCGCCCCCATCCCAAAACAACGGTGTATCATACCAATCATTGAAAATGACGATATTGCTGGTGTCGTAGCCGTAGTCCGTATCGTTACCCGTCAAATCCAGACCATCAGACGAGATCGTCGAGGGCACCGGATCGTTTTCCAGATCAAAGCTGAAAAGCTCAGCCCCGCTGTCTAGAACAGCCGCACCATCCTCCGGCGTATAATGGCTGGCAAATGCCATGTAGTTGGCATCCACAAAGAAGCCATCCAGCCAGTCATTGCTGCGCTCTGCCATGTTGGCAACAGCACCGCCACCCAGCGAATGGCCTGTCACAACCAGATCGCTGCCATCCAGTCCATGCCCAACCATGAAATCCTTCAGCGCAGCAAGCAGCCCGCCGAACGCTTCTTCAACGTAATGCGGTTCATCCTTGAAGAACTCAAGATAGTCGATCACATCCCCAATCGTGTCGGTAACAATGTTGTCCAATGTCCCCGTCGTTCCACGAAACGCCAGCGCGACCTGCGTGATGTTGCCTTGTTCATCATACTTGGCCAGCACGTCTGCCTGAGCATCTTTGAACTTGAACGTCTCCCCCTGAAACGTCCCGTTGTGATCAACGATTGCACCATCATAGCCAAGATCAGCAGCAGAAAGGACCGTCCATCCTTTCTCCTCAATCCTGTCGCGTGCCGCTTGTTCACTCTCCCCGCTCAACAATCCGGCTTGATCTTCAGTTCCCCAAAGAGTTCCGACCAGTGTTCCCAGCGAGAACCCGTTGGCTTGATACGCACTCCCAAGCGCATCATCCAGCCCGTGATAACTATAAAGCATCAAGTCCAAAGCATCAGACATGAGCTTTCGCGCGTCATTCCCTTTATACTCAAATAAAGACATCATCCCTCCCGAATGCAAAGCAACTACATCCTGAAGGAAAACGCCGGTCTCACAATAACCAATAGTAGGACTATGAATTCCATATTTCATATATTTGAAATGCGGATGGATGTTCATCCAGCAAACAACAGGTAACCTAACCAACGCCAATGAAACTATTGCGTTATATCTGGATGATCTTGCTGGAAGAACAAATTCATTCAGCTCATCTAAATCACGCTTCCCCTACAAATCCCTCTTGTATATTAGTTTATTAGTATATATTAATATGCTAAATTAAGGAGAGATCGGAGGGCAATCAATTGGATCTTCTCAGGCAAAACGTTTGGTCCCCCTACCTGGCGGGCATAATTATTGGGCTCCTGCAAATCCCGGCATTTCTGCTGGTTGATACCGCACTGGGGGCATCATCCTCTTTCGTCACCGGCACCGGCTTCATCTTCTCGCTGTTTGATTCCAGCATCACGGAGATCAAGTATTTCGCCAAATACATGTCCAAGGACAAATACTTCTGGCAAAGCGCATTGGTGATCGGCATCGCCCTGGGCGCTCTGATCTCCTACAAAGCAAGTGGCCGTAAAGCCAGCTTCTCCTCTGCCAGCTGGAAGACCATCGGTGCAAGCTCAGCCCCGGTTATTCGTCTCCTGCAAGGCTTCATCGGTGGCTTCGTTCTGCTGGTTGGCGCCCGCATCGCAGGCGGCTGCACATCAGGCCACGGCATCTCCGGCCTTGCACAGCTCGGCGTCGGCTCCAGCGTCGCTGTTGCGGCCATGTTCGCAGGTGGCATCGTCACCGCCAACCTTCTTTACAAACGCGCATCCTAAGGAGAGGTCATATGGAAATTTTCTGGCTTGTTATCCTCGGCCTCACCATGGGCATCATCTTCGGTGTCGCACTGGAAAAGTCTCGTGTCATGGAACCCGGCGTGCTCATCGGCCAGTTCCTCTTCAAAGACTACACCATGCTTAAAATGTTCCTCGCAGCAACAGCAACTGGTCTGGTCGTCCTCTCTGGCCTGACTGCACTCGGCCTTGCAGAGCTGCACCCGAAAAGCTTTGTTGTTGGCAACATCATTGTCGGCGGCACCATCCTCGGCGCAGGCATAGCCATCGCAGGTGCGTGCCCGGGCACAGTCTTCGCTCAGATTGGCCGCGGCTACAAAGACGCATGGCTCACCATCATCGGCGGCATCATGGGTGCAGCGTTTTATGGCTACAACAAATCCCTCATTGACGGCGTGTTGGACATGGGCAGCCTTGGCAAGATCACCTACGCGGATCTGTTCCCATCCCTGCCCTTCTGGATGCTCGGTCTCATCACCGCTGCTGCCCTCGTCGTCGTCATGACTGCGCTGGAAATGTATCGCCCATGGAAAGTGGATCGTGGCATGGACCAGAACAACGATGCATCTGCCAGATCAAATGCTGCACATGCATAATTTAAGAGCCCCCAACTGAACTGACTTTAGTTCAGATCAGTAATGCCCCGGAGGAGCACAGACCTTCGGGGCATTTTTTTGCGTGAATGAGAAAGGATCAATTCAAACTCACCTTAAGACACCTAATTTTATTGCGCCCACGCTGTATTTTCCCTCACTTTCCTGTTGCATCCATTTCGATTCTACGGCATAACCGAACCGTACCGTACGGTACAGAAAATCAAACAAGCCGAACCGCTGGAATTAGAACCGCATATGTCCACTGAGCCAGAACAACCAGACTTTACAGACCGCCAGCGCGCGGTACTGGACAAAGCGCTGGAGCTGCTGGTGGAAGGCGGCGAAAAAGCGCTGACAACAGCCGCCATCGCTCGCGCTGCGGGGTGCTCGAAAGAGAGCCTCTACAAGTGGTTTGGGGATCGCGATGGATTGCTTGCTGCAATCGTTACCCGTCAGGCCTCTAAGGTTATTCCGGGTGCTGATCCAGCCGCAAACATGAGCGAAGACGGCCTGCGCGCCGCATTGGAAGAATTTGCCAGAAACCTGCTGGAGACCATCTCCGGCGACGTTTCTCTGGCCCTGAACAGACTTGCCATCGGGCAAGCCAGCAAATCTGAAACCGGCCTTGGCGCCATCCTCGAAAAGAGTGGCCGCGCCCGCATTGGCAGACAGACCACAGCTTTGCTGGAAAAAGGATGCACACTTGGCTACCTGCACTGCGAAGACCCGCAGGAAGCCTACAGCACACTTTACGGGCTGGTCGTCCGCGATCAGCACATCCGCATGCTTTTGGGCGGCACCGCACAGGCATCGGCAAAAGACTTGGAACTGGCTGCCCAAACAGCAGTCAAACAGTTCATACAGCTCTACGGAGCACAGAATTAAAGCGCCTCTCTGGAAAGTGGAAACAGATTTTCAGGGATACGCAAACCAAAAACTAGACCATACGTGCTTTGGGAAAGGCACGGGCGAAACAAAGGGTAGTACCATGCGCGTATATTATGACCGCGATTGCGATTTGAACCTGCTCAAGGGCAAGAACATCACCATCATCGGCTACGGTTCTCAGGGCCGTGCACATGCAATGAACCTCAAAGACAGCGGCGTTGCAGGCATCACCATCGCTCTGCGCGAAGGTTCCACAACACGCCTGAAAGCTGAAGCAGACGGCTTCACTTGTAAGACTGTTGCTGAAGCTGCAAAAGACGCAGACCTGATGATGATGGCAACTCCTGATGAGCTGCAGGCAGACATCTGGAAAGAAGATATCGCAGGCAACATCCGTGATGGCGCAGCAATCGCTTTCGCACACGGCCTGAACGTTCACTTCGGTCTTATCGAGCCTAAGTCCACCATCGACGTTCTCATGGTTGCACCAAAAGGCCCAGGCCACACCGTACGCGGCGAATACCAGAAAGGCGGCGGTGTACCTTGTCTGATCGCTGTTCATCAGGACGCAACAGGCAACGCAAAAGACCTCGGTCTGGCATACGCATCCGGCGTTGGCGGCGGTCGTTCCGGCATCATCGAAACCTCCTTCCGCGAAGAGTGTGAAACCGATCTGTTCGGTGAGCAGGCAGTTCTCTGCGGTGGTCTGGTTGAGCTGATCCGCGCGGGCTTTGAAACTCTGACCGAAGCTGGTTACGCACCAGAAATGGCATACTTCGAGTGTCTGCATGAAGTGAAGCTCATCGTAGACCTGATCTACGAAGGTGGCATCGCGAACATGAACTACTCCATCTCCAACACTGCTGAGTGGGGTGAGTACCAGACCGGTCCACGCATCGTGACATCCGAGACCAAAGCAGAAATGAAGCGCGTACTGGAAGAAATCCAGAACGGTACCTTCACCTCTGAGTGGATCCAGGAATACAAGGCTGGTGGCGCGAAATTCAAAGCAACACGCCGCCTGAACGACGAGCACCCAATTGAAGAAGTTGGCGCAAAGCTCCGCGAAATGATGCCTTGGATCTCCGCTGGCCAGCTGGTCGACAAAGCGAAGAACTAATCTGATCCTCATCGCAGGATACGCATAAAACAAAATCAGAGCGGCAGTTGAACTTTACCTCAACTGCCGCTCTGATTGTTTTTATAAAGATCAATGCACTGAAGACCTGGTCACCCGGTTTTATCTCTGCAGGTTCGGTTCAACTTCAAGCTGGATTTTTCCGGCATCAACGGCCTCAGGCTGTAAACTGAGCATGTTCTGAAAGAAGCTCTTTTCTTTAATCTCTATAGTTTTCTTGTCTCGTCGGCTTGCAACACTGCTGGCAGGCAACGCTTCATCAGAGGGAGCAACCGAAAACTCTTTTGCTAAACCCTCTGGCAGCTCAATTGAGTATTCGCCGCTATCAAGATTATAGGCTCTGAAAAAACCCTGATCATCCGTGAACACAGTAATGGCCTTATCGCTATCCTTGTTTTTCAGCAGCAATGGAGCATTCGCAATAGGTTCATTTTGATCATCAACCGCCTGCCCACACACCGAGGCCGCAGGAGCACCTGTCACGGCATCACTCCCCTCGCATCCCCCCATCGAGAACGCTGGTATACTGACCAAAACCAAGGCGAAAAACATCACAAAACGAGCGAAATGGCGGATCATCATCTACGCTCCTCCTTAGCGGTTTTTGCTCAAAACAACGGTCGGTTTAAACTTCTCGCCTGCATTAAAAAATCGGGGAGCAACATCCGGATCGCCCAACGGGACCAGATACCCATTGTAAGACTTCCAGTTGCTGGGAACGGTTAACTTGATCTCAAGCTCTTCCTCGTTGCCCCAGCTCTCCACGGAATCCCATTCATCACTGACAACAGCCAGCGCAACCATGTTGACAGAGTGCGGTTGTTCAATTCTGACCGTAGCAACAAGCTCAGTCAGGTTGGGAGAATTGCCAAATTGCTGTAGGCAAAAGACAATCAATCCTCCACCGATGAATGTCACAGCAATCGGCGCCGCATTTGTTTTCAGCTTGCCAAAAAATGGAAGTTCAAGCTCTACAACGCGCCCTTCATTGTCAACAAATCGCTTTTCTTTAATCAGCGCATAGACTGACAAGATGGCGATAAGGCCACCGAATAAAATACCCGTAAGAGCAAGAATAAAGGCAAAGAGCATGCAGACCTCCCACCAACCACTCCAAAAATATCCCAGCCAATTCAAAAAAACCAACCGTCAATATTCGAGAAGCAAAGCAGCGATGCTCAAACAGAATAAATCCAGCTCACCTTTATCCGATCAACAATAATCAATAATCTTCCAAAGGCTTAGAGATACATGACATCCAGAAAAACCCGGGCCTTCACTGTGTTTTTCTGTGCTTAAAATTGCTCACTTTACACGACACCCTCATCAGGTAATTTACGTAGTATTAGAGCGATTGGCCCGAAACCATCTTTTGCAAGGTTAGGGCGTGGAGTTTTTCTTGAATCCTATTAGCAGTCCATTACAAAGACTTGATAAGTTCCCAATTTTATTTTTCGCAGTGATGTTTTTCGGCGCATTTTCGATTGCCTTCGTAATCCCATTATTGAGCACCTATATCATCGAGGAACTACAGGAACCCGCGTTTAATCTTGCGCTAGTCATCGGCGGGTTTTCGGTTGTGTCTCTTGTCACCAACCGCATTTTTGGTGGGCTCATTGATGGTGGTAACCGCGTCAAACCATTGCTTCTCATCAACATTTGCGCCTTCACTGTTCATGCTCTCATCCAATTGACTGCCCCCTCCTACCTGTCTCTCGTCATTCTCGGCATTCCGTTGATCGGCATCAGTGCTGGCGCTCTCTCCACCATGTACTCCACGGGTCGGTTGATTGCAGAGCAGACCGGACGCGATCCGGGCACCTTCAACCTTCACATGCGTATTTGCCTGTCGCTTGGGTGGGTCTTTGGTCCGCCTGCGGCCTTCCTGCTTTATGGCACCTATGGGTTTCAGGAAATCCATATGGCAGCAGCCATTTCAGCCTTCATCTGGCTCACCCTTTGCCTGCTGTTCATCCCCGCAACGCTGAAAACTCACATCAAGAAGCATGCTCAGGAAAGCAGCACTGCCAACACAGTTCCCATGATGTTGGTGATCGCATGTGTTCCCGTATTTGCCTTGTCCGCCGCAAACAGCGTTTTCTTTTCGGCAGGCCCCGTTTACTTCATCAAGGAGATGGGCCTCTCGGTCTCCGTCCCCGGCTGGGCTTTTGCAACCAAAAGCCTCTTTGAAGTCATCATCATCTATTTTGCAATCAAGCCTACACAGCGGATTGGCGAGCGGAATATGATGTTACTTTCTGGTCTTGGCGCCATGCTCTTCTTTGCAACAATCACAAGCGCTACCTCCGTTGGACAAGTGCTCATGCTCTGCATCATTGAGGGCATGTACTATGGCATTTGCGCCAGTGTGGGCATCACGTTCATCCAGAACTATGCCCGTCACAAGCCCGGCATCGCGACCTCATACTTCGTCAATGCCATCTTCGTCGGCGGCTTGGCGGGCAACGTTCTCACTGGGCTTGTTGCATCCTACACCACCTTCCAGAACACAATCCTGAGCAGCGTGGTCCTTGCAGCCCTGGCCACCTTGATCCTGCTGGTCATCAAGCCCCCCCAACACCAGCAGCTCGCACAAACATCCTGAGCATTTGCGCTGGCCGGTACAGCGCGCATAAATGCACGACAACATCTCCTGCTTGCAATTCCTTCAAGGAGATGTATCAATACGCACATTCCCTCGTGACTCCATAAGCCTTTTCCCCTCACCTTTGGATGCCCCATGCGCTCTATTCCTGCGGCTCTGGCAATGCTGGATCGTTTCCCAATACTGATTCACGCCTACATGCTCATTGGCTCTCTGGCGATTGCTTGCCTCATCCCGCTCTACAGCTCTTATGTTGTCACAGAGCTAGGCGAGCCAGCATGGAAACTCGCGGTCTACATCGTTGGCTCAACCGCCATCACTTTGTTTTCAAACCGCTATTTCGGCGCACGTATTGATGCCGGAGCACGGCTGAAACCTATCTTGATATTCTGCTCCACGCTTTACATGCTCAACATGGGCCTTCAATCAACGGTACCAGCCTACTGGATGTTGCTGATGGGTGTGCCGCTCATGGGTGTCTCAGGTGGCGTGCTCTCCACCATGTTCTCTTTTGGCCGCCTGTTCGCAGAGCAAACCAATCGGGAACCCGCCAAGTTCAACTCACACCTGCGCATTGCCATGTCGTTAGGCTGGATGGTCGGCACGCCACTGGCCTTCACGCTCTACGGCATGTTCGGCGTTAGCTCCATTTTCCCGACAGCCGGCGTTATCAGCATCTGCTGGCTGGCAATGGGCATTTGGATCGTTCCCAAAAGCTTCACCACCCACCATCCGATCAAGACCAGTGAGAATGGCAGGATTGAGCCAGTTCCGTTCGCCCTCATCCTTGCCTGCCTGCCCATATTCGCACTCACCTCGGCCAACGTCATCTTTGTATCCGCAGGTCCCGTCTTCTTCATCGAGGAGATGGGCTTCCCAACAGCAACACCGGGCCTCGCCTTCTCAGTCAAATGCTTCGTCGAAGTCTTAGTCATCTTTATTGTCGTTAAACCTGCTCAAAAGCTGGGTCAGAAGAACGCTATGCTGTTCTCGGCTCTGCTTGGAACACTCTTCTTCCTACTGATTGTACGCGTAACAGAGCCGTCACAAATCTACCTGCTCTGCGCACTGGAAGGTCTGTACTACGGCATCAACGTTGGGCTTGGCCTCACCTTCATCCAGGCATATGCACCGCATCGACCGGGGATCGCGACGGCGTCCTACACAAACGCCATTTTTGCTGGAGCGTTGGTTGGCAACATGATGACCGGCACAGTGGCAAGCATCACCAGTTTCGGAAACACCATCCAGTTTTCCGCTCTGCTCACGCTGCTCTCCGCCGCAATTTTGATGTTCGTCCGGGCTCCAAAGCCTGAAACCAGTCTCCAAACCTCCTGAACGACAGACGTAAGCAATTGAAAATGACCCAAATTCTGGAAATCGAAATCTCAACCGACAAAGACAAACTTCAGCGCGACAAGATCTATCAGTTCCTCTCGGAAGTTTCTTATTGGAGCAAAGGCTTGCCGCGGGATGTCTTTGACAGATCAATAGAAAACTCACTGTGCTTCGGGCTGTATCTGGCAAATGGAGAGCAAGTTGCGTTCGCCCGCGTCATCACAGACAAAGCCACCTTTGCTTATCTGGGCGACGTTTTTGTAACTCCTGCTCATCGAGGCAAAGGCCTCTCCAAACAGCTCATGCAAGCAATCGACGCCCACCACGAACTGCAAGGCCTCCGACGCATCCTGCTGGCAACAGCAGATGCGCACGACCTCTACAAACAATTCGGTTTCACCCCACTTGGCGCGCCCGACCGCATGATGGAACGACACAACAAGGCGGCTTACCAACAACACTGAGGTCCAGGACCAGACTTCCCGCAAAATTAGGCCTTCAGCAACCAAAAACCTCATTTCAAACAGTGGTTGAGCTGAGGCTTTAACCGCACGTCTATAAGGAGAAGGGCAACTCTACTCTGGAGGTCGGGAATGACGCTCAATAAAACCAAGAAATCCCTTGCCCGCCAAATCCTGTGCGCAACTGCCACCGTAAGCATCGCATGGTCTCTGTCGCTCACCGCGACCACAGCAGAGACCATCACCAAACCGGCGACACGCTTCACTGGAGATCTTTACGAGAACATCCTGAAGCAGCTGCATTTTGCCGATGAGCAAGACTTCAAGGATGCGCAGGCTGGCTATCTCGCCCCGCTGCCAGATGGCGGTGTGGTTAAAAACGCCAAGGGCGAAATCGTCTACGATCTCTCCAAGTTTGACTTCATCATGCAAGGTTCAACGGCGCCGGAAACGGTCAACCCAAGCCTTTGGCGTCAATCCCAGCTCATTCTGCTGAGTGGTTTTTTCCAGGTCTCTGAGCGCATCTTTCAGGTGCGAGCCGCAGATTTGTCCAACATCACCTTCATTGAGGGCGACGAAGGCATCATCATTGTTGATCCGTTGCTGTCAGAAGAAACCGCCCGCTACGCTCTGGAGCTTTACTACGCCCAGCGTGGCAAAAAACCGGTCAAAGCCATCATTTACACCCACAGCCATGTCGATCACTTCGGCGGTGTACGCGGTGTTGTTGATGAGCAGGACGTAAAAAGCGGGAAGGTGAAAATCTATGCACCTGAAGGCTTCATGGAACATGCTGTTGCAGAAAACGTGATGGCTGGCAACGCCATGAGCAGACGCGCCTCCTACATGTATGGCAACCTTCTGCCGCACTCTGCTGAAGGACAAGTTGGCGCTGGCCTTGGCCCAACCACATCAACCGGAACAGTCACGCTTATTCCGCCAACTGACATCATCACAAGCAACGGCGAGACCCATAAAATTGACGGTCTCAACTTTGATTTCTGGATGGCACAAGATTCCGAGGCCCCTTCAGAATTCTTCTTCTACATTCAGGAATTCAAAGCCCTCTGCACCGCAGAAGATGCCACCCATACAATGCACAACACATACTCATTGCGTGGTGCAAAACTCAGAGATCCTTTGGGTTGGTCGAAATACATCAATGAGGCCATCTACAAGTACGGCAAGGATGTTGAAGTCCTCTTCGCCCCGCACCACTGGCATCTGTCTGGTAATGACGCCATCTTAAAGCACCTGCGCAATCAGCGTGACCTTTACCGCTACATCAATGATCAGCCGCTGCGTCTGGCAAATCATGGCTTCCGCATGACCGAGATTGCAGAGATGCTGGAAGTGCCGGAAACATTGGAGAATGACTGGAGCACCCGCGGGTATTATGGTTCATTCAACCACAACGTAAAATCCACCTATGTGCGATACCTAGGCTGGTTCAACGGCAACCCCGCCACACTGCATGAATACCCAGAGCGCCTCTCTGGCCCCAAATACGTCGAGTTCATGGGTGGCCCGGTGATTCTGCTCCAAAAAGCACAGGAATCCTTCGATAAAGGCGACTACCGCTGGGTAGCAGAGGTTCTCAATCATCTTGTCTTCGCGCAACCAGATAACGAGGATGCAGCACAACTGCAGGCCGATGCTTTGGAGCAACTCGGCTATCAGGCAGAATCCGGGCCATGGCGCAACTTCTACCTTTCCGGCGCAAAGGAGCTCCGCTCTGGTATCAAGGAACTCCCCTCACCAGATACGGCAAGCCCGGACATCATCCGCTCCATGGATGTCGATCTGCTCTTTGATTACGCGGCCATGCGCTTGAACAACACCAAGGCTGGTGATCAGCAAATCAAGCTGAACTGGATCTTCCCGGATACGGATCAGAAATATGCAATGGAGCTGCAAAACGCGGCCCTTAGCCATATTGAAGGTTATCAGCTGGACAATGCAGACGCGACCGTCACACTGGACAGAAGCACGCTCGACAACATTATGCTGGGCATCGAAACATTTGATGAGGCCATCAAATCCGGCATGATCACAGTGGACGGCGAAGCCTCCAAGCTGACTGATCTGCTCGCAATGCTGGACAGCTTTGATTTCTGGTTCAACATCGTGCGCCCCGTTCCACTGGACAAGGCCAACCAGAGTACGCCAAGCAAATAGCATGCTTGCACCAATACCTAAAAGAGCCGGCGCAAAACCGGCTCTTTTTGTGTTTAATTGTTGCTCTGAGTTCTCAGGCGCCATTCAAGCTGACGCAATGCTCTCTCTGCTTCAGGATACCCCTGCTCAGCAGCCATCTTGTAAAAATCACGAGCCTTTACAAGATTACGCCCCAAGCATCGCCCGCTTTCATGACAATACCCAAGCAGATAGAACGCTTCTGGCACCCCTTTGGACGCAGCAAGCAGAAACATCCGCGCAGCTTCACCGGGGTTAGGTTCTTCATTGAAGCCCTGCAAATAAACTTTACCCAGCAGCACGTCCCCTACAGGCTCCCCTCGTTCAGAGGCCTGCTGAAACAACTTCTTCGCCAAGTCGACATCCTGCTGCACACCGCGCCCATTCAAATACAGCAACCCCGCATTGGTCAATGCAAACGGAAAACGAGCCGATGAAGCCGTATAGAACTCCAGCGCCAACTCATAGGACTGCGGCACCCCCCGCCCATTTTCATAAAGCACACCCAGATCATTCAGCGCTTGCGCGTTGCCCTGCTTGGCTGATGCTTTGTAAAGCCGGATCGCCTTTTGCAAGTTCGGTTCTGTTCCCTGCCCCAATAGATAGAACCGCCCCAGAGCAAATTGAGACCGTGCCAGCCCACGCCGCGCGGCCCGCTCATAGTGAAAGAAAGCCAGCTCCAGATCACGATCAACCCCGACACCATCTTCATAAAGCGTACCGAGATAATGATTGCCCAGCAAATGACCTTCGTTGGCCGCAACACGATAATGCCGGATAGCAGCAGCAAGGTCTGTGTTGCCGCCATCTCCATTCTCCAATAGCTCGCCAAGTGGCACATGCGCGTCAATGGACCCAAGAGAGATAGCTTTGCGATAGAGTGTACGAGAGCGCATCGTATCCCGTTCAACACCAACACCATCGCGATAGAGGCCAGCAAGGTTTTCAATGCCTTGCATCAACCCAGCCATGGCAGCACCTTTGACCCAATAAAAAGCCAGCTTCGGGTTCCGCGCCACACCTATGCCATGCAGATAAAGAAGGCCGAGATTGTTCTGCGCCCAGGCATCGCCCCAATCAGCGGCGATCTGATAAAGCTCGCGCGCTTTCTCCGCATCCGGTGCACCATGTTTTCCCTGCCGGTAAATCTCACCCAGATTGTTGTAGGCAGCCGCAAGCCCCATCTCACCAGCTTTTTCATAAAGCTCCATGGCAACGGGTAGATCACGCGGCACACCGTGTCCCATTTCATGCGCCACGGCCAACCCGAAGACTGCTTCTGCATTACCTGCAAGTGCTTCTGCATTCAGCGAATTAATCAGGGCGCTCTTGGACATTTCCGATCGTGTGGAACGATGGATTTTCCCTGCCCGGTTATGAAGAAGCGTCAACCCGCCAACCCCCTTGGTCAGCAGCAGTTCTTTTTCACTCCCACTCGCTTGCCAGCTCACCGCATAGGCAGGCAGGCCAGAGGCAACCGCAAGCAAGCAAAGGAGTGACAATAAAATGCGCATGAGTACCTTCTCAACTGTGATTGTCACGGGTCAAAAAGAGCGCAATGCGATTGGGCAAACAGGCCATGCCTGCCCGGAAAGCTCTTGTCAGCCTACGAACCTCATGCAAATAGTTAATCTCTAATCTTTTCGGGTTGGATATCCTTCAAATCACATTGGTCACTTGAAACCATTTCCTCTTTTGGGCCACTATTGGCTGGTTGTTTCAACTAGACCGAAAAGAAGACTGGCAAATCTTTAGCCTCAACTTCCTCGGGCTTAAGCACAACAGGTGCTGGTTGAATTTGGAGAATTAAAAAGAATGCATTGCCAGATGCGGCTCGCCGCAAAAAGCCAAGCCATTGCCCTTACAGATATTATGCACGCTGCCAAAGGCCACTGGGGGTATGACCCGCAAGACATGCGGGAGTTTCGGGACCACTGGAAGATCACCCCGGAAATGATCGAGGCAGATCCGATCCTTGTCATCACCGATCAGGAACGACCTCTTGGTTTTGCGCGCATCACCAAGGAAAACGCAGAGACCGCTCTGCTGGATTGTCTGTTTGTGTTGCCCGAGGCACACGGCAAAGGCCACGGAGCCTGGTTGCTGGAAGGCGCTGAAGAAGCTGCCAAACGCATGCAATGCACCCGAATGCGCTTAGAGTCAGACGCAAACGCAGCGCCTTTCTATGCACACCACGGCTATCACAGCACAAGCAACAGGCCGAGTGCTTTTAAAGGTGCTGGCCCGATTGAGCACATGCAAAAAGATCTCACCCCACAAATCCACGAGATCGCAGATATCAGCCTGAACCTCAATGCCTCAGACGAATGGGATTTCGCCACTAATAACCAAGTGGCTATTAAAGAAAACTGGCAGACATTGATTTCCAATAACCCGGATCTTTGGGATGGTAAGGTTCTATCATTGTATCAATACTCCTTGGACCAGAAGCAATTTTCCGGTGATCTGGTAGAAATCAACTACTCCGAATTCCTCGCATGGCGCGATTGGGGCTTTCCTGACAGAAGTGCCAAAAATCTATTTGGCTGCGCAGTCCTCCGTTCCAGCGAGGGCCATCTCGTATTTGGCAAAATGGCAGCAAACACCGCAACGGCAGGTCAGGTATACCCACCCGGCGGCAATCTTGATCTCAACGATATCACGTCCACTGGGAAGGTGGATATCTTCGGCTCCATCGCCCGCGAGCTGGAAGAAGAAACAGGCCTCACATTGGATCAGGGAGAGCTGGAGGACGTCTTCGCAATCGAAGATGGGCCACGCCTCGCAATCGCGCGTATTTTAACATTGCAACTCACCTCAGACGAAATCCTTTCAAAAATTGCACATTTCAACGCAAACCAGGAAAAACCTGAGTTGGAAGAAGCAGTTATCGTGAAATCCCTTGCCGACCTGAAGGAATACAGCGTCCCCCCATATGCCTTGGCGCTCACCGCACATCTGTTAAATTAACGAGCTATATTCATTTGCAGACTTGTATTTAGCGCCAAAACAATCTTGAGTGGCGCTCAAGCAAACATTTTTCGCAAGTTGCGCTTGTGACGCAAGACCACAAGCGCAGCACCCAACTGAGATAATTGGACTTCAAAAATGGCCAGACCTTATGCCCTGCTAGACGTTTTCACTGATAAGGCGCTGGCAGGTAATCCGCTTGCAGTTGTATTGGATGCAAAGGGATTGTCAGACGCTCAGATGCAGCATATCGCCTGTGAGTTTAACCTCTCCGAAACTGTCTTCGTTCTGCCACCAGACAATATCGCTCACAACGCTTCAATCCGCATCTTCACTCCGTCCATGGAACTGCCATTTGCAGGCCATCCAACCGTAGGCACCGCCGTGTTGATGGCCGAAAACCGCTTCGGTGCGCCAGATAACGATATGGATGCTCTGGTGCTGCTAGAGGAAAAAGTCGGACTGGTACGCTGTGCAGTCGCCTTGCAAAAAGACAAGGCCACCTCTGCCGAGTTTGATGTTCCAAGACTGCCAAAGCCAGCCCAGAAGCTCGGCGAAAAAGATGTGATTGCTGCAGCACTGTCTTTGGAACCGAATGAAATCACATTCGAAAACCACAAGCCGAAAGCCTGGGAAGCAGGTTTGCCATTTGCATTTGTTCCAGTTGCAGATATGGACGCGATCAACCGTATCCAGCCAGTTCATAAATACTGGGAAGAGGCATTCGGCACCATCGACCACAACAATGCCTTTGCGTACTGCCGCCAGACCATCCACGTAGACAGCGCATTCCACGCGCGCATGGTCTATCTGGAAAACGGCTTGCCACGCGAAGATGCTGCAACAGGGTCAGCAGTCGCCGCCTTTGCCGGGTCCATCGCAGAATTCGACCAGCCACTGGACGGCACACACAAGTACCTCATTGAGCAAGGCTTCAAGATGGGCCGCCCCTCCTCCATCTCACTGGAAATGGAAATGCGGTCTGGCGCCATTCACGCTCACCGCATAGGTGGGCAGGCAGTTATCCTCGCCCGAGGCGAACTGCTCCTTTGATCGATAACACTGGAGGAGAGCTCTCCGCCTCCTCCGCATCTCCCGCATATTGGGACTGCTCTGTGAGCCAATTGAGATTATCTCAGCGTGAGCTGCATATACTTTTGAGTAATCAGAGCCCTGTCTTTGAGTAAAATTCTTGCGTTTAATCCTCATATCCGCTAGGAAAATTACAGATTAGGCAAAAACGAGACTTACTCGGTAACGCTACAAGAAGATTTGGCTTGTAATTTCAAACAGGTATCTGACACGTAAGTAGTTGGAAAACTTTGATTCCAAGCCATAGCGACGAAAAGGCAGCTGACAGATAATGATCGCGAACCGCGACAATCTGAATGAAAACAGCACCATGCGCCCGCATGGCGGCCTCTTCCTACGCGCGCTCCTTCTACTTAGATGCCCCTAGGCGTCGGCGGCCCCGTATCTGGGCGGGCACTTAGGGGATCACTCTTAAATATCTGAGAATGAAGAAAAATCCCCAGGCGCTATTCAGGACACATAAGCTGTCGGGGCAAAGTTGAAGGCATCACCAATGACCGCATCCGCTAAAGACCAAGTAGTTATTTTCGACACCACTCTGCGCGACGGAGAGCAATCTCCCGGCGCTTCCATGACCTTGGAAGAAAAGCTGCAAGTCGCAGAATTACTTGACACAATGGGCGTCAACATCATTGAAGCAGGCTTTCCAATTGCCTCTCAGGGTGACTTCGAAGCGGTCAGCGAAATCGCCAAACGCTCTAAAAACTCCGTAATCGCAGGCCTGGCCCGTGCAATCCCAGCGGATATTGACCGCGCTGGCGAAGCAATTAAGCAGGCAAATCAAGGCCGTATCCATACATTCGTCTCCACCTCTCCAATCCATCTGCAATTCCAGATGAACAAAACAGAAGAGCAGGTTCTGGAGATCATCACCAAGACGGTAACACAGGCCCGCAACTTGATCGACGATATCGAGTGGTCCGCAATGGACGCCACCCGAACTTCCATCGAGTACCTGAGCCGTTGTGTTGAAGCCGCCATCAACGCCGGCGCAACAACCATCAACCTGCCGGATACCGTTGGTTACGCAACACCTGCTGAGTATCAAGCCATGTTCGAGCAGGTCATCGCCAATGTTCCGAACTCAGATAAGGCAATATTCTCAGCGCATTGTCACAACGACTTGGGCTTGGCTGCAGCAAACTCTCTGGCTGGTGTCGCAGGCGGCGCACGTCAGATCGAGTGTACCATCAACGGTCTGGGCGAGCGCGCTGGCAACGCCGCGCTGGAAGAAATCGTCATGGCCCTGCGCACACGTGGCGACGTGCTGCCATATGAATGCACCATCGATCCAGCCTATCTGACCCGCGCATCTAAGCTGGTCTCTGCAGTGTCCTCCTTCCCCGTCCAGTACAACAAAGCAATCGTCGGCAAAAACGCATTTGCCCACGAAAGCGGTATTCACCAGGATGGCATGCTGAAGCACGCAGAAACCTACGAAATCATGCGTCCGGAAGATGTTGGAGTTCGTGCAACCTCATTGGTTATGGGCAAGCACTCTGGCCGTCATGCCTTCAAAGACAAGCTGTCTGAGCTGGGTTATGAGTTGGGCGACAACGCGTTGCAGGAAGCCTTCCGCCGCTTTAAGGACTTGGCAGACCGCAAGAAAAACGTTTACGACGAAGACATTGAAGCGCTGGTGGAAGACCAGATCACAATTGAGAGCGAGAACGTCAAGGTTATCGCTCTGACAGTGATTGCTGGTACTGGTGGACCTCAGAAAGCCATCTTGACCATGGACGTCAACGGCAAGCACGAAACCCGTGAAGCCACAGGCGACGGCCCGGTTGATGCCACCTTCAACGCGATCAAGGCAATTTGGCCGCATGACGCGAACATGTCCCTTTATCAGGTACATGCAGTAACAGAAGGCACCGATGCGCAGGCTGAAGTTTCCGTTCGTCTGGAAGACAACGGCAAAATCGCAACTGGTAAAGGTGCAGACACAGATACATTGGTCGCCTCTGCCCGCGCCTACGTCTCTGCACTGAACAAACTGACAATCCGACGTCAGCGTCAGGTCAACGTGGAAGACGCAATCACCGTTTAAGTCATTCAATTTTCACGGAAAGAGCGCGGGTCGAAAGCCCCGCGCTTTTTTTGTGCCAGTTCAGGCCGGAACAGCAAGCTTTTGACAGCTTGGGCTAAGCACCTGATAAAATTCGCATGGCAACCCATCAACCAGACGCGTCTCACGAAACTCAAAGCCTGCACGCTTCATGACTTTCTTGGAAGCATGATTTTCTGGATGAGCAAAGGCCAAAAGGTGAGAGTAATAGGTGTTCTCGAAGAACCACTCCACCAGCGCCTGCGCAATCTCACTGCCAAAACGTTTGTTCCAGAAGTGCTCTAACAAAGTGTAGTCCATCTCGACTTCGGCGGTTTTCTCGTAAAGAGAGAAACCAGCACGGCCAACGAACTCACCCTCATGCGTCGACAGATGCCATTGGCTGAAACCCATCAGTTCCTGAGTCTCAATAAAGCTTGCCAATCGTTTTTTCACGATCGAAACATCCCAGGCCACATTAGTGGGCTGTAAGTAACGATTGACCTCTGGATTGCTATGAAGGCTTACAAGATCTGCCAGATCATCAGAGGTAAAAGGTCGTGCCCGCAGCCGTTTCGTTTCCAGGATTGGGAGTGTCACGCTTGCTTCCTCCATTATAATCACACGCCAGCCAGCCAGAAAAACCAGCCACGTAAGACCAACAGCCTCAGGTCACATCTGGAGAGTTCTCCCACAGATTACAACCGCCTTAATGCATGCAATATGCTTTTAAATACCATCAAAATTCAAAGCCGAATGCTTGATGGCACTTCATTATGTCTAAAAAGCGTCAGAAGTCCTGCTACATGCAATCCTTTGAAATTCAGTAGGATTTTCTCGAAGAAAGTATGCAGACAACATTTAATAAGGCGAAATTACGATCTTTAGATACCACAGATTTGCCGGATAACGCCAATTATGCGAGCCGCACAATGACTTAAGGTAAACCTAGTCTTATACAACTCATCACAATCACTTAAAATTAGTACTGGTCGGTGGAGTATTCTCACACCGACCAGAGCTCTAAGGAGCCTCAGCTCCGCCGCAAATTAAATTTCTCGGAAAATAGTATGGCTTGTTTGGCGGCCTCTGCCAAACGTGCGCCTCTCTTTAAAGAAACCATAGAAAGATGTCACTCAGAAATTCATCAGTAAAACTATCTATCTGCCAATTTTAACAGGGTTTTTCGCCAATCAATAAAAGCCAGCATTAAGATCGATGAGAAAATGCAGTCTTCACAGTTTCAACAAAGGCTTCAATTTCGCTTGTTTTGAGCGGGTCGATATTTTGCCAGGTCGAAAGTTGTCCCCTGAAGAACGTGGATTGTCGCTTTGCATAGCGACGCGTCTCAGTCTTAGCTTTCTCAACTGCCCAGTCCATGCTGGTGAGTCCCTGAGTGGCTTCTGCAAGCTGCTTTACGCCAATCGCCTTCATTACTTGCAAGTTTGGATCAAGACCCTTGGCCCAAAGCGCGCACGCTTCCTCAACAGCCCCCTGCTCCACCATCAAATCAAATCGGCGATGGATCCGGTCATGCAGCACCTTGCGATCTGGCGATAACACCACTCTCACGGATTCATCTGTGCTCAGTAAAGGAGTACTGCGCTCATTCTGCCAGACTGATAGAGACTTACCTGTCCCCTCAATAACCTCCAGAGCGCGTACAATGCGCTGCGTATCTGATGGATGCAAACGGTCAGCCATAATCTGATCGCGCTCTCCCAGAGCGTTATGAAGCGCCCCTGCTGCTGCATCCTGTGAGAACACCCTCCAATGCTGCCGCACATCCTCAGGGATATCGGGCATCAAGGACAGTCCTTCCAGCGCAGACCTAAAGTAAAGACCAGTCCCGCCGACAACAACCAGCGGGCGACCCGCCTGCCGCGCGTCAGACAACAGTTCTTCAAACTCCGTCAGCCAGTTCATCACACTGTAAGGCTGGTCACTGGGCACATGGCCAAACAGGTGATGCGATGCCTGCGATTCTTCTTCCGCACTTGGACGCGCGCTCAAAATGTGCAGATCAGAATAGATTTGCATGGAATCTGCATTAACAACCCACGCATTCAGCTCTTTTGCCAGCTGAATGGAAAGAGCTGTCTTGCCGCTGGCCGTTGGTCCGGCTATCAACACCGCAACAGGCCTTTTTCCAGTGCCATTCACTTGCACAGTCCGAGAGCTGCTTATGTCGTTTGTTGTCACGCTCATTTCCAATCCAGCCAAACCCGCTGTCACTGAGGATCTCGTTGAGAAGGTCAGTGCCCTTCTGCCTACAACCCCTCAGGTTAAGGTTCTCAACCCACACATCGCAGTGGACCTGACAATTGAGGGCCACGCAGAACCTGAAGAACTCGAAAGTTCTATTCGCACAAACCTTGCAGATGCGCCAGTTGATGTTTTCATTCAACCCCAGAATGGCCGCAGAAAGAAACTCCTGATCGCAGATATGGATTCCACCATGATCCAACAGGAGTGCATTGATGAACTTGCAGCTGAGCTGGGATTGAAAGAGAAAATCTCCGAGATCACCGAGAGCGCTATGCGTGGCGAAATTGAGTTTGAACCAGCTCTGCGCCAGCGTGTTGCCCTGCTTAAGGGCCTGGGCACAGACGTCATCGGCAAGACCATCAAAAACCGTATCACACTGACACCTGGTGGACGAGAACTCGTGCAGACCATGAAAGCCAATGGCGGATATGCCGCATTGGTATCCGGTGGCTTCACCTCGTTCACGCAAAGGATTGCGGAGGTCATCGGTTTCGATGAAAACAAGGCCAACATCCTTCTGGAAGCAGAAGCCAAACTTTCTGGTGAGGTTGCTGAACCGATCCTTGGCAAACAAGCAAAGCTGGACCGCCTCAACGAGCTAACAGAGGAAAAGAGCATCACGCTGGAAGACGTCATAGCAGTGGGTGATGGCGCTAATGATCTGGCCATGATCTGCGCTGCCGGTCTTGGCGTTGCTTTCCACGCAAAGCCTAAAGTGGCCGCTGAAGCTCGCGCTAAGATCAACTACGGCGACCTGACAGCCCTGCTCTACATTCAAGGCTACAGCCACGACGAATTTGCAAAGAACTAAGTTTCTTTGCCTTCAAATAAAAAAGCCGCTCCCAATCTGGAATCGGCTTTTTTCATGTCTGGTTTAAACAGACTAGTCCTCGATACGGACCGCCACAAACCGCAGTTCCCCTGATCCGTTGGAGAGCAGCAGTAAGGCAGAGCGACGTTTGTCTGCCTTGAGAGCTTCAACCATAGCAACCACATCTTTCGGCGCGGCAACAGGCTCCTGAGCCACCTCAACGATCACGTCACCAGCGCGAACGCGTTTGTCTTCAGCAGAACTGCCTTCAGCAACGCGGGTAATCACAACGCCTTCGATTTCATCTGACAGGGCAAAACGTTCACGCAAAGGCTCATCGATTTTAGCCAGAGACAATCCAAGCACAACGGTTTCATCCGCTTTGCTCTTCGGACTTTCTTGCTCTTCCTCAACCTTCTCAATTTCAGCCACTTCATCAAGACGTCCGAGAGTAACCTCAAGCTCGACTTCTTCACCACGGCGCAAAACCATAAGCGGAACAGTACTGCCAATCGTTGTGGTCGCAACCATGCGCGGTAGATCACGCATTTCAGGAACGTTCCGACCATCAAAGCTCAGCACAACATCACCAGGCATTATGTCAGCTTCCTGCGCTGGTCCACCTTCAGTCACGCCAGCAATCAAAGCGCCACGCGCACTATCCATACCGAGGCTTTCAGCAATCTCTTCAGTCACATGCTGAATACGCACACCAAGCCAGCCGCGACGGGTTTCGCCAAACTCACGCAGCTGCGCAATCACACGGGTAGCAGTCTCTGCAGGAATGGCAAAGCCGATGCCGATAGACCCACCGGAAGGTGAGAAGATAACAGTGTTGATCCCAACAACTTCACCATCCATGTTGAACAGCGGACCACCCGAGTTGCCTCGGTTGATGGCGGCATCGGTCTGAATAAAGTTGTCATAAGGGCCGGAGTTGATATCGCGGTTTCGTGCCGAAACAATACCTGCTGTAACTGTGCCGCCAAGACCGAACGGGTTACCAATCGCCATCACCCAGTCACCAACACGCAGCACTTCGGAGCTACCAAACTTCACAGAGTCCAAGGTCGACTGAGGCTCAACCTTCAAAACAGCAAGGTCCGTCTTTTCATCAGATCCAAGCAACTGTGCTGACAGTTTGGTACCATCATTGAAGTTAACGGTGATCTCATCCGCACCTTCGATCACATGGTTGTTGGTAACAATGATGCCCTTTTCACCGTCAATGACAAAACCGGAACCAAGCGATTGAACACGCTGTGGGCTTTCACCTTCAGGCTCTTGCCCGTTGAAGAATTCTTCGAAAAATTCCTGAAAAGGAGATCCTTCAGGGACATCTGGCAGTTGGAGAGACCGCTTAGCTTTCACTCTTTGCGCAGTCGAAATGTTGACCACGGCATCACCAAGCTCTTCAGCAAGGTCTGCCAGAGATTCTGGGCCGCTTGCGCGAGCACTATCCAAGCTGCCGGTCACAGCCGCAACTCCAAGCACACTCGCAAAAACAATTGCCTTGATCGATCGTCCAAGCTCAAGGCGAGGGAAAACACCGGCCATAAGCCAACTCCTCAGATTATCAGGTGAACACAAACACTTCACCAGAACGCATACTGAAAACAAATATGCCCGCGCTTGGTTAATAAAGCGCGGGCAAAACTAACATTTATTTCTTAACTGCGTCAGGCTGAATTCTCGCAGTTGTATCATTGGCAAATCTGCGTCTAGCCACTGAGCGAACGCACCAACCATACAATCAACACACCCAGCCCCATCGCAGCAACACCACCAAGACGGAGAGACTGATCAGGAATTTCCTGAGCTTTCCGCATGAATTCCTTCAAATGGCCTGGGGCTAGAGCATAAACAACTCCCTCAACAACGAGGACAAGTCCCAGAGCCACAATAAAATCATTCATTACTGTGGTGCACCAACCGCCGGAGCACTCCGCGTTCCTGCTGGATCGTTGAAGTAGCGGAAGAAGTCAGAGTCAGGAGACAGCACCAGAGACGTATCGCCACCTTCCAGAGCATTGGTATATGCCTGCATGGAACGATAAAACTCGAAGAAGCTAGGGTCTTTGCCATAAGCTTCTGCGAAGATCTGGTTGGCAGCCGCATCACCATCACCGCGGATGATATCAGCATCACGCTGTGCTTCAGCAACAAGAACAGTTGCATCACGATCAGCACGAGACTTAATACGGCGAGACTGCTCTTCACCCTGTGCGCGGATTTCAGTCGCTTCACGCTGACGCTCTGTCTGCATACGACGGAAAATCGCCTGAGAGTTTGCCTCTGGCAGATCCGCACGACGGATCTTCACGTCAATCACATCAATACCAATCGCAGCAGCGCTCTTATCCACGTCCTGACGGATTTTTTCCATCAGATCAGAACGGTCATCACGCACCACTTGTACGAAGGTTGCTTTTGCCAGCTCAGAACGTAGAGAAGACTGTAGGAACGTCGCAAGACGGCGTGCACCTTCATTTACGTTGTTCACAGACTGGTAAAAGCGCACTGGGTTGGTGATACGGTAACGAGCAAACGCATCAACAGTCAGACGTTTCTTGTCAGCAACAATTGCTTCCAAAGGAGGCATGTTGAGATCAAGGATACGCTTATCCAGAACGATAACGTTCTGCCAAGGCAGCTTGAATTTCAAACCTGGCTCAGTTTCCTGTGCTTTCACCTCACCAAACTGCAAAACAAGCGCCTGCTCAGTTGGGGTAATGATGTAAGCCGACCAGTAAAGAACCAGAGCGATAGCAGCTATAACAATGCCAAGAAGACCGCTTTTCATTAGTTGTTTCCTCCAGCACGTTTGTTCAGCTGGTCAAGCGGCAGATAAGGCACAACACCATTTTGCTGACCATTTCCGTCGATGATGATTTTCGGATTTTTGCTCAAGACATTTTCCATGGTCTCAAGATAGAGGCGCTGGCGAATAATATTAGGAGATTTCGCGTATTCCTCATAAATCTTGCTGAAGCGCTGTGCCTGACCATTTGCATTCGCAATAGTCTTGTCACGATACGCTTGTGCAGCTTCAGAAACGCGAGCCGCATTACCACGAGCTTCAGGGACGATCTTGTTAGCGTAAGCTTGTGCTTCGTTCTGGATACGCTCTTGGTCAGCACGAGCTGCCTGAACATCACGGAACGCTTCAATAACCTGCGCAGGAGGATCAACCTTCTGCATCTGAACCTGAGTAACCTCGATACCAGCTTTGTAGTTATCGAGAGTTTCCTGCATCAGTTTTTGCACTGCAATCTGAATTGGGGCACGGTTTTCAGTCAGAATTGAATCAATGCGGGAGCTGCCAACAACTTCACGCATCGCGCTTTCAGCCACTGCTTTCACGGTACCTTCTGGATTCTGAATGTTAAACAGGTATTCCTGAACACCAGTAGGAGTATTCTGAATGCGCCACTGAACTTTGAAGTCTACGTCAACGATGTTTTCATCGCCGGTCAACATCAGGCTCTCTTCAGGCACATCACGCTGGTTGATAGAGCTGCCACGAACGAACTCTTCCATACCAACAGTCAATTCGCGAACACGCAGCACTTCTGGAGTGCGCACTTCGCCAACCGGATATGGCCAGTTGTAGTTCAGACCTGGATCGGTTTGTCCAACGACCTTACCGAATACCAGTTCCACACCAACTTCACTTGGTTCAACGCGGTAGATACCGGTAGCAAGCCAGATAACAACGGCAACAAGAATAGCGAACAAAATGCCTTTAAAACCAAGGCCGCCGCCATCACCAGGAAGAACGGATTTCAGCTGATCCTGACCCCGTTTGAGGATTTCCTCAAAATCAGGTGGATTACCGCCGCCACCGTTTCCGCCGCCACGCTGTGGGCCACCGCCGCCACCCCAAGGGCCACCACCGCCCTTGTTGCCGCCGGAGTTCCCCCAAGGGCCGCCGTTATTGCCGCCACCTCCGCTTTGATTGCTCCAAGGCATAGAGAGATCCCTTTACTAGGTATGCTGCCGGACAAACCGACAAATAGATGAGAGTTAGACTAAGCCAACTATTACTTGATTAGGGTTATAGGCAAGTTACCAGCGCCTTTCAACGAATGCAGATACGCCAAAAGGCTGCACTTTATGGAAAAACACCAAAACCCCACAGAAACCGGACATTATTGAAGAAGATAAGCCTTCTTTCGCACGTTTCAACCGACGTACAAGAGCCTACCTGCAAATTTCAGCTGTAAGAATTAGAGGCACAATCAGGCAAATTCTTGCTGTTTTGCTCAACAAAACGTAAACCAAGCCAACACACAGCGGAAACGTGCAGAGTTTCAAGCCCTCAGCTTTCAGGCGGCACCCTTAAACGCATATCAATATGCGGAATACCATCGTCCAGATAAGTTTCCGAAGTGGCGTAAAAGCCAAGTCCGCCATAGAAGTCCTTCAGATAGTCCTGTGCCTGCAGCTCCACGCGCGCATCATCATTGGTCGCTGCGCAGTAAGAAAGTGCAGCATTCATCAACTTGCCGGCAATACCCTGCCCGCGCGCATCCTTTGAGACCAACACACGGCTAATCTTGAACACATCGCCATCTTCGTATTTCAGGAGGATTCGCAGCGCCCCGAGAATATGCCCGGCATCATTCATCACGAGAATGTGTTTACTGACAGGATCGAGCCCATCGATATCTGGATATGCGCACTGCTGTTCAACAACAAACACATCGCTACGTAACTTTAGCAAAGCATAGAGCTGTTCAACGCTGAACTCGTTGAAGTCTTTAAGCTCAAGAAACTGGGACATTCCACCTCAAAAATTTCGCGGCTTACTCCCGAAAAGCAAGCCTCAAACCCTTATTTATCTTGGTGGTCAGCGTTCAAATTGCAAGTCAATTACTGCCAGAAACTAATCTTTAGGCAGATTTCACAAGCAGAAACAGAAGGAAAGACCCAAAGCACCGATCCCCTTAACCTCTCGTTAATGAAGAGCGGCGGGGATGCAAATGCGGGCAATAAAGCCAAAATACCTCATGAACAGCTTGCAGCGCAGGTTCCTGCCTTCGTCCTCCCATCAATCGGAGTGGGACGAAGAAACGATACCCAATTGGTTTCATAGCGAGCTGACCGATCTTCATAGCCAGAAGATCGAAAAGCAGGCGAAACTGTATTCAACCCTGCCTCTCTCTTGCGCTCAGGCTTTGCAAACCCATGGCATCTGGATCAAACATGATGTGTTGCCGCGAGAGTTCTTTCGCAGGCTCAAGTTTGAAGCCTTTGACTATTTTGTCGGGCAGAGAGATCGGAATAAGCGGCTTCTCTCCAACTGGCATAACGCACAAAGCTTCACACTGCCGTTGAACTATACACACCTTCTCAGGCAACCCTTTTTGCAATCTGCCATCACAGACGAGCTTATTCCACCGCCGCTACAGTTCGCAGCAGGCAGAAAAGCCAAGCCTGCGTACCATATCGAGGCAATGGCACAATGCACGCCGTCCTTCCGCTTTGAAACGGAAGGCCACAACACACCACCTTTTGAAATTGAACACGATGCATTCTCGCCCGGTGCGATTGCGTTGCTTTTTCTGGAAAAAATTACACCAGAAGACGGCGCAATGTTTTTCATCCCCGGCTCACATCGCATGACAGAACAACGTATTTTCTGGGAGTACCAGCGCCATCTTGATTATACAGAAATGGAAGAAGAGGACGATGAGCCCATCACAGGGCTGAGTGATCTGCAAGAGCTGGATATGCCACCTCTCTTGCCTTTAAAGGTAGAGGCCAACACACTGCTGATTATGGACCGCTCAGGTTTCCATGGCCGTTTGCCAAGCACCAACAACGCGCACAATGCCCATACAGCCCACCGCCTTGCTTTGCGCGCAGACCTCACAACAAAGTCATCAACGCGCAACAACTAACAGGCTGCATCAAAGCTTGCGACGATAAATTTCCAGTGAGGAATCAGCAGAGTCCTTTTCCCCACGATCAAACGGCGTGCGCTCAGCAAGCTCCCATTCGCCCTCATAGATATCCGGGAATTTCGTGTCACCGTCTGGCTGCGCATGAATACGGGTAATGTAGAGAGTGGAAGCCTTCGGCATCGCTTCTTTATAAATCTGCCCACCACCCACAATCATGATCTCATCGACGCCATCATTCTCAGCAATGTCATTTGCAAGCGTGAGCGCATCACCAAGACTGCTGACCACTTCAACACCTTCATAAGCGTAGTTCGGATCACGCGTAATGACGACATTCTTGCGGTTTGGAAGAGGCTTGCCAAGCGTCGTGCAAATACTCTCAAAGGTCCGACGCCCCATGATCACGGGCTTACCTGTTGTCGTCTTGCGAAAGAACTTCAGATCGGTAGAAACAGACCATGGCATGTCATTGTTTGCGCCAATCACACCATTTTCAGCCACGGCTGAGATCATCGAAATTTGCTTCATCCTATCCTCAATCGGCAAGAGACAAGTCGTACTCAGTTGATGAGAGCATCAAGCTCCCATCTAAACCAGTTCAGGCAGCAGGAAAGAACCTACGGCCTCACATTCCAACTAAGCATTAACGGCTGGCCTTCGTCTGTAACATCGAACACACCATAGGCTGCTGTCTTCAGTTTCAAGTCAGCACCAGCACCTTGATCAGCCAATGCTTTCAATGCAAAGCGTGCAATCCCGTTACTGGTCACCACAAGAAGGGTCTTGCCTGGGAACTTCTTGGGAGCAGAAGCAAAGAATTCCTGCCAGCGTCCAATCACAGCGTGCGGGTCAATGTGCCAGCCATTCGGCGGCACACCTTCTTCTTCCCATGCACGAAGAGCCTCATCACCAATCCGGGCCAGAACCTCTTCCTCAGGCTTATTTTCATCCGGGCCGTAATCGATCTCCACCAAAAACGGCAGAACCTTCAGATCAACCTCTTCAGCCTGCGTTTTCAGTGCAATCTGCGCCGTTTGCTTGGTTCTCTGCAGTGGAGAGCAAAAAGCCATATCGAAGCTCACACCCAGATCAGCAAAGTGCTCAGAGAGCTTCTCAGCCTGACCCAGACCAGAAACACTGAGAGGCAAGTCTGTGCGGCCACCAACACGAGTGACAACATCACCCTTATCAAAAGTGTTGCCGTGTCTGAGAATATAAACGCGCGTCAAAGGCCAGTCTCCAGATGATCAAACGGGTCGCCAAATTTAGCAATCAATTGTGCTGCAAGCTCCGCATCGCTTGGCGTATCCACACCAGACATGGAAAGTTTAGGCGGCTGCACTTCTTCTGCATGAACAACCATACCGTTTTCCAGAAAACGAAGCTGCTCAAGCCCTTCCATCTGCTCGTAGTACCCAAGCCCAAGCTCGTTGAAGCGTTCAAGCGCGTCAACGCGGTAGCCATAAAGCCCGATATGGCGGAAGACAGGAGAAAGCTTGTCGCTCTCCCGCAGTTTCTCTTCTTTACGAATGGCCGGAAGAATATTCTTGGAGAACCAAAGAGCCGTTCCATCATCCCTGCGCACACAAGTTGTGCCGGAGAACGGATGAGCCTTCTTGTGCTCACGGAGCTCGTCCAACCCGTTCCAGTCCAGTCGAATAACAGGCGTGAACACGTCCGCATCAGGGCGCATTGCAGCAGCCTGGATCAACGCAGAAACATGCTCAGGCGGTGTAAACGGCGCATCACCCTGCAGGTTCAAAACGAACTCAGGATGCGTGCCATGCACTCTGGAGGCAGCAAGTGCCCGATCCGTACCCGATGGATGCTCCGGATCAGTCATCACGAAGGGCGCACCGATATGGCGGCAATGCTCGGCAACCTCTTCATGGTCCACCGCGACCACATAGTCAGAACCAGTTTGTTTCGCAGCAACACGAGCAACTTGTACAACACGCTCCAACAAGCTGCGGCCACTGATTGGGTGTAGCGGCTTGCGCGGGAAACGGGTTGATCCAATACGCGCCGGAACGCAAATAAGGGTTCGCATGGGAACTCCTTTAAAAAAACCAAAGACAACTAGACCGCAACAACACCTTTGATGTGTGGATGCGGGTCATAACCTTCCAAAGCAAAGTCCTCGTAGCAGAACCCGAAGATATCCTTCACTTCTGGATTGATATGCATAACAGGCAAGGCCCGCAGCTCTCTGGAAAGCTGAAGCTCAGCCTGCTCCATATGATTTGAGTAGAGATGCGCATCACCAAGCGTATGAACAAAATCACCAGCTTCCAGATCGCAAACCTGTGCAATCATCATGGTCAGCAATGCATAAGATGCGATGTTGAACGGAACACCCAGGAACACATCTGCAGAACGTTGGTAGAGCTGACAGGAAAGCTTGCCGTTTGCCACGTAAAACTGGAACAGCGAATGACAAGGCGGCAACGCCATATCGTCAACAAGCGCAGGGTTCCAGGCAGAAACGATCAACCGGCGGCTATCCGGGTTCGTTTTGATCTGCTGCACCACATTGGCAATCTGGTCGATAGAGCCACCATCAGGCTTGGGCCAGGAGCGCCACTGATAACCATAGACTGGCCCCAGGTCGCCATTCTCATCTGCCCACTCATCCCAAATGCGCACCTTATTGTCTTTAAGGTACTTGATGTTGGTATCACCCGCCAAAAACCAGAGCAGTTCATAAATGATAGATCTCAGGTGCAATTTCTTGGTCGTAACAACCGGAAAGCCCTTGGACAGATCAAACCGCATCTGATGACCAAAGACAGACTTGGTGCCTGTTCCAGTGCGATCTTCCTTGACCACACCTTCATCCATGATACGGCGCATCAGCTCTAGATATTGCTGCACGAAGGATCATCTCCTGTTTTACGATTCGAGTCGCGCACAGTATAGCCAATCTACCGAAAGTCGCCTCTGTGCCATCTTGCATACGGGGTCTTACCCCAAGCTTCCGTCGATAAAAAGACCGGGAAAATAGCTTGAGCGCTTCCGCCTTAGGCAAATCCCCGCAAAAGCGTCATTTACAAATCTTCAACACCACCACTTGTTCAAATTGGCCTGTGAATATGCCGCTTTGTCAACAGGTTCTCTTAGCCCTGCGACAGTAACCGATAGCTTTTGCCCTTCCATTTGCCAGTGCGTGCACCTATATTCCCCCTGCCAGTTCGCTGGCTACGGCAATAAATTGCAAGCGCAATAAACCATTCGGACCCGGGGGCGGTACCCGGCGCCTCCACCAAAGCCCGTTGTACTCCAGCGGTCTTCGGGGGGGCGAAACAGGATCGACGAGGGCGTAAAGGCTTTGTTTTTGCTCGGCATGGTACCACCGTTATCGGACCAAAATGATAGTTGCAAATGACAACTACGCTATGGACAACGCTGTAGCTGCGTAATGCAGTTCCGGTAGTCCACTAAGTCCCGTTGGTTAGCACCTTCAGGCGGGGTTCGGAGGCACCTGGCAACAGAAGCCTCCACTTTAGTGTTAAAAGGCTCTTTCCTTATTCTACGCCTATTCAAGGTATAGAAATAAAAGACAGGCCTTTTTGTCGCCTCTACGCTATAGTTAGGCCGAATAAGAACGCAAAGGATGAGCGGTGCCGGACATGGCTGAAGATTTAATCCGCTATGACATCATCATTCAGGACGCGTTGAGAAACGCAGTCCGAAAGATATTGGTTGAGGTCAACCGGGCAGGACTTCCCGGAGAGCACCATTTTTACATTGCCTTTGAAACCACGGCCCCTGGCGTCAAGATTTCAAACCGCTTAAGGGAACGTTACCCGAAAGAAATGACGATCGTGCTGCAGCACCAGTTCTGGGACCTGCAGATCACTGAGCACGCTTTCGAGGTTGGTTTGTCCTTTGGTGGTGTTCCGGAGCATTTGTATGTTCCGTTCTCTGCAATCAAGGGTTTCTTCGACCCGTCTGTCCAGTTTGCTCTTGAGTTTGAGCCTGGCAAGACCGGTGAAGAACTGCCTGCAGAATTCCGCATTGCGGAACGTGATCTGGACTCTGTAGAAGAGTTCCATGCACGTCTGGAATCGGCTGTCGAACAGGACGAAAAAGAAGAAGCTAACGCAGCTGCTTCCGAAACAGAAGAGACAGCTTCAGACTCTGAGGAAGAGAAAGAGAAAACTGACTCTGACGAGACTTCCAAAGATGACAACGGAAGTGCGCAGGTTGTTTCTCTGGATGCTTTCCGCAAGAAGAGCTGATCCTTCCGATCAAGATAAGAGCGGTCGGCTCATCAACGTCATATAATGGGTGATTGTATGAGCGCGACCGTTGTTAACCTGCGTCAGGCCCGCAAACAAAAGGCCAGAGACAGTAAAGCCCAGTCCGCTGCGGAAAACCGCCGGAAGTTCGGGCGTTCAAAAGCCGAAAAATCTCAGGAAAATGCAGAAGCAGACCTGCAGACAAAACGCTTTGAAGGTCATAAGTTGACCTCCGTCTCCTCTTCATCACCAGCAGATAAAGAGTGAGGCATCCTTATGAGCCTCAAGAAACGTTCGATCACCCTACACGGACATAGAACCAGCATCACGCTGGAGCCGGAGTTCTGGTCTGGGCTGGAAGACTTTGCGCGAAGTCAGGGTAAAAATATTACCGCGACCATCGCTTCAATTGATGATGAGCGAAACCCGGAAAACAATCTCTCAAGCTGCATCCGCGTCGCCGTGCTCAAACACTTTCAGACCCAACTGGTCAGTTAACCTGCAGCAAGCGACCACCTGGCAGCTCAATGAATTTAGGCGCTCCCCGCTCATCAGTCTGCAAATCCGGTAGTGGTCCACGCAAGACCTGATTGTCATTGCCTGCCTCAATCACACCAAGATTTTTCGGAGCACCTGACTGGATGATAGGCCCAAGCAGGTCAACCTCTCCCGCTGGCACCGTCGCCTCGTTCACGCCACCAATAGTCACCGGAGCTTCCAATGCAGGTAGGCTGGATTTCGCGCGCGGTTTGGGCGGGTCAACGATTGCAACAGAGGGGCTAACGGGCTTTTTTACGGTGGCGTCTCCGTCAAGAACAGACCGAATACGCGCACTAAAGTCCTGTACAGTGCTCTTGTTGCTCTCAGCATCGGCCTTAGCTTGCGCTTCAGCCGCAGCTTTGCCCTCCGCAGCAGCTTTCGCATCTGCCGCTTTATGAGCTTCCTCAGCCCGCTTCACAGCCTCAGCAGCTTTCGCCTTGCGCACTTCTTCCTCAGCAGCCAAGCGGGCGGCACGGGCTTTCGCCTCTTTGTCTGCCTGCGCCTGTTGCTTACGTTCAGCGGCAGCAGCAGCCTCGGCTTGCCGAGCCTTTTCCGCGTCCTCAACAGCCTGCGCCTTTTGGGCGGCTTCCTCTTCCCGCTTTTTCTTCAGTTCATCAAGCATGCGCTCTTGCTCAGCAATCTTGCGCTGCTCTTCTTCAATCCGTTTCACATTCAACTCAATTGCACGAAGATTGAGGTAGGAGAGCAACGGCCCTGTATCCAACTTGCGCACAGGGTTTTCCAGCGGACCAGAATATAAGATAGCGACCTGAGGTTCAGCACCGGCAACTTTCTGTGCTTCATCACGGGTCTTCATGGAAACATCGCCTGTCAACGCCCACTTCTCCAGATCAATAAGCGCAGAGCCAAACAATGTGGTTCCGGCAGTATCAACGGAGATGTTACGCGCCCGGATCCGCCCACTCGCGATGCCCAAGGACCCATCAACCCGGTTGAACGCTATAGACCCTGCATCCAGATGGTCCGCAAAGGTGTTTTGAATAGCAGCCTCATCCAGCTCAAGACCCGCGTCCGCTGCCTTGATCACAAGGTCAAAGGCCGCTGGGTTGATCCGGCGAATTTCACCATCAGTAACGCTGAAAGTACCACCACCTGAAAGACCTGCCACAAGACCGGAGATCGTACGCCCGCTTCCTTCAAACTCAGCAATTGCCTGCAACTTACCAGTGGCTAAAGCGCGACCTTCATCAGTCCAGGCCAACTCTTCAAAGTCAGCGTCATCCAAACGGAACCGGCCAGACAGAGTCGCCTGTCCCTGATCCCTCCGCAGATCGAAGGCACCAGAAAACTCACCACCTGCAAACCGACCAGTGCCTTCATTGATAGACAGCTGATCTGAACGTAGCCGAAGCTGACCACTGGCGGCATCCAGTCGGAACTCATCACTGAACAAAGCGCGGTCGCTCTTCACATCAAGCGTCAAATCCACACCATCAGCAAGGCCTTGCCCCAACGCCTGCGAGGACCAGACAGAATCTTCCTGAAGCACACCAGCCCAAACATTGGACCCCAGCAGCAGCTCGCTCAGACTGCGCATATCAAGTTCAGACAGTTCCAGCTTGCCAGATGCCTCTAAAGGTCCACCCTTTTTCAAAGTACCTTCAAGATCACCAGAAAGATCCATATTAGCCAGCTGGCCTTTCAGGTCTGAAACCTTAAAGTCTCGCCCCCGCCCTTCAAACTGACCGCTCAGGTTCGCTTTGAGAGGACCAGAGTAGATTGGATAGATCTTACCAAATGCCAACCCATAATCCGCCAAATCATCAGACTGCAACGCAACCTTGGCAGACCAGACAGCAGCAGATCGGTTAGGAATTCGCACGGTCCCATCGGAGAGGATCTTCAACCCAACAAGGTCACTGGAAAAACCAAAAGCCAGTTGATCGCGAGGGCTACCAGACAAGGAAAGACGAACCTCTCCCGGTTGCAGTTGCGTAATTGGGATAGCCTCGAACCCAAGCTGACGAAGTACTTTAACGCCATCTTTGCCACCAAGCGTCATTTCCGCATAAAGGTCACCTTCTGCGAAGTCATCAATGCGGCCTTCAAAGGTGCCATTCAGATCCAGATCACTGACACCAACCTCACCAAAGAGGTTCAAAGACATATCGGTCCGCCCCTTCTCAGCATAAGCAGAAAGCTCTGCTTTAAGGTTGGCAGGCGCAAGATCCGGAGCAGCCGTTTTCAAGCGCTCGATCAACGGATGGTCAGGCGCATATTCTTCCAAAACAGCAACCGCACCACTGAGAGATGACGCAGTCAGCGTGCCTTTGATATTCCCCTGTGGCGTTGTACTCAGGTCATCAATCCGACCCTTCATATCAATGTACGCACCAGCAAAGTCGCGAATTTTCAACTGCTCAATGGAAAGCGTATCCCTACTCAGGCTCGCACTCACCGCCATGCTTTTTGCTTTGACACCACTGGCAACAAGCTCATCTGCGTAAAGCCGCATTGACATATCAACTGCGCTTGGCTTGATCTTTTTGCCTGTAAAAGCTTCCACGTACCGCTGGATTTCATCCAGATTGACTCGGTCGCTATCCATATCAACGGTGATCAATGGACTGCGATCCAGCGGATGCTCAAATGAAATTAAGCCCACACTGCGTACATCTCCTGCATCAATCCGAAGATCAGGAAGTCGCAGAGCACCCGAACCAGCTTCAACACGACCTCTCAACGCAACGGGAGACAACCGTTTGGAAGCGTCCTTACGCTCACCCAACCACCAATGCGCCAGCTGATGTGGCTGACGGGAAGAGATTTCCCAGTCACCCTGATATCCGGCAGAACCCCGCAGCTCCAGATAACCGCTGGTCTTGAACAAGCTACGACCCGGCAGCTCTCCAGAGAGCTCATCAATCTTCCAGCCGGTTCCTGTCGATTCAAGCAAGGCACTCAGATTGGAAACAACAGAACCACCCGCCACCACAACAGGAACGGTCAGATCCATATTGACTTTCACATCCAGCAGCGGCAACGACTTCAAGCCACCAGCCAGTCGCGTGAGAACAGCATCGGTCGGGACCAGCGGACGCTGTGGCCCACCTCCGATCATCCGGTCCAGATCAACCTGTTTGAACTGAGCAACAGCTTGAAATTCTGGCTCTGGCCCAAAACTATAAATCCCGCCACCCTCAGCGGTAATCGGACGATCTTCTGAGCCAAGACGCAAAGTACTCTCAGTCAGTTCCAGTCGCTCACCGTCCAGATTAAACTTACTCTTGCCGGCCCATTCCAGCGCATCAGAGCCTTCACTGACAACAGATTGAACCTCGGCATCTCCGTAATAGGAGACCACACCGTTCTGGTGTGTCAGGAAACCATCAGTTGAAAATTGAGCCGCAACATTTGCAGGAGACACCTGCGTCTTAACCCGGATCTGACCATTGCGCTCCACTCGGCCACTACCGATTTTCAGCGTGTAAGGCACACCTTCATAAAGCATTGCGCCTTCTGCTTTGAAAGGCCCCTGCAAACCGCCAGCATAAAGCTCAAGGTTCGCATTGCCTGCGCGGCGTACTTCTCCCGTCCGTGCATCAGTCAGCACGACAGATCCATTTTGAACGCTCACGCCTTCCAGAATAAGCGAGGTCGGGTCGATTTCAGAAATAACGGAACGGCGGGAGTTGGTTTGCAAAACATCAAGACGGCCTTCCTCATCAAGAGAAAGGTTAAGTTCTGGCGCGTTGAGTTTCATCTCGGTGACGTGCACTTCGCCGCGCAAAAGCGAAGGCAACTCAATACGGCCTTCAAATCCTTTGATAGTCATCAGCGGATCTTCGACCGAACCAACACGAACGTCAGAGAGTTTCACGTATGGAGCAGGCAGCAGCTGGACATCGGTCTCACCGAGGATCGTCACCTGATGCCCCAGAACTTTCTCACCATAGCTTTCAAACAGGGAACGATAAGCTGACCAATCGATGACCAAAGGGCCAACAAGCGCGATGACCAGCGCCAAGATCAAAGTCCCACCGACGGTGATGTAAACCGAATTCAACGTTAAGCTCCTTTACCCACTTCGAACCTCACGCCTTGCCGCGCTGTCCGCCTATGAGCTGCATGCAAACACTTGTTTGTCTATGTGAATTACAGCAGGAACAAGACGACAGCAACGACTTAAGGCAATGTTTCCGAACGGATCGAAGCAAGTGCGTATTTATGGCACTTCTTTACTCGGTATCTAAGGCAACAATCTTACCAGGGTTCATTATATTCAGTGGGTCAAGACTACGCTTGATCGCAGCCATCACAGCCACCCCTGCCCCATGTTCCTTTGGCAGATACTTCATCTTGCCCTGCCCCACACCATGCTCACCAGTACAGGTTCCACCCAGCTCAATCGCACGGTAATTCAAACGTTCAACAAACGCTTCAGACTTGGCAATGTCCTCAGGATCAGTCAGATCCGTCAACACAAGCACATGAAAGTTGCCGTCACCAACATGGCCAACTATCGGACCAATCAAGCGATTTTCTTCGATGTCATCGTGTGTAGCAGTCACGCAATCGGCCAGACGAGAGATCGGAACACAGACATCTGTCGACAATCCGGTTCGCTCAGGTGCCAGACCAAGGCCAGCCCAATAAGCGTCATGCCGCGCGGCCCAAAGCTTGTTGCGTTCTTCAGGATCCGTCGCCCATTCAAATTTTTTCAAAGAGTTTTCAGCCGCAATCTCACCAAACCGTTCAGCCTGTTCTCTCACACCAGCCTCAGAGCCGTGGAATTCCACAAGCAGCAACGGTGATTCTGGCAAATCCAGTTTTGAGTAAGCATTGACGGATTGCACGGTCAGTGTGTCCAATAGCTCCATACGAGCAACGGGAATGCCATACTGTACCGCCTCGATAACCGTGTTGCAGCAATCTGCAATGCTATCGAAAGAAGCAATTCCACCTGAAATTGCTTCAGGTATGCCCTTCAGCTTCAACGTAATCTCAGTGATCACCCCGAGCGTGCCTTCCGAGCCAACCATCAAGCGCGTCAGGTCATATCCCGCAGATGATTTCTTGGCACGGCTTCCAGTCTTCACAATGGTCCCGTCAGGCATGACGACTGTCAGCGCCAGAACCATATCCTTCATCGTCCCATAAAGCACCGCATTGGTACCTGAAGCACGTGTCGCTGTCATGCCGCCAATGGTGGCATCAGCGCCCGGATCGATCGGAAAGAACAAGCCAGTATCACGCAAATAAGCATTGAGCTGCTTGCGCGTCACACCCGGTTGAACCACACAGTCCAAATCCTCAGCATGAACTGAGACAACCTCATTCATTTGAGAGAGATCCAGCGAGATACCGCCACCCGGTGCATTCAGATGCCCTTCGAGAGAAGAACCACTGCCAAACGGAATGATCGGCACATGCAGGTCGGCACAAAGCTTTACGATTTCAGAGACTTCCTCGGTCGACTGCGCAAAGACAACAGCATCCGGCGGTTGGTTTGGTAGCCATGATGTCGTATGCCCGTGCTGCTCCCGCAAGCTCATGGATGTCTGGCAACGATCGCCAAACTTCTCACTCAAGAGCGCAATCGCTTTGTCGATCCCCTCGGCATTACGTGTAACATTCAGCTGCATCCCCGTCAGAGACATGACAGACCTCCCTTATATTCCAGATACTTCCCCCCGGAAGCACACTTCCAAGCATATAGTCGAAACTTCGAGACACACCTCGGCATTTATTGGAATTATAGTATTCTGCATGCCCAGCATAATTGAGCTTTTGGCAAGGCTGAACCCACCTTGACGTTGCGGCCTCTTGAGGTTCCTTAAGTGTTTCTCAGTGCTTATCGAAAATAATGATCCGAAATCCGAAGATCAGAGCATATCCTGATTAGCGTTTGCCGGGGAATCTCGTTAAAGACAGTGCCAATCATTCATTGTCGTATCGCTTAATCTAATATGCCAAACCAAGCTAACCCGCTGAAAATCGCAATGCGTATAGCCTATAAATGGGTCGAACCTAACTTACGTTTGTTCATGTCATCGCGGCTCCCGCTTGTCTGGCTCCTTGCGCTGATCATCGGAGCTGCTGTGGGCGGTTCTGCGATCCTGTTTCGCATTGGCATTGGGCTGGTTCAATGGTTATCGCTCGGAACCGTCTCCGAACGCATGATCAGCGCGGCAAACGCGCAACCATGGTATGTGATTGTTCTGGCACCTGTGATAGGCGGCGCAATTGTTGGCCTCCTGCTGCAAACGATCCAGAAGAAGCAACGTGCCGGCGGCGTAGCAGACGTGATTGAAGCACGGGCCCATGGCGGAACCGGCCTGCCCTTTTGGCCCGGCCTCAGCTCCGCGCTCATCACAGTCATCTCACTCGGCAGCGGCGCCAGTGCTGGCCGTGAAGGCCCCATGGTTCACCTGGGCGCCACACTCGGAACCTCAGTCTTCTCCAAACTGAAACTCCCGGATTCAACAATGCGTATCCTGCTCGCCGCAGGTGTCGCAAGTGCAGTTTCTGCAAGCTTCAACGCACCAATCGCAGGCGTATTGTTCGCGCATGAGGTCATCCTCGGACACTACGCAATGTCCGCCTTCGTTCCAATCGTGCTCTCATCAGCCATGGGAACGCTGGTGTCTCGCCTCTATTTCGGCGAAGCAGTGGCTTTCATCCTGCCTCACTACCAGATCAACACATACTGGGAATTCCCGGCTTTTGTGCTGCTCGGCATCATCTGCGCAATTGTTGCCATCTCCTTCCAGTTTGCACTGATCGGCTCAGATTGGCTTGCCAGAAACATCAAAATGCCAATCTGGCTCCGCCCGATCATCGGCGGCGCATTGGTTGGCTCAATCGCTGTCTTCTATCCGGAAATCATTGGCGTTGGTTACGAGGCAACCGATGGAGCGCTCAACTCAGAACTGCCGCTCACGTTGATGCTCTCATTGCTCGTTGTAAAAACAATAGCAACAGCCATCACGCTCGCCTCCCGCTTCGGCGGCGGCATCTTCTCACCCTCGCTGTATCTGGGCGCTATGACGGGTGGCGCCTTTGGCCTGATCGCGGCAAATCACCTGCCCGAAATGGCTTCCAGCCACGGCCTCTACGCTATTTTAGGCATGGGAGCGGTCGCCTCAGCCGTCCTTGGCGCACCAATTTCAACCACCATGATCGTGTTCGAGCTGACAGGTGGTTACGAGTTATCCATTGCACTACTGATCGCTGTCTCCATTTCAACCGGCCTCAATCAGGCAATCCATGGCCGCTCCTACTTCCATTGGCAGCTGGAAATGCGCGGTGTCATGCTGCAAGACGGCGCCCACAAATGGCTCGTCCGCATCGTTCATGTTGAAGATTTCGCAGATCCGCCAAGGCCAGACTCCGATACTACCTTCAACCCAGAGTCAGAAGCACCGTTCCTTGCACCACTGGATACGCTCGAAAAAGCGCTCAGGACCTTCGATGATGCAGGTAAGTCCACCTTGCCAGTCATTGACCCAAAGAATCCGGCGGAAGTTATTGGTTACGCAAGTCACGTGAAGGCTCTGCGTTACTTCAATTCAGCACTCATTCAGGCGAATGTTGAGGAGCACCGCTAGCCAAACCCCAGATAATCTCCATTGACCCAATCGTAAAAAACAGCAATCTCATTCAAGACATCCTTGTCTTCGCTGGATAAATTGGGTCTATGAAGCCGGTCACACAAAAAATTGCCTTAGAAGCAACTCCGCTCAATTCGGGAGAGAACGCACAATTCTGGTGTGCGCCTCGCTTTGATGGATTAGAATGTCTTGCGGCAAGTTTCAAAACCCATGTGTACGAACCTCACACTCACGATACGTTCGTTGTCGGTGGTATTCTCTCGGGTTGTCAGTGCTACTGGCAACGCGGACAGCAGATATTCGCTGGTCCCGGAGATCTGGTCTTCGTCAACCCATTCGAGCTTCATGACGGCATACCGGAGGGCTACGGCTACACCTACCGGATGACCTACCCCAGCATCTCACTGTTGCAGAAGATCGCCGAAGACCTGACGGACAAGCCACAAAGCGGAACACTTTATTTCCCGGAGGCCTGTGTCCATGACCCAGAGCTCTGTCAGGAATTCGTTGAAGCACATAAGTCTATACAGAACCGCTCCATTGATCTGGAAGCCGAAGAACCGCTCTATATGATCTTCGCCAAAATGCTCGCGAAACACGGCAGCTTCACTGACAACATGACCGGATCAAAAGATCCCGTCGCAATCAAACGAGCGCGGGAGTATTTGGAAGAAAGCTTCATGGGCAGCGTGCATCTGGATGATCTGGTGAACATCTCAGGCCGCTCAAAGTACCACCTCATCCGCTCCTTCAAGAAAGCGACTGGACAAACACCGCACGCCTACCTGACTGATGTGCGGGTACGAAATGCCAGACGCCTGCTCGTGCGCGGAACCTCTCCAAGCGAGACGGCGTCACTCTGCGGCTTTGCAGATCAGGCCCACCTCACGCGGCAGTTCAAATCCCGCGTTGGCACCACGCCAGCAGCTTTCCAGCGATCTGTGATTTCCATTTAATCACAGCGGCATACCAGAAGCGCAATTTCATTCAAGACGACATCGGCCTCTCTGACTTAAAAGCACTCCATGCTCTGGAGCGCGTTCCGCTTGATTGAATTCAATCAAACGATAAGAATTCGCTGAAAGTAAAGAAATTAGAGCGTGAGGCGTGAATGTAAATGAGCACAACACGCTCTAGGAGGGTTTTGTGAAAAGCAATCAGAATAAATCAGCGATCAACGCTGACCCCAATGAATTTTTCCTCGGTGTAACAACATTCTTCCCGTTGATTTTCGCCGCAACACCCATCGGCCTGTTGTTTGGCGCGCTCGCAGCACAAAAGGGCATGTCTCCTTTGGAAGTCCTGCTGATGGGCTCCTTCGTATTTGCAGGTGGCTCTCAGTTTCTCGCACTGGATTTGTGGGCCGACCCGCTCCCGTGGCTCACCATTGCCTTCTCCACTTTCCTGATCAACCTGCGCCATGTGCTTATGAGTGCGTCCCTTGCCCCTAAACTCGGCCATTGGACACCCCTGCAAAAATACCTCGGCTTCTTCATATTGGCAGACGAGGTCTGGGCTCTGTCTGAACAGCGCGCCATCAAGCATCACACCACTTTCAGCTTTTATCTCGGTGTTGGCCTGACCCTGTTCATCACCTGGCAAGTCGCAACAGTGGTCGGAAGCCTGATAGGCGCAGTCATGGGCGATCCATCCCGCTATGGTCTGGATTTTGCGTTCACCGCCCTCTTCATCTGTCTGGTTATGGGCTTCTGGCAAGGCCGCAAAACTGGCGTAGTCCTCGCAGCGAGCGGTTTAGCTGCAGTTCTCACTCATAAGTTCGTTCCAGGCGCTTGGTACATAATCGCGGGCGCAATCGCAGGCGTCATCGCCGCAGCAGTCCAGTATGACGAAAAAACCAACGGAATCCAGAAACCTGCGGAGGCCCTTCAGTCATGATGTCAGAAGTCTTCGCAGTTGATCCACTCGTCCTCTTCACCATTGTGGCAATGGCAGCAGGAACTTACCTAACCCGCATAGCAGGGCTGGTGCTGACAAAGTTCGTCACGTTCTCGGGTAGAACTGAGGCAGCATTACAGGCCGTTCCACCAGCAATCCTCATGTCGGTCGTGGCCCCAACAGCCTTCGCAACCGGCATCGCAGAGACCGCCGCAACAGCGATCACCGCGATTGCAGCCCTGCGCTTACCAATGCTTGCAGCCATGACACTCGGCGTCGTCAGTGTTGTCGTACTCAGATTGGCGCTTACTGTCATCTAAACAAAAACCCCGCTCCATGAAGCGGGGTTTTTGTTTATCTCAAAGAGAAGCAGGAGCGGTTTAAGAAACCGGACGGGTCGCCTCTTCCAGCCATGCTTTGGTCTCACCATCCAGCAGTGGCCCAACCAGTTCCCGCACACGAGCATGGTAAGCATTCAGCCAGTTCAGCTCGAACGCGGAGAGAAGTTTGGTATCCACCATACGCAGGTCAATCGGTGCCAGTGTAAGCGGCTCAAAACCGAGCATTTTCTGATCACCACCCTCAATGGCAGCAGCAGGCGTCACCAGCTCAAGGTTCTCAATCCGGATGCCGTACTCATCAGCCCGGTAATAACCCGGCTCATTGGAAAGGATCATACCCGGCTTCAACGCGATGCTGTTTGGAGCTTTGGAGATCCGCTGCGGACCTTCATGCACGCCCAGATAAGAGCCGACACCGTGGCCAGTGCCATGGTCAAAGTCGAGCCCCTGCTTCCAAAGATCGATGCGAGCCAGCGTATCCAGCTGAGACCCAGTCGTCCCAACAGGGAAACGCGCGGTCGCAATAGCAATATGGCCCTTCAGAACAAGCGTAAAGTGCTTGCACTGCTCAGCAGTCACAGCTCCAACAGCAAGCGTACGTGTGATGTCTGTCGTGCCATCCTCGTACTGCGCACCAGAATCGATCAGGTACACACTGTTCAGCTCAATCGGCAGATTGCTATCGTTGCTCACACGGTAGTGACAGATCGCACCGTGAGGACCAGCCGCTGAAATAGTGTCAAAGGAAATGTCCTTCAAAGCACCCGTCTCACGGCGGAACTCCTCAAGCTTTTCAGCAACAACAACCTCAGTCAGGCCACCAAGAGGCGCCGTCTTCTCAAACCATGCAAGGAAACCAGCATAGGCAACACCGTCACGCAGGTGCGCAGCTTTTGTGCCCTCAATCTCAGCCTGATTTTTAACAGCCTTGGGCAGCAGAGTTGGCTCCTGCCCTTCCACAACATGGCCGCCATTGTCGGCAACCGCATCATAAAGAGCCTGACCCGCAAGACCGGTATCAATGAGCACCCGTTTGCCTTCAGTACCCAATGCTTTCAATGCAGGTGCAAGTTCTGTCGGTCCTGCAATATCAGCAAGAGCGCTCAGCTCATCACGCACTTCATTGGAAAGCTTGCGCCCATCAATAAACAGAGATGGCTTGCCGTTGGTCGGTACCAAAGCAAAAGACAGTGGCAGCGGCGTATGCATCACATCGCTACCGCGAATGTTCAACAGCCACGCAATGGAGTCTGGCTGTGTCAGAAGCGCTGTATCTGCCTCTTTTCCAGCAATCAACTCACCAATACGCTTGATCTTGTCTGCAGCACTTTCACCAGCAAACTGCATCCCGTGCATTTTCACGGCACCAAGCGGCGCTTCCGGGCGATCACTCCAAACGGCATCGACAGGATTGCTTTCAATAGCAACCAGCTGTGCACCAGCCTTTTCACAGGCAGCTTTCAAGGAGCGCACCTGACGAACAGGATGCAACATCGGATCGTACCCGATCTTCTGGCCTTCTGCCGCATTCTCACGAAGCCAGCCCGTCAGCGGCTCATCAATCAGATGACGATAGGCAAACGCCTCTTCGTCTACTTGATCTCGCACCTGAATGGTGTAGCGGCCATCAATAAAAACAGCTGCCTTGTCACTGAGAACACCAGCAATACCAGCAGAGCCGGTGAAACCTGTCAGCCACTCAAGGCGGCAGTCACTATCAGGAACATACTCACCTTGGTGAGCATCTGCCCGCGGCACCAAAAAGCCATCAAGCCCACGCGAGGCCAGCTCGTCTCGCAGAGCGGCCAACCGAACCGGCCCACGAGATTTATCATTTACTGTGTCAAAGCTTTGAAACATGCCGGAAGGCTAATGCCGATCGTCACGCAACTCAACCACACAAACACGGCTCCTAAGAGGAATTTATACTCTCAATTCAGGCGATGAGGATACAGAAGTACACAATCCATGCGTTATACGCAGATCTGCTATGTACTCCATGCAATTTCAGATCATGACAATACAGAGATATGCAAAAAATGCATAAGTGTCATGCGAAACTATCTCTTTTTTTACAAACTAAAATAATAGATAACTCCTCTTGTCGACGGGGCGCTTCCCTCCCAAAGCAAACCGGTGGATCACACCTCCTCCCAAAGTGATCTGCACGACAAAAATGGCCGGCATCCATCAGCTGCTGATAAAGCGCTAGAAATGCCACTCATACAGCTGGATACCTCCTCCCAGTATCTAGCAAGCTAAGCAAATTCCTCCCAGTTGCTTGGCACACAAAAAAACCTTTGCTTCCCCGGCAATTTCCTCCCAATTTGCCGGATCAGGAAGCAAAGGTTTTTTGTTTTTTTGCATTTCAATCAGACATCAAAAAACCCTCACTGCATCAGCATTGAGGGTTCAGAATTATTACAGCGTATCTCCGAAAAGTGGAAACCGGTTTTCGGATAAAGATACGCAAAAACAAAGGCTAAAGCAGTTCATGCGTTTCCATTTAAATGCGAACTGCTTTAGCAGTCTGTCAGACCTTATGAGTCCCAGTTGCCTTTTGCAAAGGTCAGCGTCAGCCATCCTTCAATCTCGCGGCGATGCACAAGCTTCAGTCCCTGCTGTCCATACGCTGAGATGATCCGTGGACCATGCTCAATCCGCAAGCCGGATAGAACCAGCGTAGACTTATGCGCAAGGTGAGCGCACAGTTTAGCGGACATCTGCATCAACGGTCTTGCAAGAATATTGGCAACAACCAGATCAAACGGGCCAAATTCATTAAAGCGGCGGTCATCCACACCAGCACCGGTGAAGGCTTTGAAGTGAGGCCCTACATTGTTCTTACGCGCATTATCAATCGCAGCTTCCACTGCAATAGGATCGATATCGGTCGCCAGAACTTCAGAGCTGGTCAGCTTAGCAAGTGCAATGCCCAGAACACCCGTTCCGGTGCCTAAATCAAGCATACGGTGGTATTTGTGTCGCTTCAACAAGCGCTGAAGCTCCAAAAGGCAACCTTCAGTCGTACCATGGTGACCGGTACCAAAAGCCTGCGCTGCTTCAATCTCGATACCAATGTCAGACTGGCCGACAGCATCACGATCATGCGCACCATGAACGATAACCCGATCCGCACGAACCGGCTTCAAACCTTCAAGAGATTTGGCAACCCAGTTGATGTCAGGCAGCGCCTCAACTTCAGCAAAGCTTGGAATAACGCCGCCTTCAAACTGATCAAACAAACGCATTTCAACCAGATTGATTGCGTCATCAACCGTAGATTCCAGAACCAGCACTTCAGCGGTCCAAGTTTTTCCGTCCTTGGAGCTTTCAAAGACGGCAACTGGGAACCCGTCATCTTCAAAGCGTGCCTCCATAATATCGGAGAGTGCTTTTGCTTCAGCCTCAGGTGCCGGAATGCGAACCCGGATCGTGTCCATGCAAAATCCCTTAGTTACGATGAGCTATCAAAACTCAGTGAAAACCTTTGCCTAGGCGTATAGAAGGTGCAGCAACGAAAAGCCAGTACTCACGAGGTTTTCTCGCGCTCTGCCGCATATTCGCAGGGAACAAGGCTAAGTATTGTTGAACCAGCAATCGGCATCGCAGGCTTGGTGCCATTCAGCGGTCGAAGCTTCCTGGTCGGGTCTATCAACATCAGCACAATAGCCGTCTCTGGCAAAGCCTCCTGAAACTCGGTCCAGCCATAAGTATCTGTCAGCTCACTGGCTTTGATGAACCAGCCTTCACGGATCTTCGTTTCAAGGTCGTTATAACTGTGTTCTGGTGTCAGGAAGGGACGCCCGCCAAGTGTCACAACACGGCGAAACTTTTCCTTCTCGCTTTGCTCTTCTGAGGGTGCAAACTGATACACCTCCCCTCGTCCCATAAGCGGTCCAAAGTTTGTGGTCACCAGCGCGTTGTAATCATCATTGTCAGTCACGGCGAGCAAAACGCTGTAATTCTCAAGCGGAAGCTCGTTCTCAACTTCCTCAGAAAGAACCTCGCCATAATGGTTCGTAAGCCCGGCATTGCGCGAAAGCCGCAGCTTACCCCAGTTGCGATCAACGGTAAGGCTCGGAACATCCAGCGTTTTCAGCTTGGTCGCAAGCGCTACGCTAAACCGGCTCGCCCCAACAATCAGCAATCCTGGCCCCGTATGGCTGGAAAGCCCCAGCCACCGTGCAAATGGCCCAAGCGAAAACCCGTGCGCAAACACTGTGGCAACCACAACCGCAAACGACAAAACCGCCAACCGCTCTCCATCAGGAGCCCCATGTTCAACAAGCGACCTAGCAAACAAGCCGGAAACCGCGACAGCCACAATACCGCGTGGCGCAATCCACCCAACCAGCAAACGTTCTTTCCAGCTCAAGTGAGCACCAATGGTTCCAACCCAAACCGAAATAGGCCGGATCACGAACAACAGCACCAGAATAAATGCCAAATCCTCCAACCCAAACTCCGCAAGACTGCCAAGCTGAACTGAAGCCGTCAAAACAATGAATACCGAAGACACCAGAATGATCGTGACTGCTTCCTTAAATCGCTTCAGCTCTTCGAGACTGGCAAGACGAGAGTTACCAAGCACCAGCCCAAGAACCGTCACTGTCAGCAGACCAGATTCTTCCAATACCAAATCAGAAAGCGCATAAGCGCCCATCACACTCACAAAAATCAGCGGAACTTTGAGAAATTCAGGAACGCGACCACCAACAAACAGCCAGATCAATCCACGCCCCAGCGCCCAGCCACCAACACCGCCAATCAGCAACCCAGCCACAGCTCGGATCGCCAGCACCCAAAAGCCATGGTCGCCGTGATAAACCAGATACCCTTCAAACATGAACACCGCGAGCAGCGCACCAAGCGGATCAGCAAGGATCGCTTCCCAGCGCAGCAGCGAACTCACCCGTCGCTCCAACCGCGCCTGACGCAGAAGGGGAATAATGACAGTAGGACCGGTAACAATCAGAATAGCAGCAAACACCAGCGCCGAAGGCCAGCTCAGCTCTGCGATATAGTGGGCATTCAATGCGCCCAACAAAAACGCGATAAAAGCGCCCAAAAGAACGAGCCGCCAAACCGCCTTCTCAACACCGCCAATACGTTGAAAGTTAAGAGAAAGACCGCCTTCAAACAAAATAACGGCAACACCAAGCGCAACAGTTGGACGCAATAAATCACCGAACAACGCAGTTGGACTGAGAACACCCGTGGCAGGGCCAATGAGAAAGCCAGCAACAAGCAGAAGAACGATCGCAGGCAAAGACCATCGCCAGGCAAGCCATTGTGCACCAACGCCCGCCACACCAATCATCGCAAGCGCGAGAACCACCTCATTCATTGCCACCTCCCAACACAACTTAGAAGAGAGATAGCACAATCTACCCTAAAGGTAATTAACGCTTGCGTTGCAGCTTAAGCTCGCTCAACAAAGCTATCGAGCACTTTCTTTTGGCCAGCTTTTTCAAAATCGACGGTAAGCTTGTTCCCCTCGATATCGCCGATCAATCCATAACCGAACTTCATATGGAAAATCCGCTCACCAATCGCAAAATCGCTTCCTGCCTCAGTAACGCTCTTGGCAACCAGCTCGCCTTCAATGGTCATCGGACCAGCCTTCTTGGCACGGCGGCTCTGGTTCCCGCCATGCATTTTGCCATACTGCTGACCAGACGCCTGCGCCTTACGCGCCCGCTGCCAACCCGGCGTAGAGTACTTGCTCTGGAACGGATCGCTGTTGTCAAACCGGCTGGCGCCATAACCACCACCAGCACTATTCAGACCATACCCACCGTAAGAGCTGGAGGCCTCAACAACCTCAACACTGTCTGCAGGTAGCTCATCAAGAAACCGCGAAGGAATGCAGGACTGCCACGAGCCATGAATGCGGCGGTTAGAGGTAAACCACACTTTCACACGCTTGCGGCCACGGGTAAGACCCACATAGGCAAGGCGTCGCTCCTCTTCCAGACCAGCCTGCCCTGTCTCATCCAATGCCCGCTGGTTCGGGAACACCCCTTCTTCCCAACCGGGAAGGAAAACACTATCAAATTCAAGGCCTTTTGCAGAATGTAGTGTCATAATCGAGACCGCATCCTCTTCCGCATCGCTGTCTTTATCCATCACCAGCGAGATGTGCTCAAGGAACCCAGCCATGCTCTCAAACTCTTCCATCGAGCGGATAAGTTCTTTCAGGTTGTCCAAACGTCCCGGCGCTTCAGCCGACCGATCCTGACGCCACATCTGGGTGTAACCACTCTCATCAAGAATGATCTCCGCCAGCTCCGTATGGCTCATGGTCTCAACCTGATTACGCCAGTTCTCCAACATGCCAAGAACATCCGCCAGCGCAGCACGAGCTTTCGGACGCAGCTCATTGGTCTGAACCAACTCTTCCGCAGCGATCATCAGCGGAATAGCGCGTTCCCGTGCATAAGCATGAACGATTTTCAGCGTCGCTTCACCGAGCCCACGCTTCGGCGTATTCACGATGCGCTCAAAAGCCAGATCGTCTGACGTCTGCATCACACAGCGGAAATAGGCGAGTGCATCGCGGATCTCCATACGCTCATAAAAGCGCGGGCCTCCAATGACACGATAGTTCAATCCAAGCGTGACAAACCGGTCTTCAAACTCGCGCATCTGGAACGACGCACGCACCAAAATGGCCATTTCATTAAGGGAATGCCCGTGGTTTTGAAGGGCTTCAATCTCGTCACCAATGGAGCGGGCTTCCTCTTGAGAATCCCAGGCCGAGGTAACCTGCACCCTCTCTTCTTCCTCAGATCCCATCTGATCAGTGAAAAGGGTTTTACCAAGACGGCCCTGATTGTGCGCAATCAGATGAGAAGCCGCAGATAGGATGTGACTGGTCGAGCGATAGTTCCGCTCAAGACGAACCACAACAGCACCCGGGAAATCCTGCTCAAATCTCAGGATGTTATCGACCTCAGCACCACGCCAGCCATAAATGGACTGGTCATCATCGCCAACACAGGCCACGTTCGGATTGCCCTGCGCCAGCAGACGCAACCACATGTACTGCGCGATGTTGGTATCCTGATACTCATCCACCAGCATGTAACGGAAGCGATGCTGGAAGCTCTTCAAAACGTCATCATGCTCTTTGAAGATCGTGATGCAGTGCAGCAGCAAATCACCAAAATCACAGGCATTCAGGATCTTAAGTCGTTCCTGATAGGTCTCATAAAGCTTGCGCCCCAAGCCATTAGCAAAGGCCTGTGCGTCACCAGCTGAAATCTGTGAGGGTGTAAGCCCGCGGTTCTTCCAGCTGTCCAGTAGTCCGGCAAAAGTCTTTGCCGTCCAGCGCTTTTCATCCAGACCTTCTGCCTGAATGATCTGCTTGATCAAACGAACCTGATCGTCCGTATCCAGAATGGAGAACGAGGACTTCAACCCAACAAGCTCAGCATGGCGGCGCAAAATCTTCACGCAGATCGCGTGGAACGTGCCGAGCCACGCCATGCCTTCAACGCCATCACCAATGTAAGCGCCAATGCGCGTCTTCATCTCACGGGCAGCTTTGTTGGTGAAGGTCACAGAAAGGATCTGCCCCGGAGTGGCATGACCCGTTGCCAGAATATGTGCAATACGCGTTGTCAGAACACGGGTCTTACCAGTACCGGCTCCTGCAAGAACGAGCACTGGTCCGTTGATCGTTTCAACAGCAAGTCGTTGTTCTGCATTCAATCCTTCCATGTAGGCTGGGGCGTTGGTTTGCCGTGCAGCCATGGCCCTCGCTGCGATACCACCTGCCTTGGGCTGTGGTGCAGCCAGAGGATCAGCAGGGTGAGCAGGTATTCCGCGATGAAGTGGGCCAGAAGAGTTTGCCATTGAGCTCGTTAGATCCTTTGAACGCATACCCCTCTCAAATCAGAGGGAGAATCTCCAATACTTAACGAGGAACAATATAGCAACAACATTGAAGAAGCGAGGCATCAGCAAAGAGATACACATCGTTTTGTAGGGCAAGGCATCTTCACTCAGTAACTCTTGCCTCACGCCAGCTTTGCTCTGTGATGTTTTATCAAGCTTGTTCTGAGTTACTTGAAATCCGGGAGGCCCTTTAGTGTTTTAAAGAGGAAGTATGCGTATACCTGCCAACGAGAATAACTCAGCTTAGCAACGGGAATACCTTCACTTCCGAAAGACAAACAACACTGTAACAACCTGAAAGAAAAACTATGAATACTGGTAAGTTACACATGACACGCCGAAACGCCCTCATTGGCATCTCCGGCTCTTTACTGGCAGCACCTGCTCTGGTGTCCTCCGCCCTTGCCGATAACCACGTCTCAACGGTGTACACCGACGGGACGCTCATAATCAGCCAGCTCTCTCTCGCCATCAGCAAGATGGCGATCACGAAGACCAAAAACCCGCTGGTGCGCCAGTTTGCTGTGCTCGAGAGTGAAGAGCAAACCGCCGTTTCTTATGTTATTGAATCAACTGGCGTAAAACCTCCTCCACGTCCAGATGACCTGGAAAAAGACTATCAGGCACTGCTTGCTGCCGAAGGTGAAGAGTTCGACAGGCAGTATATTCAAGCCGAAATCCATGGACATGAAAAGCTTTTGACATATCAGGAGCCAGAATCCGGTAAAAAGCCCGTGAACGTAGATGTGGCGACCGCCCAAATTCTGGTTGCCTTCATTCACACTCATCTGACCATGCTGGCAGAGATCCGCAAGCAAATCGGCTAGGCAACTCCTTCAAACATCTCAGAAAACACCAGTGGTGCGCTCCGGCCCCACTGGTGTTTTCCTGTCAAATTCAGCCAACCCATCGATCACATCTTCAAATTTGGCTCAATTATCGCGGTCTCCCGAGAGATCTTGCTAAGATTTCCTGCCCACTCTCTTAGCCAAGGATGTTGCTTCTGGAGAACATCTGACCGCAACTGGAATGGAGCTTGAGATATGCCGAAGGTCATTTGCAGATATAAGAACTACGATGATTTCTATAAAAACCGCACAAGCATCTGGGCTGAAATCAGACGTCGGATGAACATCCATGCGACGGACACTGCAAGCTTCGACAAACTCATTTTCCAGGGCAAGGCAGCCATCCGGCTGACCTACGACAACCATGTAGAAGACGCGCCGGATATGAAGAAAGCCAGAACGAACATTGCCGCACTTGAAAAAGAGAAAGCAAGAACCTTCCGCTTTGTTCAGGCCTCAAAGTCACTGGAAGAGAATATCTCAACAAAACACAAAATGCTCAAAGTGCTCGAAAGCCAGCTGAAGCAGCAGGAAAAAGACCCCAAAACTGATCCCAACTATCGCGATACAGCGAAAGAGCTCAAAAAGCTGCTCAAACTCCAGCCTGCAGTCAAAAAGAAGATCCAGGAATACGACAGAGCTCTGACAGCACTTGAAAAAGCTGAAGCAGACTACGACCCGCTGAAAAAGCAGATCGAGAAAACCATCCCCATGAGCGTGCAAACAGATGGCAAGAACATGATGCTCTATATCGGCGGACGCGCCGAAGCATCTGTCCGCCTAAGAGCAACACTGGCGCAGAAGTAGGCTCGCCGCAAGTCTACCAATGCAGCGAGAGGAGCCTAGCAGCTCCCTCGCTCTCTTCTTATTGATCGCCGACCAGCTCGAACCAGTCATCCTCTGAAATGACCTGAACACCAAGGCTTTGCGCTTTGGTGAGTTTGGACCCGGCTTTTGGACCCGCGATCACCAGATCAGTTTTCTTGGAAACAGAACCAGACACTTTCGCGCCCAGACTTTCCGCACGTGCCTTCGCCTCATCACGGCTCATGCGCTCCAAACTACCTGTAAACACAAGCGTTTTTCCAGCAACGGGACTGTCAGAGCTATCAGCAACAACCACATCAAGCGGAGTGATCTGGTCAATCAGCGCAGTAAGCGCGTCACGGTTATGTTCCTCTGCAAAGAACTCGACCAGAGCATTGGCAACCGTACCGCCAATTCCGTCAATGTCATTGAGTTCACGGTAAGCTTCTGAAGTTGCATCAGTTGCTGCAATCATGGCATCAGAAAAGGCACTCCAGGAAGAGTACGCCCGAGCCAGAAGCTTGGCATTTCCTTCACCAACATGGCGAATACCAAGCCCGAAAATCAAACGATTCAGTTCAATTTGCCGTTTGCTATCAATAGCTTCAAACAGCTTGCGCGCAGAAACAGCACCGAACCCCTCACGAGACCGCAGTTTATTGAGAGACCCCTTGTCCCGTTCCGCTAACGTGAAGATGTCCGCTGGTGTGCGAATACCACCTTTATCCATGTCATATTCGTAAAACGCTTCCACCTGCTTCTCGCCCAGTCCTTCAATATCGAAGGCATTGCGAGAAACAAAATGCTTAAGTTTCTCAATCGCTTGCGCAGGACAAATCAAGCCACCGGTACAACGCCGAATAGCATCCACCTTGCCGGAGTTCGGGTTGACTTCCCGAACAGCATGAGAACCGCAGGCCGGGCATTTCTCGGGATATTCAAACGGAGCTGCACCTTCAGCCCGTTTACCCAAGTCCACATCCACGATTTGTGGGATAACATCACCGGCTCTCTGGATGATTACCGTGTCACCAACGCGGATGTCCTTGCCATCTCGAATGGGTTCACCATCCTGACCAATGCCTTTGATGTAATCTTCATTGTGAAGAGAGGCATTAGAGACCACAACACCGCCAACCGTGACAGGCTCTAGTTTCGCAACCGGCGCCAGAGCACCTGTCCGGCCTACCTGAATTTCAATGGCATTGAGCGTTGTAAACGCGCGTTCTGCAGGAAACTTATGAGCAATTGCCCAACGCGGTGAGCGCGAAACGAAACCAAGACGTCCCTGCAGATCCAGCCGGTCCACCTTGTAAACCACGCCGTCAATATCATAGCCAAGACCGGAGCGATCCTCCTCAATCCCATGATAGACGCGCAAGAGTTCCTCGGCGCTCTCGCAACGCTTCATCAGCGGGTTGATCTGGAAACCCCATTTGCCAAACAGCTCTACCATACCCATCTGCGTATCCGCAGGAACTTCACTCATATCGCCCCAGGCATAGGCGAAGAACTTGAGCGGACGTGTCTTGGTGATCTCGGAGTTCAGCTGGCGCAAAGATCCTGCCGCCGCATTGCGCGGGTTAGCAAACACCTTGCCGCCATTAGCTTCCATACGCGCATTCAGCGCCGCAAAGTCCGCATGGCTCATGTAAACTTCGCCGCGCACCTCAACCACATCCGGCACACCCGCAGGCAACTCCTGCGGAATATCCTGAATGGTCAGCGCGTTAGCAGTCACATTTTCACCCGTGGTACCATCACCACGGGTCGCCGCATAAACCAGTTTGCCGCTCTCATAGCGCAAGGAAAGGGAAAGACCATCAATCTTCGGCTCAGCCGTCACCGCGAGGGCACCCATCAGCGGATCGTATTTCAGGAAGCGGCGCACCTTGCCAATGAAGTCCTGCACATCCTCATCAGAAAACGCATTGTCCAATGAGAGCATCGGCACCGCATGAGTGACCTTGCCAAACCCGTCAGCAACAGCACCACCAACCCGGTTGCTCGGGCTGTCTGCCCGAACCAGGTCCGGGTGAGCAGCTTCCAAAGCCTCGTTCCGGCGGCGCAGCGCATCATAGGTCGCGTCATCAACAATCGGCGCATCTTTGGTGTGATAGGCTGCGTCATACTCAGCTATCAGCCCCGCCAGCCGCTCCAGCTCCAGCGCAGCTTCTGCCGCGTTCAGGGCTTCAATTTCTTTTTGAGAGGTATCAGCAAGGCTCACCGGTCTACTCACCTGTTTAATCATCAACTGGGGATTAGTCTTATCGCCACCGGGAATAACACACCACCCGGAACAGCCAAGATTTAGACAGGAATTACCCTGAGCCCAAGAAAAGTTGGCCCATGAGTTTACGCAGTTTGCGTTGCTTTGCGTGATTTTGCGTTGATCTGCGTTTTTTACGTGAAACCTGCGTTCCTATGTAAAGGGCGGCACAGGCTCAGGTAGCCCCAAACCCTTCATCCTTTTTACGCTCGGCAGAAAGGGAGTTATCCCCCTCCTCAGTATCGTCCGCTACACTAACTTGCATGTCATCAACACCCACCAGCCGCGTAAGCACCGCAGCCAGTGCCAGCGCCGTAAAGATTGGTCCCACCGGGAAGCCATGGGCCGCCAGCGCGATATTGACGATTGGCAGAAGATAAACCGCAAACAAAAGGAGCGGCGCCACAAAAGGGGAATCCGCATCATCATCAAACAGACCGGTCCGTGTCGCATAAAGATAGAGCGCCGGAGAAAGCACAGCATAGTCCCAGAGGAACAGGAAAGGCGTTGCCAGCAAAACACAAAGTGTCACGGCAAGATTGCGGGCAATCGGTTCACGCTCACGCATAAACAGCCAGAACACCACCACGAACGCCAAAACCGTAAAGGGCAATTGCACCAGATATCCAGCCGTTGCAGAAAACCCGAGCGCCCGCATAGCACCAAATGCAGACGGGATCAGATAAAGGAAACTGCCATCACCCTGGTCCATAACAGTTGCCAGCAAGGACGGAACCGTATCCAGATAGATCCACCAAAGACCGGAGCCGAAGAACACAGCAGAGGCATCAACGAGAAACGCAACCGTCGCCACACAGGCACACAGCGCGATAATACTGCGGTGGGCAATCAGTATAATCGGGATCAGCATAAACAGCTCAGGTTTGATGGAAACACACCCAAGCAGCACACCCGCCCACGCCGGATGCCGATCCAGCAAGCGCAACCCGCCATAAAGGAACCCGCCAGCCAACATCCCAAACTGACCGTAAAACAGGTTCACCAGAGTTGCTGGGGCAAAAATGAAGAAGGTGAAAGCACGAATAGGTGCTTTACGGCTGAAAGCAACACCAAACGAGAGCAACGCTCCCATTCCCATCCAGAGGCTGTAAGCCTGCAGGTAAGTCAATCCAGACAACGGAACCAGAAAGACCAGCAAACTTGGCGGATGCACCCACGCATAAAAGCCAGAGCCACCAGCCACATTGCGCTGTACCTCGCCATAGAACCAGCCAAAGTCATAAAGCTGCGCCGCCTGCCCTGCCACAGCCATGCGAGAGGCCAGCAAAAACTGATAGAAGTCGCCCCCCACTCTGCGCAAATCGAATCCATCAAGGCCCATCACTGATCCAAACAGATACAGCGGATAGACCACCGCAATCAGCAGCAGCGCGATGACAAAATAGATCTGTAAGCGGGCGAACGAGATAAACATCTACCGGCCTCCATTTATGCGCGTACCCTAAGTTGCTTTCAGTTTTCAGATTGGGTTTTGCGCAAACGCGAACTCTTGGTTGCCGGAGAGTTTAAAAGATACCAAGTTAATTAATTGAATACGCTACGTAATTTAAGATTATTTTAGGGAAATGAAAAAGTGTTCGCGAGAAAAGGATGAGAAATTCTACTCATTTCAGAGTCTCCTAAAAATTTAACAGATTATAAACATGCAACCTATCGGTAAAGATATCACCAGAAAAATTCATTAAGGAATTTGACTGAATTGTGACATCTGCCTAATTAGCCTCAACGTAAATTTGGGGTAGTTGGGAAATGAAATCCTATTTTGTAGCTGGCGTCGTAGCATCCAGCATTCTCTTGGCCGGTTGCGGCACAGTTGTTCGCGGCACATCTGAAGACATCAAGATCGATGTAAAGCCAGCGAACGCGAAGATCACATCAACAACAGCGCATACTTGTGTTGGACCTTGCGTGATCAACGTACCGCGTAAAAAAGAATTCACTCTGACTGCATCTGCACCGGGCTACCAGTCTCAGGTTATCGATGTTCAGACCCGCGTGAGCGGCAAGGGTGCAGCTGGCATGGCTGGCAACGTTCTCATCGGCGGCATCATCGGCGTAGGCGTTGATGCAGCGACTGGCGCAACTCTGGATCACTATCCAAACCCGGTTACTTTCAATCTTAAGCGCGGCAAAGGCTCCCGTAAGCTGACCCCTGCTGAGATTAAGCTGATGAACAAAGCTAAAACCCCAACTTCTTAATTGGGCGATTTTGTAAGGGGCATCGGCTCAGACCATGCCCCTCACATTCAATAAGCACATGACCTTGGCTCATCCAAATAAGGTCCACTCCCAAAACGCTCTGCCCACCACTCCCTCCTTGATTTTCAGCGGTAACTAGGGAACTCTCCCTCCTGCAATCAGGAGTTCCAATGACTGCCCCTCAGGACGCGACGCGTGTGCCTCTCATTGAGGCTCGAAACATCTCAGTCACCAAGCAAGGGCGCCAGCTCTTTTACGCCTATTCTTTCAAGCTTTATGAAGGCGACAAACTGTGCCTCAGCGCCCCTTCCGGTCGTGGTAAAACAGTTCTCCTTCGCATTCTCGCAGGGCTGGATAAACCAGATGCAGGAGAGATGCTCTTCAACGACATCTCATACACAGCAGGTGGACGCACACAGCTTCACAAACAGCTCAACTGGCTCCCTCAACGCGTCAGCCCTTTGGCAGATCACATTCGCGATGCCCTGCTGGCCCCGTTTGAGCTGCAAGCCAACCACAAACGCAGGCCATCAGATGTTCAGATGCTGGAGGCTCTCACAGCAACAGGTCTGCCCAACGCAGCACTCGATCAGGCAACAAGCAGCCTTTCTGGCGGGGAACGTCAACGCCTCGCACTCGCCCGTGCACTTCTCCTCCAGCGCCCGTTATGGATTGCAGACGAACCCACAGCTGCCCTCGACAAAGCACATGCCCTCGCCTGTGGCGACCTGCTGATGGAAAACGCTGGGACACTGCTGGCTGTCACCCACGACGCCCATCTTCAAAGCAAGATTGATCAGGTAATTGAACTGCCCGAACCTGCACAGTCAGGCCCACAGGAGCATGTGCATTGACCTCAAATGTCGCGTGGAGTGATCTGGCTCTCTTTTATCTCATAGCGATCATCCCGCTGTCCCTACTCTGGACCATGGGTCTGAAGGACCTCTCCCGGGATCTGGCAATTTCCATCGCCCGTATGAGCATTCAGCTGCTGGTCATCGGGTTTTATCTGCAAACCGTCTTCGATCTGGACAATCTGGCCCTCAACCTGCTCTGGCTGGTTGCCATGGCGACAATCGCCGCGATCACATCGGCTGGCCGCGCTCAGATGCCCCGTCTCAAATCAGCAGCACCACTCACCGCAGCAGTCCTGATTGCCATCCTGCCCGTGCTGCTGATGTTCATCCTCATCCTCAGCCGCCCTGTGCCGTGGTATTCGGCACAGATAACGATCCCCATTGCAGGCATGTTGCTCGGCAATGCTCTGGGTTCACTGGTCATTGCCCTGCGCCGCTTTAATCTGAGAACACCGGAAGACAAGGAACACATCGAGCTGCTCACCACCATGGGCGCTACCAAGCTCGAAGCCAGAAGGACACTCGTCAAGGCCTCCCTGCGCGCCGCAGCCTCTCCCGTTATCGCCAGCATGGCAACACTGGGACTGGTCTCGCTGCCTGGAATGATGACAGGTCAGATCCTCGGTGGCTTCAACCCGATCGAGGCCGTTCAGTACCAGATCGCCATCATGCTCGGCATCTCCGCCACCCAAACCCTCGCCATCATTCTAGCCCTCCGCTTCACCATCTATATGGAAGCGGAGTACGAGTGCTGATCAACACCAGAAGAGCACATCCAGCTAAGCTTCAAGCCCCCAGAAAACCAGCAAGCAAACGACGGGCGATCTTCTTTGCCCGCTGAGCCGCACCAAGATCCGCTTGCACACGTGCCCTGGTGATTGCTCCATCCTTCAAAACACTGAGCGCATCTGTCAATTCCACACTGTCATCCTCAGACAAACCCAGAAGCGCAACAGCAGCGAGAATCAGCTCCTCGACGGCCTTTTTGTGCTCCACGCATTTCTGATAGATCGCACTCTCCGGCTGCCCATACTCACCGCTCACATTGATAAAGAAGCACCCACGAAAAGCATGCAGCGCCTCTTCTCGGTCATTGAACCAGTCATCAAGAGCATCAAATAATTCATCGATTTTGCCAGCACCGGTGTCGACGCGCTCCAGACGCTCGCCCAACCACTTCAAGTAGGCATCATTTCGATAGTCCAGCACAGCCAATACCAACTCATCCTTGCTGGCAAAGTGGTTGTAGAGCGTTTTCTTGGCGACGCCCGAGGCCGCAAGGACCTCGTTGATGCCCACAGCATGCACGCCCTTCTCATAAAACAATTCAAAGGCACCGAGCACCAAATTCTGACGCTTCGCGGTCATACCAGATACTCCATATTCAAATCTGATTGACAGAGGTATACCGAATTGTCTACTAACACAAGTAGACCAATCGGTCTCCTTAAAACGACATAAATGCACGGATATCCCAATGGCACAGTTCGAGAATATCTTCAGATCCTCTGGCAGCCCTTTGCCTGCAAAACATCCACTCAGTCACATTCTCATTGGAGGGCTTGGCGGGATTGTTGCCATCGCAATTCTGGCATTGATGGATGGTAGCCTCGAAGCCGCCTTGCTGCTCGGCTCTTTTGGCGCATCCTGTGTCCTCATTTTTGGATTTCCAGAAGCGCCCTTCTCACAGCCAAGAAACATAATCGCAGGCCATGGTCTGAGCTCGTTTGTCGGACTGCTGCTCCTGACATTGTTCGGTCCCACTTGGTGGGCACTTGCTTTGGCAGCAGGGCTGGCAATTGCGTTGATGATGGCAACGCGCACCGTTCATCCGCCAGCAGGCTCAAACCCGGTCATCATCTTTCTGGCTCAGCCAGGCTGGGATTTCCTGCTGTTTCCAACACTAACGGGCGCTGTATTACTGGTGATCGTGGCGTGGGTTTTCCTAAAACTCAGCAAACGCTCAGCCTATCCCGCCTACTGGTGGTAAGAAGGCAAATTTAAAGGGGAACACATGTCGGGAAAGAGGAAGAGCGCGTTAAATCAGCTCTTCTTGGCCCATAAGACGCTTGGCTGCGGCACGGGCCTCTTCGGTGATAGTGGAACCAGCGAGCATCCGGGCAATCTCTTCGTGGCGGTCGCTCTCCGCGATCTCAGTGACACGGGTCGCAACACGGTCTTTCTCCACCTCATCCTTGCGGATCAGGAAGTGACCATTGGCACGCGCTGCCACTTGCGGTGCGTGCGTTACCGTCAGCACCTGAACACTGTTCGCAAGGCGGGCAAGACGCACGCCAATCGCCTCAGCCACTGCACCACCCACACCGGTATCAATCTCATCAAACACCAGTGTCGGAGAAGACCCTTTGTCTGCCAGCGACACCTTCAACGCTAATAGAAAGCGGGAGAGTTCACCACCAGAAGCAACTTTGAACATCGGCCCCGGACGGGTCCCCGGGTTGGTCTGCGCCCAAAACTCGACAGTGTCGATACCAGACGGTCCGCGTTGCTCAACATCACTCTCAATATTGATGATAAACCGCGCCCGTTCCAGCTTCAGGGCTGGAAGCTCAGCATGAACAGCAGCCTCAAGTCCCTTAGCAGCCTTCTGGCGCTTCTTTGAGAGCGCAATCGCCAACTTGTCATAAGTTTGCTTGGCGGCCTCCACAGCGCTTTCCAGCGCCTGCAATTTCTCTTCACCTGCATCCAGATCAGAAAGATCACCTTCCATCTGGGCCCGCAGCTTAGCAAGGTCATCCGGCTGTACAGAATACTTGCGAGCCGCAGCCCGCAATGCGAACAGACGTTCTTCCGTCTGCTCCAGCTCTTGCGGGTCAAAATCCGTATCACGCAGCGCCTGCTCCAAACCACCGCGCGCCTCCTCCAGCTGGTCCAAAGACCCGCCGATGGCTTCAACAACACTTGTCAGATAGTTCGGCGCCAGATCAACTTTGCGCTCAAGACGGCGCAACAAACTGGAAAGCTCAGGAATTGGAGAGGCTGGTCCGTCAAGTGCCTCATAACCCTCGCGCAGATCGCCTGCAATCTTCTCCACCTGCATCATATCCTGACGCCGCAGAGCAAGCTCGTTCTCTTCCCCATCACGAGGATCAAGCGCGCTCAATTCATCAGCACTGGAGCGCAGATAATCCGCCTCACGGCGGGCTTCTTCAATGCGGGTAACATGATCTTTCAGGGCCTTCTCGGCAGTGCGAACCGCTTTCGCGCTCTGCCCCACCTTCGCAGCATCACCTTCCAGCCCGCCAAAGCTGTCCAGCAGCTGACGATGGCTCTCAGGATCAATCAGGGCGCGGTCGTCATGCTGTCCATGAACCTCAACCAGCAACTCTCCGATCTGCCGCAGCAAACCAGCACTCACGGGCGAGTCATTCACAAACGCACGGGTACGACCATCCGATGCCTGAACACGGCGCAAGATGATGTCGCTGTCGTGCTCTAGTTCATTTTCCTGAAGAAGGGTGCGCAGAGGATGCGCCATTGGAACGTCGAAAACCGCGCTCACCTGACCGCGGTCCTGACCATGCCGAACCAGTCCGGCGTCTCCTCGCCCACCAAGGGCGAGGCTTAAACTGTCGAGAAGAATAGACTTACCTGCACCGGTTTCACCCGTCAGAACACTCATGCCGTCGCTGAAATGCAAATCCAGCTTATCAATGAGAACGATATCCCGAATAGAAAGCGATGCCAGCATGGTAGTCTAGGAAACTCCGATTCCTTGAAAGGCTTAAAGGAGTTTCATATCCCCAAATGCCCTGCTAAGCCAGCTGCCTTTGTTCTCATGTGGCTCCAGACCGCCCTTTTTCAAAAGAGAAAACGCATCTTTGTACCACTGGCTCTGCGGGAAGTTGTGTCCCAGCACCGCTGCAGCTGTCTGTGCTTCGTTCGTCACACCAAGTGCATAATAGCTTTCGGTCAGACGATAGAGCGCTTCTTCAACGTGACGGGTGGTCTGATAATTGCTCACCACAGTCTTGAAGCGGTTGATAGAGGCAAGGTAGTTACGGCGTGCCAGATAGTAGCGGCCAACTTCCATTTCCTTACCAGCCAGCTGATCTTCCGTCGCGCGGATACGCTGACGAGCCTGCTTGGTGTATTCAGAATCTGGGTAACGCTGAACAACTTCACGCATTGCATCCAATGCTTTGGCAGTCACAGCCTGGTCACGACCCACATCTGGGATCTGACGGAAGTAGGACTCACCAATAATGAAGAGCGCGTAGGCGGAATCATCGTTACCAGGATAAAGCGAGGTAAAGCGCTCAGCAGCAGAAATCGCTTCAGGATACTTACCCATTTTGAAGTTCAGGTAAGCAATGTTGATCAGCGATTTACGCGCGAATTCGGAGTAAGGATAGATGCGGTCAAGCTCGTAGAACTTTTTCGCAGACGCTTGAACGTCGCCAGATGCACGAAGAGCCAAAGCCTCATTGAACATTACTTCCGCAGGAGTTTCATCCAGCGCAAGATCATCAACATCATCCTTGGTTGCACAGCCCGCAATAACGAGTGCCATCGCCAAAGAGGTATATCTAATCGCTCTTTTGAGGCGATTAGCCCCCAAAGCAGTCCCGGCAGCATCTGAACGCAGCAATGTTTCCGACTCCTATCGTGTTGGGATTCGGGTAAAATCCCTCCCAGTTCACGCTTCTATCTCAATGTTTGGATAACGTCACGTAGTACCACAGCATTTGCCTCGAATTTATGTCGGAATAGAGGCAAAAACCGTTGAATAACTATTTTAGCCTCAGGAGACGTTAGGGCCAAATGCTGCAGCCTGCAGTCCGCCAATCAACTCGGCATGACCTTTTTCGCGTGCGTGACGATCTACCAGAGCAACATCAGCTTCGACAATTTCAAAAGCATCCGGGTTCTTGAAAAGCTCCACAAGGATGCAGTGATTCATACGGTGACCGCCTTTGTAAGAGCGGTACTCGCCCAAAATAGGCAGACCAGCAAGAGCAAGATCACCGATCGCATCAAGGCTTTTATGACGTACGAATTCGTTTGCCCAACGGGTTCCTTCAGGGTTCAGAACGCGATCACCGTCAAGAGCGACGGAGTTCTCTAGGGAAGAGCCCATGGCAAAGCCAAGCTTCCAGAGCTTCTCAACATCCTGCACGCTACCAAAGGTACGGGCACGGGAAATCTCGTCACGGAAGTAATCAGGTGTCAGGTCAAACTTGAGCTGCTGACAACCAATTTTCTCGTGATCGAAATCGATGGTGATGTCAAAACGGGTGCCGTCAAACGGGTTGAGTTCACACCATTGATCACCGGAAACGTAACGAACTTTTTCTTTGATGCGGATAAAACGACGCTTTGTGCCAAGCGTTTTCAGGCCAACACGGTCGATAGCTTCAACGAATGCTTCGGAGCTACCATCCATGATTGGCATCTCAGGTCCGTCAATGTAAGCGGTCACATTGTCAACGCCCATACCGCGCAGAGCAGCCATCAGGTGCTCAACGGTAGAGATGCCGCTGTCATGAGGATCACCAAGTACGGTGCACAAAGATGTTGCAGTGACTTCCTTCCAGTTTGCTTCCGTCTGCACGTAGCCGCCCTTGGTGCTACGATGGAAAACAATGCCGGAATTAGCGTCTGCAGGGTGAAGAGTAATGGAAGCTGGACCGCCGGAGTGAACCCCAATACCATTCAAGGTTACACTGTCTGCAAGCGTTGTCTGTTTTTCGACACGCATTCCCATATTGTTCCAGCCTTTATCATTCCGCTCCAGGTACATACTGAACCTCACGAGCCACTACTTTCGAATACCCTCTGCGGGTTGGCTGGAACATAGCTCTTGGAGCTTACCAAATAAAATAAAGCTTTATTACGGTTTGTAACGTCCTGAAAATTTTAGGTACATTTACCGACAGTTTCACTTAAAAACGCAAAGCAGCAACCCGGAAAAATCCGGATTGCTGCTCGAGAGGCGCGAGTTCTGTTGATAATCAGGTGGCTTGGCGGCGCAAGAACGCCGGGATTTCCAACTGATCATCTTCGATCATCTGTGAGCGTGCTGGTGCAGGGCGTCCACCAGCGTCCAGAGTCCCGGCTGCACCGTGATTCTGAGGCTCGGTAGAACGAGGCGCTGCTGGCTGGCGTGGAGCCTCAGCAAACGCATCTGCCTGTACTGGCTCATGGTGCTCCATGTGCTCATCTTCACGGCGGCCAAGACCACCAGTCAGACGGCGCAGAAGACCCATTGGGCGACGCTCTTCTTCCAAATGATGCTCATCATGCTCTTCAACCTGCTGGGCCATAGTGGCTGGTGCTGGCTGAGGAGTTGCAGATGCCGGCTGTGGTGCAGGCGCTGCAGCAGGAGCATCCGTGCGCGCACGAATTTCACGCTGTGCAATCGGCGGAAAGTCTTCAACACGTGGCATACGTGTCTGAGGCTCTACCTTTTGTGCAACAGGTGGAATAAATGGCTCAGGAATATTGGTAGGCTCATCAAAAGCCTGCGTTGGTTCCTCAAGTGCATCATATTCCTGCACAGGCTCATAACGACGAGACTGATAAGGAGAAATTTCCACTTCCGGGTCAGTTGCAACAGCAACCGGCTCAGAGTGCATAAGTGTTTCGGCTGCTGCGGAGCCCATCGCGCGCATCGCACGAACTGGGGTGGGTGCAGGAGCTACTTCTACCGGCGCAGCTACCGCTGGACTGGGCGTAGGCGTAGTAGCGCTCTGCAGACGCTCTGTGAGTTCAGCCATACGAACCTCTGCAGGAGAGATATCTTCACGCAGCTCTTTGTCGATGCCAGTGGCAACAACAGAAACGCGGATAATACCGTCCAGAGATTCATCGAAGGTCGCACCAAGAATGATGTTCGCTTCTGGATCTACTTCCTCGCGGATACGAGTTGCAGCTTCATCAACTTCAAACAGCGTCAGGTCGTTACCACCAGTGATGGAGATAAGCAGACCGCGCGCGCCCTTCATAGAAGTCTCGTCAAGCAGCGGGTTCGCAATCGCAGCTTCAGCAGCCTGAATGGCACGCTGTTCGCCGGATGCTTCACCGGTACCCATCATCGCTTTACCCATGCCACGCATTATGGAGCGTACATCAGCAAAGTCGAGGTTGATGAGACCTTCTTTGACCATCAGGTCAGTGACGTTCGCTACACCGGAATACAGCACCTGATCAGCCATGGAGAAGGCGTCAGCAAAGGTGGTCTGTGCATTCGCAATGCGGAACAGATTCTGGTTTGGAATAACAATAAGAGTATCAACATTACGCTGTAACTCTTCGATGCCGGCTTCGGCAACACGCATACGTCTGGACCCTTCAAACTGGAAGGGTTTGGTAACCACACCGACGGTCAGTATACCTTGTTCACGCGCAGCACGAGCAACAACTGGCGCAGCACCGGTACCGGTGCCACCACCCATACCCGCGGTGATAAACACCATATGCGAGCCGGACAGGTGATCGTTGATCTCGTCAATAACTTCTTCAGCAGCAGCTGCACCAACTTCAGGCTGGGAACCAGCGCCCAAGCCTTCCGTAACAGCAACGCCCATCTGGATAACACGCTCAGCCTGGCAAAGAGCCAATGCTTGTGCATCCGTATTAGCAACAACAAAGTCACAGCCCTGAAGACCGCTCGTTACCATGTTATTTACGGCGTTTCCGCCACCGCCACCAACACCGAATACGGTGATCCTGGGCTTCAATTCCTGAATATCAGGCATTTTCAGGTTGATTGTCATATTAACCTCGCGACCCTAATAACATGCCCGAAGTCGGGCATGTCGTTCTTCCTCTCGTGCGTCCGCCGCATCTGGCGAAACTCGTGATAGTGGGGGTTATGCGCTTCCCCACTAGAAACTTTCTCTAATCCACTGACCAACCCGAGCCAGATAGCTCCCGCGCCCTTTAAGGCCACGGCGTTGGTGCCGGGGTTCGAATTGCTCAATCTGTGCCACCTGCGGATAAATCAGCAGGCCCACAGCTGCAGAGAACGCCGGACCCTTGGCTTCCTCTGGCAAACCGGAGATACCCAACGGACGCCCCAGACGCACACTGCGTCCAAGAATGCGTCGTGCCGTTTCAGAAAGGCCAGTCAACTGACTGCCCCCACCTGTCAGCACAACACGTTTGCCCACTCGGCCTGCAAAACCAGAAGCGACAATCCGGTCTCGCACCATCTCCAATATTTCTTCAACGCGCGGGCGAATAACCCGCGTCAGCATCGCCCGGGGGATCTGCGTTGGCAGATCTCCATCCGTATCCACGGGCGGCACCTGAATAAAATCACGGTCGTCCACCACACTTGGCAGGGCCGACCCATGTAAAACTTTCAAACGCTCAGCAGCTTCCATCCGTGTGGAGAGCGCGCGCGCCACGTCCATGGTGACGTGATTACCGCCGACAGCCAGCGCATCCAGATGCACCATCTGCCCATCAACAAAAATCGAAAGCGTGGTTGTGCCACCACCCATATCAATACAGGCCACACCCAGCTCAATCTCGTCTTCTACCAGCGTGGAAAGGCCTGCTGCGTAAGGCGTCGCAACCAGTGACTCCACTTGCAGGTGTCCACGTTCGATACAAAGCTCCAGATTACGCACCGGCGGCACTTCTGCAGAAACCACCTGCATGTCCACGCCCAGCTTGCGGCCCATCATGCCACGCGGATCACGAATGCCGCGGTTGCCATCCAGCCCGTAGGAGATCGGCAGCGCATGCATCACCGCCCGTCCCTCGGTCGCCGTATGGGTAGAACCTGCCGCCAGCACACGCTGAATATCGGCCTCAGTCACACCTTCAGTTCCAAGCGGCACCGTGGCGGAGAAAATCTCACTCTGCAGACGGCCACAGCTGACAGTCACCAGCAGCGTTTCCACCATCACACCGGCCATACGCTCGGCCTGATCAACCGCGCGGCGGATCGCCTGCTCAGCCTGATCCATGTCCACAACAACGCCGGACTTCATGCCAGTAGACGCCTGATAGCCGTATCCCAGCACCTCAATGCCATGCGAACGGCCCGGCATCAGGTCCTCCTCATCACCAGGCACCAATTTCGCGATAATACAGCACACTTTCGTGGAGCCGACGTCCAGCACAGAAACCACAACAGATCTGCGGCTTGGCAAAGGCCGCATCCGCGGCAGAAAAATCACGTTCTTATTCGAGCTCATGTGTCCCTCCCGGAGTTGGAGGGCGTACCCCGTTGCTCGATGGTGGTTTTGCGGCGAATGGCGGCGTCATCCGAAAGACGCACCACAACGCGATCCTGCAAACGCAGGTCCACCGCAACGATATCGCGGGAGAGCAAACCACCTTGATCATCTAGCTTCTTAAGTTCAGCCAGCGCATCGCCAACATCAAATTCTGGCAGACGCACTGTAATTCCGTTTTCCAGGGCAAGATCCCAGCGTCGTTCGGAGCGCAGCTTTGCAGCGCGCACCCGGGCACGGATACCTGGGAAATTGTCCAGCTCGCTCATGATCTCACCAGCACGCAGCTGCGCACCGTGATTGACCACGCGAAGCAAATTCGCATAACGGCCATCCACCTCATCGGTGATGACCTCGCCTTTTTTGGTGATGACAGACGTAATGTCCCCACGCTGCCAGAGCGCATAAGGCTCTTGCTCTTTGATCATCACACGCAGCGTACCGGGGTAGAACTTCTGGATGGCCGCATTCCGGATCCAGGCAATACCTTCCAGACGCTCTTTTGCGTCAGCCGCATCAAACAACATCAAAGAAGGACGTTCGTGAAGTTCAAGCGCTTCCAGCACCTGAAACTCGGTAACACGCTGCAAACCTTCCATTTTGATCTCATTCACCGCGAAACCGACGGAGGATGTAACTGATTCGCTCACATTACGGGCGTGTCCACCCAGCGTAATGCCATAAGCAGCGGACAATGCAAGGAAGCCAAAAGCGCCCGCTGTTGGTGCCCAGGATGGGATAAGTGCAAAAAATCCAGTGACCCCCCAAGCGGGTCTCTGGTGCAAACGCGATACGCCACGACTTCTGAAGCGATAGCTCCAGACGCCTGTGCGTTCCCGCAATGCATCAAATTTTGCCTTTATCTTCCGCAACTTGCGTCCTCCACGATCCAACTCACCAATTCTTGAAAATCATGTCCGGCATGTGCCGCGATTTCCGGGAGCAGTGATGTTGGCGTCATGCCGGGTTGAGTGTTCACCTCAAGACAAATCAGTTCTCCTAGGCCACCGGGTCCTTCGTTAAAACGGAAGTCGGCGCGTGTAACGCCGCGACACCCCAGAGCCTGATGTGCCTTGAGACTTGATTTTTGTATTTCTTGGTAAACAGATGGTAAAATTTCCGCAGGAAGTATGTGTTGTGAACCGCCTGGGACGTATTTTGCGTCATAATCGTAATAAGTGTGACCCAGCGGTACAATTTCTAGTACCCCTAACGCCACATCACCCATCACCGCGCACGTCAATTCGCGGCCAGGGATGTAACGCTCGACCATGAGCAAATCACCATACTGCCAATCTTCGCGTGTCAATTCCTGCGGAGGATGCTCTTGCCCCTCCTTCACAATCAGCACACCGAAGGACGATCCTTCGTTGATTGGTTTGATCACATAAGGCGGTTCCATCACATGACGGCGCGCAGCATCAGCGCGGCTGACCACAACGGCATTGGCAACAGGAACACCAGCTGCCTTCATCACGGCCTTCGCCTTTTCCTTATGCATGGCAAGCGCAGACGACATCACCCCGGAATGGGTGTAGGGAATATCGAGCACTTCCAGAATACCCTGAATAGCCCCATCCTCACCAAACGGCCCATGCAGCGCGTTGAATGCCACGTCTGGTTTCAGCTCCTGAAGCACAGCAGAAATGTTGCGGTCAACATCCACACGCGTGATCTGATAACCAGCCGCTTCCAGAGCGTCCGCACAGTCTTTGCCTGAAGACAGAGAAACAGGTCGCTCAGCAACCCATCCACCCATCAAAACTGCAACATGCTTGGTCATCACAAAACCCAATCCTGATTTAAACGCCTAAAACAACACGTGAACGGAGTTAACCCGTTTTACCCAAAAACGGCTCAATCGCCGCTCCGTCCACAAACGCCCCAAGACGTTTGATTTCCCATTCCAGACGCGTCCCTGTCTTTGCCAGAGCATCCCGGCGAACAGTCTCGCCAAGCATTTCCAAATCGTGAGCGGTAGCGTCTGCAACGTTCAACATAAAGTTGCAGTGTAATTCCGACATTTTTGCGCCGCCGATCTGCAATCCACGGCATCCAGCTGCATCAACCACCTTCCAGGCACTGTTGCCTTCAGGATTTTTGAAAGTAGAGCCACCGGTTTTCTCGCGAATGGGCTGTGCTTTCTCACGATGAGCAACAACTTCAGCCATTTCCGCCCGGATCTCGTCTTCACTCTGAGCAAAACCTTCAAACACCGCACTGGTAAAAATCAGGTCCTTTGGCGCAGAAGAATGGCGATACGCATAGCCCATTTCCTCATTGGAAAGAGTGAGGATTTCGCCGGATCGTGTCACCGCGTTAACGTTAACAACGCGGTCCTTTGTCTCGGTGCCGTGAGCCCCTGCATTCATGCGCAGCGCGCCGCCAACAGCACCCGGAATACCGGTGTAGAAGGCAAACCCACCCGTACCAGTCTTAGCCGCTTCTTCCGCAAGCTTCTTGTCAGGAACGCACGCCCCTGCCCGCAGCTTATGTCCACCCAGATACTCTACCTGACCAAACCCGCGGATTGGCAAACGAATAACAACACCTTCAATGCCGCCATCACGAACCAGCAAGTTGGAGCCAAGCCCAACCACAGTCACAGGCACATCTTCAGGCAGCGCCTTCATGAACACAGCCAGATCAGCCTCATCAGCAGGCTGGAACATCAATTGCGCAGGACCACCCACCCGAAACCATGTCACCGCAGAAAGCAGCTGGTTCGGGATCAGACGACCGCGAATGTCTTCCACAGCATCACCCAGCAATGGCAGCAGATCAGGGTAGGTTACAGTTTGGCTCATACAGTCTCTCCTTTGGGAGAAAGCGCTTCCAGCTCTACAGGCAACTTGTAAGCCCACTGAGTAATGTTCCCTGCACCAAGGCAAATCACCAGATCATCTGGCTCCGCCAACTCTGCAATCTTGCCAGCCAGCTCATCAGGACCGGCAATGCTGTGAACCGAACGGTGACCACCAGCACGCAGACCAGAAATCAGATCAGCCTGATCAGCCCCTTCAATCGGCTGCTCGCCAGCTGCAAACACAGGCGCAATCACCACCTTGTCTGCATCGTTGAAGCAGGCACAGAAATCATCAAACAGGCTCTGCAAGCGTGTAAAGCGGTGGGGCTGCATCACAGCAACCACCTTACCTTCAGCTGCCTCGCGCGCCGCATGCAAGACGGACTTAATCTCCACCGGATGGTGCGCGTAGTCATCAAAGAACTCCACACCGTTCCACGTCCCGGTATGCGTAAAGCGACGCTTCACTCCGCCAAAGCCTGCCAGACCCTTGCGGATGTTCGCATCAGAAATACCGAGAGAATGCGCCAAAGCAATCGCAGCTGTCGCATTGGAAACGTTGTGCAGACCCGGCATAGGCAACACCAGATCCTTGAGCTCAGTCACCTTATCCCCGCGGCGATCATGAATGATCACGGTGAAGATGGACTTGCCACCCTTAGTCGAGACATCAGTAAAACGAACATCAGACTGAGGGTTGGTGCCGTAAGTGATGATCCGGCGGTCTTCAATCTGGCCCACAAGGCTCTGCACCTCTGGGTGATCCAGACACATAACCGCAAAACCGTAAAACGGAACGTTCTCAACAAACTGGGCAAACGCAGCGCGGACACCATCAAAATCACCGTAGTGATCAAGGTGTTCAGGGTCGATGTTGGTCACAACAGCAATATCAGCAGGAAGCTTGACGAATGTCCCGTCGGACTCGTCCGCTTCAACCACCATCCAGTCACCCTCACCCATGCGGGCATTGGTGCCGTAAGCGTTGATGATACCGCCATTGATAACAGTCGGGTCCATGTGGCCCGCATCCAGCAGCGCCGCAACCATGGAGGTCGTCGTCGTCTTGCCGTGTGTGCCGCCAATGGCAATCGCCTGCTTGAAGCGCATCAGCTCCGCCAGCATTTCAGCGCGGCGCACAACAGGCATGTTATTTTCGCGTGCAGCCTTCAGCTCAACGTTGCTACCCTTGATCGCGGAAGAGATGACACAAACATCAGCGCCGTCAAGGTTCTCGGCAGCATGACCCACCATGACCTTGATGCCCTTATCACGCAAACGCTGCACATTTGCATTCTCGGACATATCAGAGCCCTGAACACGGTAGCCAAGATTATGCAGCACTTCGGCAATACCGCTCATTCCAATGCCGCCGATACCGACGAAGTGCACTCCCCCAATGTCTACTGGCATTTTCATGAGGTAATCTCTCTCTGTTCATTCGCCGGTGCAGCACCGACAAGTGTTTCGGTCAGATCCGCAAGGCGCTGTACAGCTTCCGGCGCGCCCTGCGCCTGCGCTGCCTGTGCTGCCTGTGCAAGACGGCCCGGATTATCCATGAGTTCTTTCAGCTCACGGGCCAGTCGTTGCGGATCAAGTTCTTTTTGTGGGATCGGCCATGCGCCACCTGCCTCAGCAAGCACATTCGCATTCATGCCCTGATCGTTATCAAGAGCACCCGGTAAAGGCACCAGAATAGAAGGACGCCCAATCGCTGCCAGCTCACATACAGTACCAGCACCGGAACGGCTGATAACCAGATGAGCCGCCGCAATACGCTCAGGCAAATCAGTAAAGAAGGACGCAACCTGCGCCGCAACACCCATCTCGCGATAGGAGCTTTCAAGTCCTTCCAGATCTTCAGGTCGCGCCTGCTGCACAACGACCAGCTGCTCGCGATCTTCCGGCGCCATCAGCTTCAACGCCTCTGGCAAAATCTGAGAGAACACGCGCGCACCCTGCGAGCCACCAAACACCAGCAGATGAAAAGCGCCACCTTTTTCTGGTGCGTTATAGGCCTGACCACATACCGCGATCACATTGTCACGCAGTGGATTGCCGGTCATGGTCGCTTTGGCAGCCAGATCAGCAGGCAATGTTTTAAGCGGAAAGCTGGTTGCAACGGCACTTGCGCCTTTGGCCAACATCCGGTTCGCCCGGCCCATCACAGCATTGGCTTCATGCAAAATGGAAGGAACACTTAAGAGACGGCCAGCAAACATTGGCGGAAAGGTCGGATACCCACCAAAGCCAACAATCGCAGCAGGCTTCGCCGCGCGGATTGCCTTCATGGCCTGCAACGTACCCAAGCCAAGCTTAATCGCCGTTTTGGCGAGAGAAATCGGGTTCTTGCCACGAATGGTGTCGCTTTTGACCAGATGCACGTTATCTGCTGGAAAAGCACTGCCGTACTTGTCTGCGCGACTGTCCGTGATCAGCTCAACACCATACCCACGGCGCTTCAGCTCACAGGCCAGCGCTTGTGCAGGAAACAGGTGACCACCCGTTCCTCCAGCAGTGAGCATAATCTTTGGCTTCATTTCACTCTCCGACACAGGCAAAACTCTTTTAGGCAGGCTGCACAGGGGCAGCACGGGTAACGGTAATAATCGGGTTCTTGCGCGGCTGCGGACGTTTGCGCGTCAACGCCAGCACAAAACCCATCGTCAGGGAGATCGCCATCAACGACGACACACCTGATGAGATCAACGGAAGGGTCATTCCCTTCGCAGGCATTAGATTGAGGTTCACCGCCATGTTGATGGTGCTTTGCAGACCAAACATGACGATAAGACCGGACGACGCCAGACGGCCAAACGGGTCCTGATCCTGCGTTGCCATGTAAAGGCCACGCAGCACAACAAACGCAAAAACGGTCACCAGCACCACACAAACAATGATGCCGTATTCTTCCGCAGCCACGGCAAAAATGAAGTCCGTATGACTATCGGGCAAAATTCGTTTCACCGTACCTTCACCCACACCGCGGCCTAGCCACCCCCCGGCAATGAAGGAGTCGATCGCTTTGTCGATCTGGTAAGTGTCACCGGAAGACGGATCCAGAAAACGCATGATACGCCCGCGAACGTGCGGCAGATACGTAAAGCCAGCTGCAACGCCAAGAATGCCCATGATCCCAAGCGGCACAATCGCCAGCCAGGACAACCCGTTCAGGAAGAACAGCGCAAACAGCACAATGGTCAGCAGCATGGTCTGCCCAAAGTCAGGCTGTGCCACAAGCATGGCGGCCACAATGCCAAACAGAAGAATGGAGATCAGCTGCCCCGGAATGTCCTGGGCTTTACGCCCCTCAGACAACAGAAACGCAATGATTACCACCAGCACTGGCTTGATAAACTCTGACGGCTGAATGGAAATACCAAACAAGCTCACCCAGCGCCGCGCACCTTTAATGTCAGACCCGAAAAACAGCGTGCCCAACAACAGCACCAGCATCACGCAGAACACCACCAACGCCACGCGGCGTATATAGCGCGGCGACAGCGCAGAAACGCCCAGCATCACAGCGGCGCTTGGGATAAGGAAAAGCGCCTGCTTCTTCACAAAGTAAAAGCTCTCAAGCCCAAGGCGTTCAGCAACAGGAGGGCTCGCGGCAAGAGACAACACCAGACCAGACACCATCAGCGTGAAGATGCCGATCAGCATGTAACGATCAATCGTCCAGAGCCATTCTGCAAATGCACTGCGATCCGTACGTGATACCATCAGCGTGCTCCCTCACCCTTCAGCATTTTGGCAGCAGCAACAGCTGCGCTCACAAATGCATCCCCGCGAACTTCAAAGCTCTTGAACTGGTCGAACGAGGCACAAGCTGGTGACAGCAAAACCACAGCCTCACCGCTCTTATCCCGCGCAGCATCACGCGCCGCAGCCTCAACAGCCAGCTCCAGAGAGCCAAACTTGTGCGCCTCAACAGATCCGGCAAGCTCTTGCTCAAACTCTTCCGCCGCTTCCCCAATCAGATAAGCCTTCACGACTTTCGGGAAGTAGGCTTTAAGCGAAGAAATACCGCCCGCCTTAGGACGACCACCAGCAATCCAATAAATCCGGTCAAACGCCGCCAACCCGTGGGCAGCAGCTTCCGCATTGGTCGCCTTGCTGTCGTTCACAAACAATACCTTGCCTGCTTCAGCAACCAGCATCAAACGATGCGCAAGACCCGGGAAGGTCGCAAGCGCAGCCGCAATCTCGTCAAGCTCCAGCCCAAGCGCGGCACAAACCGCAACAGCAGCAGATGCATTCTGCCCGTTATGAGAGCCACGCAAAGTGTTGGAGGAAGACAGGTCAGCCACAACCACCTGCTCTTCATCAAAAACCTCAAAGACCTTACCGTCTTCAGCATAAACGCCAAACTCGACAGGCCCCAGACAAGAGATCAGCTCAACCGGCTCACCGCTTTCTGCCCGGCGCTGCGCAATAGCTGCACTGAATTCATCATCCACGCCAACAACAGCAAGACGCGCCGCTTTAACGATCCGCTCTTTAATGGACGCATAATTCTCCATGTTCCCATGCCGGTCCAGATGGTCCGGCGACAGGTTCATCATCACCCCGATATCCGGCACAAGACTTGGCGCAAGATCGATCTGGTAGGAGGAGACCTCAACCACATAGACACGATCCTCGGAAAACTCTTCGAGATCCAGAACCGGACGGCCAATATTGCCCCCCATCTGAACATCCATGCCGCATTCTTTGAGTACATGCGAGATCAGCGCAGTCGTGGTGGATTTGCCGTTCGTCCCAGTGATGGCAACAAATGGCGCCTCAGGACAAACCGCTTCCCGCTCATTCACGAAAAGCTCCACATCCCCAATCACCGGGATACCAGCCTGCCTCGCCCGCTCCACACTCCAGTGCGGTGTCGGATGCGTCAGCGGAACACCCGGCGCAACCACCAGTGCTGCGTAGCGGGACATATCCGCCTCACGCAGATCGATCGCAGCAAGCCCGTATTCTTCAGCCGTTGCAACGCTGGCTTCGTTATCGTCCCACACATCAACCCGAGCCCCGCCAGCCTCAAGCGCACGCGCAGTCACGAGCCCGGACCCTCCGAGCCCGAACAACGCGACTTCTTTGCCTGCAAGATGACGGATAGGGATCATGTGTCGAACCTCCTAGCGCAGCTTCAGTGTGGCAAGACCAACAAGAGCCAGCACAACAGCAATGATCCAGAAACGAATAACCACCTGGCTCTCAGTCCAGCCCAGATGCTCAAAGTGGTGGTGAATTGGCGCCATGCGGAACACACGCTTGCCAGTCAGCTTGAACGACGCCACCTGCACAATCACAGAAACCGCTTCCAGCACAAACAGGCCGCCGATGATCGCCAGAACAATCTCGTGTTTGGTCGCAACAGCAATCGCGCCCAGCATACCGCCCAGAGCAAGAGAGCCTGTATCACCCATGAAGATCGCAGCAGGTGGAGCGTTGAACCATAAGAACCCGAGCCCAGCACCAATCACGGCACCACACACAACAGCAAGTTCACCAGTGCCCGCGACATGGTGGATCTGCAGATAGCTGGAGAACACAGCATTACCAGTCAGGTATGCGACCAGACCAAAAGCTGCTGCAGCAATCATCACCGGCACAATCGCAAGACCGTCCAGACCATCAGTCAGGTTCACCGCATTGCCAGCGCCAACAACAACAAAGGCAGCGAATGGGATGAAGAACAGACCAAGGTTCAGCGTCAGCTCTTTAAAGAACGGAAAGCCGATACTGGTGGAAAATGGCTCGGCATCCAGAAGCGTCACCGCAAAAGCCGCAAGACCCGCAATCAGGAACTCAAGACCCAAACGCGCTTTACCGCCAAAGCCTTTGTGCGAAGACTTGGTGACTTTCAGATAGTCATCATAAAAACCGATAAGCCCAAAACCGACAGTCACACCCAGAACGATCCAAGTATAGGGATTGCGAAGGTCAGCCCACAACAGCGTCGCCACAATCATCCCGGAAAGGATCATCAGGCCGCCCATGGTAGGCGTACCCTTTTTTGTCAGCAGATGGCTCGCAGGCCCATCTTCGCGAATAGGCTGCCCATGCCCCTGACGCGAACGCAGTGCATCAATTATGCGTGGGCCAAACAGGAACACAAACAGCAAAGCAGTCATAATCGCGCCGCCGGTACGGAACGTAATGTATTTAAAAACATTCAGCGCAGACAGGGAAGGATAAACCTCTGAAAGCTCCGCCAGCAAATATAGCATTTAGTCAACCTCAGGACTTACCGGTTGCAGCCGGTTCAGGAAAACGTTTCTTCAAGGCATCCACAAGTGGGCCCATACAGGTTCCAAGGGAGCCCTTTACCATCACGATGTCGTTGGGACGCACTTCCGACAACAGGTCTTTTTCCAGTTTGTCGGAGGTCTCTGAATAGGCGCCTCTGGTCTGTGCAGGCAACAGGTCCCAGAGCACCTTCATGTGAGTACCCACACAATAAACCACGTCGATCTTTGCGCGCTCCAGTTCACGCGCAAGGTCTGCGTGCAACTTGTCGGAATCTGCACCTAATTCGAGCATATCTCCCAATACGGCGATGCGACGGCCATTCTTCGCAACGGGCAGACCAGCCACCAGTTCGATGGCTGCACGCATACTCGCCGGGTTGGCATTATAGCTCTCGTCAACAAGCAACGCCGTGCCACCATTCACATCAAGAACGGTCTGCGCACCACGCCCTTTCGGGGCAGACATTTCCGCCAGAGCCAGACCAGCAAACGCAAGATTGGCCCCCAGTTCCATGACCCCAGTCAGCACGCCCAAAGAGTTGATCACATGGTGTGCGCCCGGAGCGCCGATCTTGTAGGAAATCTCCTGTCCGAGAATATTGGCATTCAGACAAGAACAATCTGGGTTTGCAGCTACTTTCTTGGCGATAGACTGAGCACCCGGCCGCATGCCAAAGCTGACAATGTTCCGTACCCCGGCCACAGCGGCCAGATAACGCAGCAGGTCATACTGGCGGTTATCCCGGTTCAGGATCGCCACGCCGCCCTTCTCAATACCACTGAAAATCTCAGCCTTTGCACGCGCAATATCTTCAACTGAGTTAAAGGCTTCCAGATGCACGGGTTCCACAGTGGTTACGATTGCCACATGCGGACGAACCATTTTCACCAGTGGAGTGATCTCACCCCGGTGGTTCATGCCAATCTCGAAGATGCCAAACTCAGTATCAGCATGCATGCGCGCTAATGTAAGCGGCACACCCCAATGGTTGTTAAAGCTCGCCACAGGCGCATGCGTGATGCCAGACTTGGACAGACAAAGACGCAAAGCTTCTTTCGTGCCTGTCTTGCCTACAGAACCAGTGACCGCGATGATCCGTGCTTTGGAGCGAGCGCGGGCAGCCACACCAAGGCGCTCCAACGCTTGAAGCACATCATCAACAGCCACATAGCGGCCACCTTCCGGCAACTCCGCAAGCTTGTCACGCGCAACAACAGCTACAGCGGCACCAGCCTCAACAGCTGTTCCGGCAAATGCATGACCATCAAAGTTCTCGCCCTTGATCGCAAAGAAGGCTTCTCCGGGTTGGATCACCCGACTATCGATGGAGATTCCGGTTACGTCATCGCTCAGATCACCGTAAACATCCCCATCTACTGCCTCCAGAAAATCGTTAAGCAGCCACAGCGGCCCACGGTCTATTTCAGGCAGTTCAATCATTTGCCGCTCATATTCCGACTTAATGTCCGGGTCCAATAGGTTGATATGGGGGACGATAGTCCACTCAGGCTTGTCTATCGCTGACTTGAGCTTTGGTTTTTCTTCGGTTTTGCCCTCAAAAGCAGCGGTCTCAGCCGTCTCAACAGGCTCCTCAGAAGCAGGTAATCCACCTAATGCTTCTGTGCTGTCCTGCTCATCCGGTTGAGTGGACTGCGATACATCCTCTGCGACCTTGGGAGCAACCTCTTCGAGACCTTCATCCGCAAGAAATGCATCCGCATCCGCGTTTGTCTCTTCTTCCGGCGCAGGAGCACTCTCAGCGTCTGCATCTGCCTCAACCTTCTCCTCGGCTTCGGCTTCGGCTTCGGCTTCGGCTTCGGCTTCGGCTTCGGCTTCGATAGCCGCTAAATCACCCAGCAGCTCGTCTTCAAGTGCATCCGGGGTGTCTTCCGCAACATTCGGGAAGCCATCCTTGCCAAAATCAGGATCATGGCTTTCAACATCAGCCAGTTCCGCATCTGCAAGATCGTCAGCGCCCAGAACGTCTTCTTCCAGCGCCAGCCAGTCTTCTTCCTCTTGATCACGTTCATCATCAGGATTTTCCGGCAGAGTAGCTTCCAGCTCCTCAACGCCAGCCTGCACCGCAGCCAACAGGTCATCATCATCCAGCACTTCTGCAGCTGCGAGCTCATCACCTTCATCAGCCAGCAGGTCCATCTCATCCAGATCAAGAGAGATCTCAGACAGATCAGCCTCAGCAACAGAAGAGTCACCATTTTCCGCAGAAGCTTCTGCAAGCGCCTTCTGGATTTCTTCATGGTCAGAGAAAGGCAGAACTTCTGTTCCAACAATCTGCCCTGTTTCATGCCCCTTACCGGCCACACAAAGCACATCGCCTTCTTGCAGCATCTTCACCGCTTGGCGGATGGCAAGTGCACGATCTCCAATCTCAAGAGCGGCAGGACAAGCAGCAACAATCTCTTCGCGAATTTTGTCAGGATCTTCCGTGCGCGGATTATCATCAGTCACAATGGAAACATCGGCAAGTCGGGCAGAAATCTCGCCCATCAACGGACGTTTACCCGCATCACGATCACCGCCACACCCCAACACACTGATCAGGCGACCAGCCGCAAAGGGGCGCAATGCTGTAAGTACATTCTCCAGCGCTTCCGGCTTATGAGCATAATCGACGAATACCAAAGCACCGTTTTCACGTGTGCCCACATGCTCAATCCGGCCCGGCGCACCACGCAGCACAGTCAGCGCTTCAAGAACAGTTTGAAGCTCCACACCAGCAGAAATAGCCAGACCCGCAGCAATCAGGGCATTACTTACCTGAAAATCACCAGCCAACGGTAAGGCGACAGAAAACACGCCCTCAGCCGTTTCCAGCTCAAGAACCTGACTAAACCCTTCCGGCTGAACGCTAAGCACCTTCAGATCATCGCCGAAGACACCCGTCGTAAACGTCTTAAGGCCGCGCTCCTCTGCAATCGCCAGAACGCGGTCAGCAAATTGCGTTTCCGGGTCAACGACAACCACACCATCATCCGGCAGCAAATCGCGGAACAAACGCAATTTTGCCTGAAGGTAATCTTCCACCGTTGGGTGGTAGTCCATGTGGTCTCGGCCAAGATTGGTAAAACCAGCTGCAACAAGGCGCACGCCATCAAGACGATGTTGGTCCAACCCGTGACTGGACGCCTCCAGCGCAGCATGGGTAATCCCATCCTCAGCCAGACGCTTAAGGTCTTCATGCAAAGACACAGGATCAGGTGTGGTCAATCCACCATAGCTCTGCCCTGTCGATGTGACGGTTCCAATAGTTCCAAGACTGGCGGAAACAAGCCCGGCATACTCAAAGATTTGACGCACGAAAACGGCAACAGACGTCTTTCCCGCAGTACCGGTCACAGCAACCATCTTCTCCGGCTGTTTGCCAGAGAAAGCCGCAGCCATCAAAGCAAGCTCCCGGCGCGCATCTTGTGCAGCGATCAGCGGAACCTGTTTGGCTTGCTTGCGAATATCATCAGAAAGTCTGTCCGCATCAATCAAAATGGCAGCAGCACCCGCGTCTACCGCCTGCTCGATAAACTGCGCACCATCAACTTTCGCGCCCTTGAGGGCAGCAAAAACAAAACCGGGCTCCACTGCTCGACTATCAGCAGTAAGCCCTGAAATATTAAGAGTATCAACCCCGTCTGGCCCATCGCCCTCGGCGGAGTTTATCTCTTGTTTTGTAAGGTCTTTAAGCAACATAGCGTCGATATGTCCGGCCTATGAGACATGAATGTGGCAAACCAGATTTGGAGAACAATTGTCTTCATATTTCCCCAAAATCTCCGTGTATTGCCTCATTCAATTCTCCTGTTTAGTTCCGGTTCTGATAGGAAACCGGAATTGTTTCTGCGTCATCTGCGAAATCAGGCACCACGCCGAGCATTGGTGCAATTCTGCGGATAACAGATGCAGTGGTTGGCACAGCATTCCACCCTGCAGTAGAATAACGTTGCCCCTCCACTTTTTGCGGCTCATCCAAAACAATCAAAACGAGATACTCAGGATTGGACATCGGGAACGCCGACATAAAGGAGTTCAGATAAACCCCTTCAGCATAACGGCCATTCACAACTTTCTGCGCTGTTCCAGTCTTACCGCCAACATCATAACCCGGCACAGCAGCACGCCGCCCGGATCCACGCAGGACATTTTCACGGTTGAGATACCGAAGGATCTCGCTGGTTTGTGGTTTCAGAACCTGTTTAGCAAGCTTGTCAGCTTCTTCCTCACTGCGAGGCAGGAACGTTGGTTCAAGATATTTACCGCCATTGACCAGCGTCGCACCCGCAACAGCCATCTGCAGCGGCGTGATGCCCAAGCCATGACCAAAAGAGATCGTCATTGCAGCAAGGTCATTCCACTTCGGTGGAAGCAGAGGCCGCGCAACGCCCGGTATCTCGGTCTTCATTTTCTGGGTCAGCCCAATCTTTTTCAAAAACGCCTTCTGCTCCTCAATGCCAGCTTTCTGCATGACTTTGATGGTGCCGATATTGGAGGAGTAAATGAAAACTTCAGGCACGGACAAAACACGGCGCTTCCCGTGGAAGTCATCGATCTTCTGACCTGCAACACGGATAGGTTTGGTGGCATCAAAGCCATCTTCCAACTTCACCTTGCCACTATCCAGCGCCATCGCAATGGTAATACCCTTGAAGATGGAGCCCATCTCAAACACACCACCAGTCACCCGGTTCATGCGTTCTTTTTCAAGCGCTTGCTGACGGTTGTTCGGGTCAAAATCCGGCAGCGACGTCATGGCGATCACTTCACCGGTGTCCGCTTTCAGCACCACACCCATGGCCGCTTTGGCCTTGTAGTACTCCATGGAACGGCGCAACTCATCACGCACTGCATGCTGAACACGCAGATCAACCGAAAGCTTGACGGGCTCCATGGTCCGATCCTGCGTAAAGCCAAGATCTTGCAGATCCTTCAACCACGCCTGATCGACATACTTCTCCATGCCAGAGAGGCCCTGGTTGTCGACATTCACAGTTCCAAGAATGTGACTGACCGTCTGACCACCCGGATAAAACCGCTTATTGCTCTCACGGAAGCCAACACCCGGCAGACCCAGCGCATGAATGGCCTGTCGCTGCTCAACGGAGATCTCACGCTTGAGCCACGTAAACAGCGCATTGCTCTCAAGGCGCTTCTTGATGACAGGCGTATCGAGCTCCGGCAGAATAGAGATCAGTCCATCAAAGACTTCATCCGTATCCGGGATCTTGCGCGGCTCAGCATAAAGCGCAGCACTCTTGATATCGGTCGCAAGAATTTCACCATTGCGGTCAATAATATCAGGGCGCGCCTGAGTAACAGAACTCTGCGCAGCAAGGAACCCCTCAGCAGGGTCCCTGTCCTGCAACCCAAGCAGGATCAGACGACCAGCGATAGCCCCATACACAAACACAAAGATGGTCATCGCAAAGAAAATGCGCGAGCGTCCCGGACCACGAAGCCGGATCGCACTTGTGCCATGCTTTTGGGTCACATTAGACCGCCGCAAAAAGGAACTGTCAGCTTTCCTGGCCACGAGCCCCTCCCTTACTGCACGGATGTAACGCGACTGGCGTAACCGCTCATCGCATCAGCAGAGACTGGCTCCATCAGAACAGGTCTAACCGGCAACGCCTTCAGTGTCGTGATCTGCTCCGCACGCAGTGGCTCAAGCTTCAAAATATCGTTGTAACGATCAACGATACCCTGCAAACGCCCGGGCTGATTAAGCACACTCCACTGGGCTTTGTAGTAACGGATATCGTCTTTTTCCTTGGCAATCTCAGCAGAAAGCTGACGCACCTGATCGGCAAGGTTCTCGTTAGACATCTTGATGTCGTAAACGAGCGCAGCACCAATAACCACCGCAACAACAAAGAACAGATTTACGAAGCGCAGCATAGCTTAGCCTCCTAGACCGTGGAATGAAGCAAGGCGCGGAACGCCTGCCGCATGAATATCTAATTCCCGCGAAGGCGCATCCAGTCGGCGCCCAGCTCTCAAACGAGCAGAACGCGCGCGAGGATTATCAGTAATCTCTTCAACGCTGGCATCCTGATTGCCCTTCACGATAAATTCGAAAGTCGGAGGCGGAATATCCACCTCTGGCATATGGCGAGATCCGCCACCGCGGGTCTTGCAGCGATCTGCAAGGAACCGCTTCACAATACGATCTTCCAGACTATGGAACGTCACAACAACCAGACGCCCACCCGGACGCAAAATCCGTTCTGCCGCAGCAAGAGCACCAGCCGCCTGATGCAACTCACCATTCACATAGATACGCAGTGCCTGAAAGGTCCGCGTTGCTGGATGAATGCTTGCCTTCTTAGGATTACGCTTCACCACCTTCTCAATAACGCGAGCAAGCTCAAGCGTCGTCTCGAAAGGCTTTTCTTCACGTGCCTGACAAATGGCATGGGAAACACTGGAAGCACGCTTCTCCTCACCAAGCATTCCGATGATACGTGTCAGGTCCTTGCGCTCCATGGTATTCACCACGTCCGCCGCACTTGGACCATCCTGCTCCATGCGCATATCCAGCGGCCCATCAAACCGGAACGAAAAACCGCGCTCCGCCTGATCCAACTGCATGGAAGACACGCCAAGATCCATCACCACGCCGTCAACAGCATCATAACCAAGCGCACGTGCATGGTCTTCAAGATCAACAAACTGACCATGGACCAGCTGCAAGCGCCCATCAGACTCTTGTTCCAGAACGCGACCGTCACGGATCGCATCCGGATCCCGGTCAACGCCAATCACGCTGGCTCCAGCCTCAAGAAAAGCCCTGGAGTAACCACCAGCACCGAACGTGCCGTCAATAATCACATCACCCGGCGCGGGGGCCATTGCCTCCCGCACCCGTTCCAGAAGGACTGGAATGTGACGCGCTGGTCCGCCAGCGATACCGGATTTGTCTCCGTCGCCGCCCGTCATCATAGTGCCCCTCCGGCTGCTGTCCCCGACGCACCGCCGGAGGACAATACTGCAAGCGCCCGCTTCATGGCCTCGTCGCGGTGCTTGGCGAACCTCACAGGTTCCCAAATCTGAAATTTAAACCCCTGCCCAACAAAGGTGACTTCGCCATCAATGCCGGTGTGGTTGCGAATCATCTCAGAAAGAACAATCCGGCCATCCCGATCAATCTTCAGGGTTTCACTGGCGCCATAAAGCGCCGTGGACAGAGCGTCGTACTCCATTGAGAGCGTCGAAAACGCATCAAGTCGTTTTTGGATTTCAGCTGTAAGTCCGTTACCACCTGCATCAACCGCCTCCTGAAAAGGAGATGGGAAGCAGTAGAGTCCCTCAAAGCCGTCTTTCGCTAACGCCGCACGGAAGGGCGCAGGGATCGATACACGACCCTTTGCATCCACCCGATTGGTGAAGTGCGAAACAAAACCAGCCATTGGTCCTCTCTTTAATGAGCCAGATCTTCTTGATCTGTCATCGGCACATCAAACAACTCTCCACTCCTTGGAGAGTCAGCGCTCAAATCAGGCAAAAACAACAAGATTACTGAAGTACAAACCGGAATATCCCGGGAGCCTATGGGATACCATGGGATGCCATGGGACGTCAATGAACCCACCAGCCCAAACCGAAAAGAATGCCCCTTAACATCTGGTAGTTATCACCAATTATGGTAAACGAAGTATTGATAGGAGTTTACGCAGGGATTTCTGCGAGTTACACGCATCCAAATTGCGATTACAACCAGAAGTACTCACAGTTTTTACAAAGGCCGAAGAAAGAATTTCGCCGATTAGCTCTAGTGATTTTAACCTATCAGCCTTGGCAAAACTCCGTTTTTCCCATGTCGGACCATGAAATTCCATGCCCATTCAGAGCACGGTGGGGCAATTTCCCATACCTACCCACGATTGTCCTGAGTCGATAATTTCTGCCGGAAAGACACGTCACGCACCACGATCACAATTGGTTTTGTTGGTTATTTTGATCGCTCAAACAAAGGAGGCCGGCAGCTCTGCCGACCTCAAACCTCATAAGAAGACGCAAACTAAGCCGTTATCTGGCGAGACCAAGCCCAACCAGATAATCTGCACCCTTGCGCAAAGTGGTCTCATCCATGATCTCAAGGATCAGGCGTGGGTTGCTTTTCAGTTTTGCCAGTTCCGCAAACAGAGGCGCCCACGGAATAGACCCCTCACCCGGATTCCAGTGACGGTCAGCATGGCCATCAATGTCTTGAATGTGCACGTGCTGCAAAGCACCGCCCGCTGACTTGATGAAGTAATCAACCGGTGGCGCGCCATAACAGGAGTGCATGTAGTGAGCATGGCCAGTATCAATCGAAAGCGCCAGAGCTGCGCTCTCAAAACTCTTCAGGATCTCCAATCTGTAGGACGGGTCCAGATCTTCAATGTTCTCCAACACGATGACACAACCCATGTCCTCCGCCTTGGCAACAACATCCTTCAGGTTTGCATGGATCATTTCCAGCTTCATCTGGCGACCATTGTCATAAAGATCGAGGTTGTTATGATCCCAGATCGTGTAAGGACTGTGCAGCACCATCTGGTCTGCACCCATCTTGGCGCACAGTTCGATACCCTGATCCAACCGCTTGCGAACAGCCTGCTGAAACAGCGGATCAGCCGCAGATAAGTCTATGTTCCAGAACGGGCCATGCAGACCAAGACGCCCCTCATGTCCATCCAGAAGCTTCTTTGCTTCTGCGACCAGATCATCACACCCGTTGTCCAGCAAGTTCCAATTATAGAAATCCTGCAACTCAAGGTCCCGAGGCAGTTCCAGCAACCATTCACGATGTTGGGGAAGATGTTTGACGCACATTGCTGCGCCTAAAACCGGCAAATCACTCATGCGGCTATTCCAAGATAAGGCCTCAAAAGGCACTGCTTTCAGTTATGCCTTTGCTCTTACATGTCTTGCATGTCAAAGGCATTACATCGCCTAAAGCTGCTTACCTTTATTCCGGCTCGCTCTCACTGCTTTAAGCGCTCATCCCGCCGCATATATTTTGCGGCAATCGGAGCACCATGACAGCTTCGATTTGCGCGGTCTACGTACTATTCCAGAGCGAGCGAGAGCATCAACAAAAAATGCGCATAACACATTCAAAAGCTGACGCTCTCGTAAGCTCGTCACATTCAGTTTTCCATCCGCACAAACGCAGTTGCCGCACGGCGGACCGAACGCCAGATAAAGACGAGTAAGCCGATAAGCGCCATACAGGTCAGCGCAGTGGCCACAATCCGAAACGTCCCGGCAAATCCAACCGCAGCAATCAAAGGAATGCTGACAAAAACAGAGAGGAACTGGCCAAGGAAAACGGAGGAAGTCAGCACCCCACCTGCCATACCACGCCGGAAACTCGGAGCCACCTGAAGCGCAATCGCCGGAAAATTCGGCATCGCAAACGCATACCCGGCACCCATCGCAGCGGTCCCCAGGAACACGCTCCAGGTTTCCTGCAAGGTCAGCAACATCAACCCAATAGCCATAAACCCATAGGCCAACGTAAATGCACCACTGTAACCAACACGCGCTTTAATCCGCCCATAAAGCAGAGCCGCCGTGCCACCAGTCAACATCAACGCGCCCAGCGCAGCACCTGTCATACTCGCACTGTCATAACCTTGAGCATCCAAAAAGAACGGCAGCTGTGTCGGCATGAGGAAGAAGATCATATTGGTCAGCATTTGCAGCAAAGCCAGCGCTGCCAACAACCAGACCCAAGCCGGAGATCCATCGTCTTCTGCACTTGCAACCTTCTTTGCAACAGCAGAATGCTTCATCGGTTCGCTGATATAGCGCCACAAGAACGGCACCATGAGCAACGCAAGCCCATAAATCGCAAACGGCAAACGCGGAGAAGTAACAGCCAACAAGCCAGCCATTGAGATAAAGAGAAAACCGCCGAAGTTGCGAGCAGAAGTCTGTAATCCCATCAGCGAGCTGCGCTGGTTGCCGACAAAGTAGTCACCGATCAAAGCTGTTTGCGCCGTCATCACCATGGCAACTGCAATGCCAAGTCCCAGCCGGCTCACCAATATGCTCGTCAGATCCGGCAGGATCATGCCAGCGCTTCCCATCACAGCAAACAGCAAAACACCTACAAGCAACAGTGCCCGCCGACCGTAGCGATCTGCAATCACTCCAGCCAGCGGGGCACAGATAATAACAGTCAACGAAGGCGTTGAGACCAGAAGCCGGGACAACCAAAGAACATTCGGATCATCCCGGAACATCTCCTCCAATCCAGCAAGTGCAGGACTGATCGTTGCGTTCGCCATGACTGTTAAAGTAGCCGCCATTAAAAGAGCAATCGCTCTGGGGTCTTTCCAGACCTGTTGTTCGGGCTCCACGTGCACTTGTTTCATTTGCTTATCCTCTTGCAAAATTACCCTGTTGAGATCAGGATACGACTTCAAGTCAACTTGAGGTCAAGTATGAAACTGCTGGATATTGGAGAGATCACCGAACGCTCAGGCGTGAAGCCCTCCACACTGCGATATTATGAGGAAGTCGGGCTCATTCAGTCCATAACGCGGCACGGTCTCCGACGTCAGTACGAGCCGCAAATCCTGACGAAACTCTCTCTGATCACACTCGCCAAGGCAGGTGGTTTTTCGCTGACAGAGATTGCAGGCATGTTTTCAGAAAAAGGGCAGCTTCAGATCCCGCGAGAGCAGATCCGTGAACGTGCTGATCTGATAGATGAGCAGATCAAGGAACTCACAGCCTTACGCGATGTCCTGCATCACGTGGCCGACTGCCCTGCCCCAAGCCATATGGAGTGCCCTTCCTTCCAACGCATGCTCAAGGCATCGGACAGACGGAAACCAGCAAAGAAAAAACCGCTGACCAAGTAGCCGGCGGTTTCCTATTCTCATGAAGCGGTTTTTAGGAGCCCCTTACTTCGCAGCGCGCTCAACAAGCTTAAGGCACACCTGTGTCGCGCATGCCATATCCTGCACGCTGATCCATTCCAGCGGCCCATGGATTTCCTGCATGCCGGTGAAGATGTTCGGACAGGATGTCCCCTTCGCGGTCAGCACAGACCCATCGGTTCCGCCACGGATCGGCTTGGAAGAAACGCTCAAGCCCATGTCCTCATAAGCTGCCTTTGCAAGCTCAACTGGGGTCATATCATCACGCAGCCAATGGTGCATGTTGCGATACTGTTCTTTGACCTCACAAGAGATGGAAGCCCGCGGCTCAGTAGCCTGAACTGCAGCACATACTTGCTCCAGCAGATCAGCTTTCGCCTCCAGACCTTCCAGCTCAAAATCACGCAGCACAAAATGTAGCTCCGCTTCAGCTGCATTCCCCACCATGTCGGCAATAAAGATAAAGCCATCACGACCATCAGTGGTCTCAGGTGTCATCGTCGCATGCGGCAGCATGGTGATGATCTTGCCTGCCAGATGCAACGCATTGACCAGCTTATCCTTCGCATAACCAGGATGCACAGAAACACCAGTGATCTTTACTGTCGCACCATCAGCGCAGAAGTTCTCATAGTTCAGCTCGCCCACTTTGCCGCCATCCAGCGTGTAAGCAAAATCCGCACCCAGAGCACCTGGCAACTTGTCATGCACACCGCGCCCGATTTCTTCATCCGGCGTAAACGCAATACGAAGCTTGCCATGAGGGATCTGCGGGTTTGCCAGCAGATGACGTGCAAGACACATGATGATCGCAACACCAGCCTTGTCATCTGCGCCCAGCAAAGTGCTTCCGCTGGCAGTGATGATGTCATCACCAATCTTCTCACCAAGATAACGGGAGTTCTCAGGAGACAGGGACAGCTCAGAGGCATCCGGGAAGGAAATTGCTGAGCCATCATAAGCACGATGAACACGCGGCTTCACACCTTCAGCATGGTAGGCTGGGGCCGTATCCACATGCGCAAGCAAGCCAATCACGGGCCCATTCGTCTCGATAGTCGCAGGAATAGTGGCAAGAACAACGCCGTACTCGGTCAGCTCAACGTCACTGGCACCAATCTCCATCAGCTCAGCACGCAGCACCTTTTGCACATCAAGCTGGATCTGAGAGCTTGGGGACTCAGGGCACGTCTCATCACTCTGGCTATCAATAGCCGCGTAGCGAACGAGGCGTTCTTCCAGTTCCTGATCAAATTCTGTTCTCATAGAAGATCTCCTTGCAGTTACCTTCTATCTGCGCGAAGCCCCCTCAACTTTCAAGTTGGAACACTGCCATAAGAGCAAAAGCAAACCGCTTTTACCGCACTTCACTCGCAATTTTTCCCGCGAACCCAAAAAGAACGAAGCCCGACAAAACACGAAACCGGCGATACCGCGCCTGAGTGATAAAGCGCGCCCGCAACAATGACGCCAACGCAGAATAGCCATTCAAAGACAGAACAGATATGCCGCAAAATGTTGCAACCAGAATGCTCGCTTGTGGCAGCAACGCCAGCTCAGAGCTCATGACTTGCGGGAACAACGCAACAAAAAACAGGATCGCTTTGGGATTGGTCACCGCAAGCAAAAACGCTTCCCAGAACAGTGTCAGTCCAGAAACAGAAACGCTGACATCACCTGACAAATCAATCTCCTCGCGCTTGAAGACAAACTTCAGCCCAAGCCAGACCAGATACCCAACGCCCAACCATCGGAACAAGCTCCACAAAACCTCAGAGGTGAGCACAAAGCTCACCACACCGCCCGCGCAAAATGCACCTGCAATCGCAAGCCCCAGCGTATTACCTAGGATAGTCGGGAAAACCCGGCCCATCCCCAACTGCGCAGCCCGCCGCACCGTGTTGAGGATCGCTGGCCCCGGCGTGACAATATTCGCTGCAGAAATCAGCACAAAAGAAACCCAAACCCAAAAATCCATTTTTGTATTCCATTGTATACACAAGTTAGATCTTGGGTACTTGATCGGATTGAGACAGTCAACCAAACAAGACAATATCTGTATTTTCTTGGATCAGGGTTCACCTTCTCGGCAAGCAAAGCAAACTGCCTACCTTATTGACCGTGCGACACGAAAGCCCAGGTCCTCAACACGAAAGGTTGGATGACTACGCCGCCTGTTGGTGACAAGACAGCCGCGCTCATCATCTGCCCAACCACCACCTTTGAACACGCGGTAGTCTCCATAAACAGCTGGATCATAGAGATCCCAACACCACTCCCAGACATTGCCCAGCATATCGTAGAGCCCAAACTCATTCGGCTCTTTGCACCCAACAGTCTGCGGATTTCCAGCCGAATTTCCAGCAAACCACGCAATATCTTCAAGCGGACCATAGCTTGCCCCTTGAGAGCCAGCTCGGCAGGCATACTCCCACTCAGCATCAGTGAGCAGGCGAAACCCATCACTTACTGCACACCACTCAACCGCCCCATCTTCATGCACAAGATAAGATGGCTTCAGGCCGCATTTTTCAGAAAGACCGTTACAAAACCTGATTGCATCAAACCAACTGACAGATTCAACGGGTAGATCAACGCCAGTAAACTGAGCAGGTCGCTCCTCCAAAACAACAGCATAAAGCTGCTGCGTAACTGGATATTTTGAGGCAACAAACGACTGAACCTGAGCTGTCCATCGCTCCCCTCTGCGATCATCTTTCTGGAGAAGAACACCAGCAGGGATCAGCACCATCTCTGGCTTTAAAGTGGAACTCAACTCCCCCAGCAACTTTCCAACCTTCCATATCTCGACGCACCGAGTGTGGCACACCAACGAATAGAAGCAAACTTTAGGCGCTTGCAGCAAGCTTCAGAAAACAATTTTGACTAATGAAATGAAGGATCATCTCGCTCACTATGACCGGAACATAAGCAGACCTATGACAAAGCCTCTTGTTGTGATCACAGGTGCCAGTTCAGGCATTGGCGCAGCCCTTGCAAAAACCTTCAGCAAAGACGGACACCCCTTGTTGCTCTTGGCATTGTACAAGGAACCCATGATGGCAATGGACCTTCCCAATACGATCTGCAGCAAAGTTGATGTTACAAACCGCGAGCACATGATCAAAGCGATCCGCCATGCAGAGCAGGCGTTAGGCCCGGCAGATGCCATCATCAACAACGCAGGTTGCATGTTCTTGAGCGAGCTTAAAGACCAGAACCCCGAAGACTGGGAGACCATGATCGACGTGAACCTGCGCGGCGTCTTCAACGGCATCCACGCAGTACTGCCAGCAATGTACCAACGCGGCTCTGGCACCATCATCAACATAGGTTCCATGACTGCCAAGAAGCCCTTCTCAATGCGCGCCGCTTACGGCGCCACCAAGATCGCAATCCACGGTCTTAGCGAAGCCTTGCGGCAAGAAGTGGCAGGCCACAACGTCCGTGTCGTCACCGTCGTGCCGGGTCTGGTAGAAACGCCTCTCCCCTCCAGCACACGCGATCCAAAAATCCGCGAAGAGTATGAAGAACAGAAGCGACAAATCGGCGGGGCACTTGACCCACAAAATGTAGCCGACGCAACACTGTTTGCCTACAATCAGCCGCAAAACGTGAATATCCGAGAACTGGTGATCACCCCAACACGGCAATCTGCCTAAATTATCAGACCTTCACAGCAACGCCACTGACCTATGGTTCATTTTTGAACCACCATGTCCATATTTATCTATCTACCGGATCAAAATCAGCCACGCTATCTATTCTCTCAAGGAAGCAGACAAGACCTGTCCCCCAACGACACAAGAGGGTTTCTGGCCTCTGTTTTGTCTGCCTCCACCTTCACATATGAGGAGAGCTCAGATGGTTTCGATTGCAGTTTACCAAACCGTAAATGCCCCTATCTCCACTGTTTGGAACACCTGGAATGACTACGGCAACATCGACAAGTTCCACCCCGGCCTGCGCGCCTCATACTTGTTAGGCAAAAAGCAGAAGACCGGTGTTGGCGCAGTACGTCAATGCGACTTCACCGACGGCAAGACTTTCCTTAAAGAGCGCATCTCCGAGTATCTGGAGAACCAGCGCATAACCATCGATATCTATGACACCAACGCACCATTTAAAGATGGTCAGGCCATCTTTGAGTTTACACCACAAGGCCCAAGCAAAACTCGTGTCACCATGACCATGAGCTTTACGCCAAAGATGGGCATCCTCGGCAAACTGCTGACACCTTTCATGAAATTCCAGTTCAAGAAAGGCCTCCGTGGCCTTCTGAAAAGCAATGCTGACTATGTAGAAAAATACTCTGGCCTCAGGGTAGCAGCATAATCGTCCCTACACCTCCGAACAGATTGAATCTGACACGCTTTTTCGTGCCGGCTCAATTAAATCTTCTAATAAAACAATTAGGTGCGCACTGTGCGCAAAAATAAAATGAACAATACTCGAGTTACATTAGCATCCCGCCCAAATGGTATGATCAAGCCAACCGATTTCGACATACTGCAGGAAGACCTGGCAGAACTGAAAGACGGCGAAGTTCTGGTCAAACAAGTCTACATGTCTCTGGACCCCGCCATGCGCGGCTGGCTGGACGATGATGAAGGCAGTTACATGCCGCCAGTCCGCATCGGCGAAACCATGCGCAGCTTCGGCATAGGCATCGTAGAAGCCTCCAACAACCCAGCTTTCGCAGTAGGTTCCCGCGTAAACGGTATGTTTGGTTGGAGCGAATACTACATCACCACTGGCGAAGACCTGATCCCACTTCCTGACGATATCCCACTGGAACACTTCATGGGCCTCCTCGGTCTACCCGGCGCAACTGCCTATCATGGCCTCATGGAGCTGATCGACACACCAAAAGCAGGCGAAACTCTTCTGGTGTCCGGTGCAGCAGGTTCAGTCGGCTCACTCGTCGGTCAGATCGCAAAAGCAGAAGGCCTGAAGGTCATCGGTGTCACCGGCTCAGATGAGAAGAAAGACTGGCTCCTAAACGAACTAGGTTTCGACGCAGTCATCAACTACAAGACCGAAAACCTCGAAGAGATGATTGCAAAATACGCACCGGATGGCATCGATCGTCATTTCGAGAACGTGGGCGGCAAAATTCTTGAAGTTGCTCTCGATAACATGAAGATCGGCGGCAAGATCACCTTATGTGGCCTGATCTCCACCTACAACGACACAGAACCGTCCGTCGGCCCACATCTGGTCCGCGCCATAGCCCGGCGCCTCACCCTGAAAGGCCTCGTGATCATCGATCAGCAACACCGCTTTGGTGAAATCTTCGAAAAGCTCGGCTCATATGCGCAAAAAGGCCAGATCAAGTACCGCCTCGATATCGTTGACGGACTGAAACAAGCTCCAGAAGCCATCAACAAACTCTTCGACGGCTCCAACCAAGGCAAGCTGGTTATCCGCATCTAAGCCTCTGACGAAAAGTCAATTTCCGATCAAACACAGTGGCAAAGCCCTCAACGTTTGCCACCACCTTCCAAAGCACCGCTCCCCAAAGCGGTGCTTACTTTTTTGCTCATGCTTTCAAAGCCTCCCCTGCACGTTGCCTCAAGAACTCAAATCACCTAGCCTATTAACGTTGAGGGGGAGCTAGAAAATGCAAGAGACCTATCTGGAAGGAATCTTGTTAGCGTATGCTGCGTTTGCCATCGGCTTATTCAGTCCCGGCCCCAACATCATGGCAATCATCGGCACTTCAATGGCTCACAGCAGACCCTCTGGAAAATCGCTGGCACTTGGGATCGCCACCGGTTCATTCTTATGGGGTACGATAACGTTGATAGGTCTCACCAGCCTCCTCACATTCTATGCCTCACTGATGGCAGTGATTAAAACTGCTGGCGCTTGCTACCTGTTTTGGTTGGCATTCAAAGCCTTTAAGTCCGCTGGCAAAAGTCAGGCAAAAGAGTTGAACTCCATTATCTTGAAAGGCGATCATTGGGCCTATTATCGGCGCGGCCTCTTGATTCAGATGACAAATCCCAAAGCCGCACTTACTTGGATCGCAGTTATCTCAATAGCACTGGACCAAACCGCACCGTGGTGGGTAGGACTCTCCGTCGTTGTTGGAACAACAATCCTCTCTGCCATTGGTCATCTCATCTACGCTTACGCGTTTTCGACCCAAACCATGGTCAGCACTTACCGAAAAGCCAGAAGATGGATCGAAGGATTGCTCGGCAGCTTCTTCACCTTCGCAGGTTACAAATTGCTCTCAAGCGACATTTAAAAGAAAATACCAGTCGGCCTGTAAGCCGGGTTTTGTAAGGCACAAGGTGTTATCCCTGTACGCGACGGCAATTCATCTGGGATGCCCATTACTGAACACCTCTAGCGACCCACCCGGGCGGTCAGGTCTGGAAACATGACTGGAAGTAAACTTCCGCGCCGCCCCTATTCGGTCTTGCTCCCGGTGGGGTTTACCATGCCGTTTTTGTTGCCAAAAACGCGGTGGGCTCTTACCCCACCCTTTCACCCTTACCAATGCATGCACTGGCGGTTTGCTTTCTGCGGCACTTTCCCTAAGGTCACCCTCGCCGGACGTTATCCGGCACCGTGTCTCCATGGAGCCCGGACTTTCCTCCACTACGGCCTTTCAGCACTTGTAGCAGCAACCGTCCGGCCGACTGGTGCACTTGAACTACGGAGCCTAAGGAAAAAGGTCAAGCAAAGAATTACGCTTGCACACGGTCTCAAGCTGTTTCCATCGCCTGCTCAAGGGCTTGAACAAACCCGTACCGCAGTTTTTCATTAGCCTCAGCAAACCCGACAACAAGCCCCTTTTGAGGGGCACCCAGATAAAACACGGAAAGCGGATTAACCCCGAAGCCTTTCTGGTTCATCTGGTCTGCAACCGCAACATCATCACAGGTCTCTGGCAGATAAAGGCAGGTTTGCAGACCTCCCGTTGGCATGGACACACCAACCTGATTACCAAAACGCTCTCCAATAAGTTGGCAAAGAGCAGCACCGTTTTCATGATACGCACTGCGGATCTTGTTCAGATGCGCCCGAAAGTGCCCACTCTCAATGAAGTCTGCAAAAGCCATCTGCACATGAACATTAGCCAGTGCACCCGATGCCCGCTGCGCCAGCTCCAACCCCACCACATGCTCTTTAGGAACAACAGCATAAGCAAGCCGAATCCCCGGCATCAGAGACTTTGCAGAGGTTCCTATATAGATCACGGAGTGACGGTCGCTCAGCCCCTGCAATGCTGCAATAGGCCGCCCTTCAAACAAAAACTCACTGTCATAATCATCTTCCAGAATCACCGCACCTTTGTCATGAGCTTGCTTCAACAGCATCAACCGTTCGCCCATTTCCATACGTCGGCCAGTTGGGTATTGGTGCGAGGGCGTCACGTAGATCAACGAGGCACGCTCAGTCTGATCAATCTCTGTTAAAGCCCGTACTTTTAGTCCGGCAGCAAAGAAGGCAGATCGCGCCCCCAAATACCCCGGTTCTTCAAGCAGTGCTATGTCCCCTTCCTCAGAGAAACACTGGGACATGAGCGAGAGTGCCGACTGTGTGGTTGGGAATGCAAGAACCTGCTCCGGTGAGCAAACCACGCCGCGCTCCTGCGCTAAATATTGCGCCAGCACCCGCTGCAACTCCGGCAGGCCAGAAGTGTGTTCATACCCAAGCGCATTGCCATTGAGCAATCGCGCTGCACGTCGCAAACTCCGTGCCCACTGCTCTTTGGGAAACAACTCTCGCGAAGGTTCACCCGGCTGCATGGAAACGCCCCTTCCCGACGGGCTCGTGTAACGGTGATTACAAGAAAATCGCTTGCCACGCGATGAAAGCGGAGGTGTCGTTTCACGAACAGGACCTGCAACAACAGCCCCTTCAACCTCAGGCAAGGCCACCACTTCAGGCCGAGCACCAGACCGCACGTCCACCAGCCCTTCGGACCGCAGCAAATCATAGGCCGTGTTCACTGTGTTGCGAGAAACGGAAAGGCTGGTCGCCAACTGACGTGAGCTGGGCAACCGCTCTCCTTCAGGAACACGCCGCTTCAGAATTGCATCCCGGTACTGCTGATAAATCTGGCTCGACAGCGGAGTGCTGACCTCGCGATTGATCATCACAACATACTCAAACAACTGGCACCCCACAATTTGATTAAGCGGATCTATATGAGGAACCAGTTTTGCAGAGAATACAGATCAGCACAATACTTCTTCGCCCCGCAGCGGGGGTAACGTGCACAAATGAAACAGAAAACCCGGCAAGCAGTCAGAGCACAAACTCAAACCACTTGCCGGGCTAACTGGTCCCATATTGCCGTTTTCGCTCAAAACCGGGGACCAGAAACGGTTAAGACAATGACAGCAGAAATGACACTTGAAGCAGCGCCAAGCACTAGCACTCGTGAAACCAAGCCACCTAAATTTGCTCGTGTCAGAACAAGTCTGCGCGCGGATTATGATTGGAACACAATCCTCCCAATTCTGGAGAGCTCCCTCGTCGTCCATGTCGGCTTCATGGATGAAGACCGCCCAATGGTCATTCCCATGGCTTTTGCAGTTATGGACCGCACTATCTACATTCACGGCGCGAAAGCAGCGCGGATCGTGAAGAAGATGAGCAAAGACTCCCAAGTCTGTCTCACATTCACACTCATTGACGGCATTGTTGCTGCGCGGTCAGCTTTCCACCATTCCGTCAACTACCGAACCGCCGTCATTCACGGCACGGCCCGCCTTGTCACCGACCATCAGGAAGCATGGGACTCACTCAAGGCAATCACCGAACACCTTTTGCCTGGCAGATGGGATGAGGTCCGCCCGATGACGGAGAAGGAACAGATCTCAACTGGGGTCATCGCAATCGAGATCGAACACGCCTCAGCAAAAATCCGTCAGGGCGCTCCGGTCGACGATGCGGAGGATTACGCGCTACCCTATTGGGCTGGCGTTGTTCCGGTCACAACGTCACTCGGTCAACCGATTGATGATGGGAAACTACTGGATGGCGTGAAGGTGCCCGCTTCGCCAACAAATGCAGCTCGAAAGTTCGCCTAATTTTCGGGGAATTCGCCTAAAATTTTAAGAGTTAGGGTGGTTGACTTTGCCCGGTCAACCACCCTGATATGTCCTTGCAGACAGACTGACCGTCGGTCAGACATTCATAAAATTCTAAGAAACTTTGAATGGGAACTTACAGTCCCCCGCCCGAATATGCAAGATGCATTTAGCTGCGTGCCATAATATCCTTAACGCGCTTGCAGTACTTGGCACTAATCCGGTTCATACGCTTGGCATAGTGGCCAGCGTTGTATCGCAAAATGGTTCCGCACAGATCTCCGCCAGCGCGCTTATAAGCACCAGCCAGATATCGCATGCCCCATTCGATGTTGTTCTCTGGTTTATAAAGAGCTTTGGTCGAACCGCGATAACCCATACCACGTGCGGTAGATGGCTTAATCTGCATGAGACCAACTTCACCGGCACGGCCACGCGCTCTTGCGTTGAAGTTACTTTCCACTTCAACAACAGCCTTCGCAATGTGGTGCGGAACGCCGTGCTTCTTGGCTTTCTGTTCGATCAGCTTAACGTAGCTACCCTTTTTAGTAGCCGCTGCAGCTTCATCAGAGAAGACATTGGTATTCACAACACCGCCGAGCATAACACTTGCAGCAAGAACGGGGATTACTACGTTATTTTTTATTTTTGTAAGGTTCATCTTCATTTCCTGGCAATCATGTTTTGAGCAGGAGTGTTTATCTTCAGAAGATGAGACGAAAATCAGACAGGTCTGATCACGAAAAGTTACAATTTTAATGTTTAAAAACTGGCATAAACCTTAGTTTATGGCACAAAAAGGGCTGATGCAGGGCACATCAGCCTTACTTAAGGAAACTTTTCAGCAAAACAGAGTCATTCCCCTACGTAATCAAATCGTATTCATATTACGTATTAGACCCTATTTTACTGATATTTCAATGACATCTATCACAATCAGAAGGATTTTAGCTTTTTCAGCAGGCTATGCAGTGTCGCAATGGTCTGCGCATCAGCAATTCCATCGACTTTTGCAGGACGGAAGTGGCGCTGAAACGCCTCAACAGCATATTTGGTCTTCTCATCAAACACGCCACTGACCAACACATCATACCCATAGAGCCCCAGAAGCGACTGTAGAGCTTCAATCGGCTGTCCTTCGTCCCCCTCCTGAAAGAAGCTCGAAGCCTCAAGCACCACCGGCTCAATAAAATGCCCGACACCAGCCTCAGCTAACCGCGCCCATGGAAAATGACGGCCCGGATCCTGTTTACGGGACGGAGCAACATCAGAATGTCCAAGCACCCGCTCTGGTGAAATATTGTTGCGTTCACAGATATCCTTGGCGAGAGCAATCACAGCTTCAATCTGCACATCAGGATAGCCTTGCGTACCCGCTTCCTGATCTCCCAGATTGGAAATCTCGATTCCAATACTGCGGGAGTTAAGGTCATCCTCACCTTTCCAGCTGGAAACACCGGCATGCCAGGCCCGGCGACTTTCCGGCACCATCTGCGTAACCATGCCCAGTTCATCAACCAGATAGTGGCAGGAAACTTCTGAGCGCGGATCGCACAGCCAGGAAACAGCCTTCTCAGCACTTTCCATCGCCGTGTAATGCAAGATCAGCATATCAACGGCAGGAACGCGGCGCTCGTTGTGATTGGGAGATGGACGAAGACGCGCAGGCACTGCGCATTCAGTTTTAACGCTCATATTCCTCGTTCCGCGCAGATCTGCTCATACGCTTTATTCAATGCAACCAGCTTATCGCTGGCGATCTTGACGAACTCTTCGGGGACACCTCGACCAATCAACCGATCAGGATGTGTCTCCCGGACTTGCTTGCGATAGCAGGAGCGCACATCTTCATCACTCGCCACCATATCAATGCCGAGAACCAGATAGGGATCTCCATCCCCTCTTATATGACGGGCTTTAATCTGCGAAAAGCCAACAGCATCGATTCCAAAGATTTCAGCAATCCGGCTCAGGTAGGCAACTTCTCTCTCATGAATAACGCCATCTGCCTTGGCTATATAAAAGAGGCCATCCAGCACATCCGTACGCGTCGTCTCATCTTCAGCAAACAACACAGAGAGTTTGGAAGCGTAGATCTCAAAGCCCGCTACGTCCTGCTGAGCCAGTTGGAAGAGGCGCGAAACGTTGCGCTCCTCACCCGCTGGCATCTCAAACAGATCGTAAAATGCGATCACTTCGTCATGGGTCACAACACCATCAGCTTTTGCCATTTTCGCAGACAAGGCGATCATAGCGACTGTAAAGGCAACATTCCGGCGCGCTTCACCAACTGACTGAACAAGCTGCTGCAGCCGGTCAACCAACTGGGCACCACCGGTTTGCAGTGCACCTACAATCTTGTCAAAGCTGCCCCAAAAATTCATTGGCATCCTGCTCTCTAGTTCAATCTGCTTGACAATTTCGCCGGAAAAGACAGCAAAATAATTAGTCACCGCAAATCAGGTTTATACCTAACAAATTATTTATCAATCTGAATAGTTTGTTTCCCTTGGGTTTTATTTGCCCACTGCTATCTATAAGTGCCCATTGCATGATTTCAGTTCAAGCCTCAGTCAAGCTTGATCTCAAAATATCGCCCCATGAAACACATGGGTAATGTTTTACAGATATATTCGCTATTAATTAAGTACACATACAGGCGACAGCGCCAACTAACTTCTCAGTTGCCTGCTGCCAGCGCACATTATTTCGTGCGTTTCGGGATGGGGATTTCAAGTGGAAACGATACCTCCACATCGTAAATTACTTTACGCCGGCATAGTGTTTGCTGTGATTGGTGCCATTGCCACAAGCTTTTATGCCATTGATCAAGCGACTTTATATTATTTATTCAAGAGTGAAGCTCAAAAAGAATTCCATACTGCGAACAACATCATCAATTCACACCACCCTTTCGAGGCCCCTTCCAATGAAGACACGGGACAAAAGGATTCCTCTTCCCCGTTAAACTTCGGCCTGCGCGGGTCCAGCTCTGCCCCAACCACAGAAATCATCTCTTCAAGCTGGAAGCTGCCTGCAACCAAAGCCACCGCAGTCAAGCAGGCACTGGTAGAACAGTTTGAAGAGTTCGAACTGCTGGTCGTCAACGCTCCCGGTCGTCCATTGGCTGTCCATCCGCGGAATATGACCAATGACCGCGTAAACGAAATTCTGTCCGATCCCTCTGCTTATGACGCCTGGCACTCTGCACTCAACTCAGGACAGTTGGTGATTTACTCCAACTTCAACTGGCTTGAATGGCGGATACCAAAATTTGGCGTCGTCATTCCTTATGTAAATGACGAAAACAAAGCGCGTGGCGGCTTTATCTTCACCACCAAACCAACGCTCAACACCGTCGTGTTTATGGACGCAATCGCCTTTGGGTCGGCCTTTGCATTCCTGCTGGTGCTCGTCGTGGCAATTGCCTCTATCATGTTCGCCTGGAAAGGACTGCATGATCGCTGGAAAACCTCCAAAACGATCCGCTTCCTCGCGCACAACGATCCACTGACCCACTTGCCAAACCGCGCTGTTTTCTCTGACGAGTTAAACAAGGCACTCCGCAAAGCATCCATTACAGCTTCCAATGTTTACGTCATTGCCATCGACGTTGATAAGTTCAAGGAAGTGAACGACAACCACGGCCATGCAGCTGGCGATACATTCCTCCAAATCATCTCGGACCGATTACGGCTCGTCTTCACTGATCACCTCGTCTCGCGTCTTTCTGGCGATGAATTCGCCGTGATGATCGAAGGGGAATACACCAGTCACGACATCACCGTGCTCGCCCAGCGCGCCATGGCAACCACCAATTCCAGCTGCGTCATCGACAGCAAAGAAATCCAGATCTCCTTATCTATGGGCATCGCTCAGGCAACCGATGCCGCATGGCGGTCTTCCCGCCTTCTCCATTGCGCTGACCTGGCGCTCTACCGCTCCAAGAACGGTGGCCGCTCCACTTACACCTGGTACGAGTCCAGCATGGATGAAGAGCTGGAACGCCGCCGCGAGCTGGAAACAGAGATGATCCGTGCGCTCAAGCTAGACGGCTTCTCAGTCGTGTATCAGGCTCAGGTTGGTCTGGCAGACAACAAACTCAAAGCTTTTGAAGCCCTGCTACGTTGGGTCCATCCGGAAAAGGGCCGCATCTCACCAGAAGTCTTCATCCCGATCGCGGAAGACACAGGCCTTATTGAAGCGCTCGGCGAATATGTGCTCAAAAAAGCTTGTACTGACGCGGCAAGCTGGGCTGACCCAAGCCTGAAAGTCGCCGTCAACTTCTCGCCTGCGCAGTTCAAGACCGGATTGATCGAGCAGAAGATTTCAGAAGCCCTCGAAGAATCTGGTCTGGCACCTGAGCGCCTTGAGATCGAGATCACCGAAAGCCTTCTGATTGCCGATACCACCAGCGTGGTGAAGTCACTCAAGAAAATCGGGAACATGGGCGTTTCCATCGCCATGGATGACTTCGGCACTGGCTATTCTTCCCTAAGCTACCTTTCTCGCTTCCCGTTCAACAAAATTAAGATCGACCGCAGCTTCATCATGAACATCGGCAAGGATGCCCACACTGATGCTATCGTTGCTGCGATTATCGGTCTTGGCCGTTCACTTGACGTATTGATCACGGCAGAAGGCGTTGAAGAAGAAATGCAGGCCCAAATCCTGCGAGCCGGCGGCTGCGATATCGTTCAGGGTTATTACTTCGGCAAACCATCCAACGTTGATCCGGCCAATCCGCACGCAAATGTCCGCTGCACGCTTGGAACACAAGAGGCCAAGCAGATTGAAGCTGCCTACGTCGGATAACCTCTCAAATAAGCCTAGCGAGAATAGCAGGATATCTCTCGCTAGGTGCAGCACGCTACCTTGACACAAATGACCCACGCTTGGGATTCGCTGTGAGGTAGCTATGGCAGACAAGAGCAATGCAAATACTGAGGACATGAGCGAAGAGGAGGATCTTGCGGAGATTGCACGGCCCTTCCACTACTTGTCTTTCTTCCAACTGCTTCAATCCCTCATTACAGCTCTCTTGCTGGGCGTCGTAGCACTCATCTCTCTGGAAGTGCTCATGTCACCCATTCCAGAATCTGCACTCCGGCCCATGCTGATCTGGCTTGCACTGGCATTCTTCTTCGTCGTGATCGTCGTGCCGAAAAACTTCACACTCGGCTTTTTGTGCATGTTGCTCTGCCAACTTGTCGCCTGGCGGATTGCCTCACTCTATTATGCCTATCTGCTCAGTTGGCCTCTTGCCTTTGCCTTCTTCGTCAATCTCATCTGGTTCCTCAGCACTATCCAGCGCAACTCATTTGAGACAGCAGGCCGTGGCCTCACGCTTTGGCAATGGCAACTCACCTTCTTCCGTATTCTGGTTGGCTTTGTGATGGTGCCACACTTCACCGACAAGCTGTTTGCCGGGTCTCTCCCTTACATGGAGCACGTGGAATTCTTCTCCCTACTCGGTTATCCCGACCCTGCCATGATCATTGATGCAGCAGGTCTGGCAGAACTGGCCATTGCAATTGGCATCGGCCTCGGGCTGCTCACCCGCCTCTCCTGCTTCTTCGCTGCAGCCTATATCTTGTTTGCAGCCACGCTGAGTGGGGCATTGGAGCACGGCTTCGTCTCCTTCGCCACAGCCGTCTCATGGGAGCTGCCGCTGATCCTGTTTGCGTCTTATCTTAGCTTCACCACCACAGGAGGGGGAGAATTCTCCATAGATGGCGCATTACGCAGAACCGGAAAGATGCCCGGATGGATCAAACTGCTCATGGGAGACACAGGCCTCGCTCACAATGAGCATGTCGATTGAGTAACCGATAACAGGTTACCGCTGCGATCACATTACATCGCTGCGGCAGAACGGGCGGCCTGATCGTAATGACCTGACACACTGCGCAAAACAGATGCAAGCCGGGACAGTTCGGCTTCATCAAGCCCAAGTTCTTTCACAGGCTTCACCAGCAAGGCATCACGCAACTGCTTGTAAGCATCACAAAGCGCACGGCCCTCCTCAGTAATCTCGGCAATTTTCTCTTTGCCCCGCTTACCGGATTGCACAAGGCCTGCCTTCTCCAGCTTTTTCAGAGCGTAAGACACCGTGTGAGTATCTTCGATATTCAGAACAAGACACAAATCAGCCAGTGTTTTTGAACGCTCACGGTGATTGACGGAGTGGAGCACCAGCGTTTCCAGAGGAGATAAGCCCTCCTGCCCCGCAGCGGCCATGCAGCGCACCATCCAGCGGTGATAGGCATTCACCATCATCGTCACCGCAAATTCCACCTCAGACAGTGCAGGCAATTCACCCGATGCAAGGTGCGATGAGGACACGACCGGTCCAACGCCCAGCCCACCAGTATTTTTCTGCTCTAAAGCATCACTCATTCTTGACCTCACAACCACCAAGTTAGAATTGCGCAGATTCGCACCATCTCGCGCAACATAATGTCGAGAGTTTACGTAGATCACACAACCTCTCTTAAAAGACCGATCCACGTAAATTTCAATACCAATCGCCGCGTTTCTCCTGACTCTCACATATTCACATTGACAATATGTCTACATTTTGTAGATGTATCACAGAATAAGATTTCAAATCGAGGTGGGACAAAACATGACAATGGGCAAGTGGGACTTCTGGATCGACCGCGGCGGCACCTTCACAGATATCGTTGCACGCACACCTCAAGGAGAAATACGCGCCCATAAAGTCCTCTCCGAAAACCCTGAGGCCTACAAAGACGCAGCCATTCAAGGCATTCGCGACCTCATGGGTGTTGCCAAAGACACCCGCATCCCATCCGACCAGATCCGGGCAGTAAAGATGGGCACCACAGTCGCAACCAACGCACTGCTGGAACGCAAGGGTGACCGCACCCTTCTGCTCATCACCAAAGGCTTCCGCGACGCTCTGGAAATCGGCTATCAGGCCCGCCCGGACATCTTCGCCAAAGAAATCATCAAACCAGAGCTTCTCTACGATCAGGTTCTGGAAGCGGATGAACGCATCCGCGCTGATGGCACTGTTGAAGCAGCTCCAGACCTTGACCAGATCAAAGCCCAGCTCGAAGCAGCCTACGCTGATGGCACACGCTCCATCGCCATCGTTTTGATGCATGCCTACGCTTTCCCTGAGCACGAGAAGCAGCTGGCGAACATCGCCAAACAAGTCGGCTTCCCGCAGATTTCCGTCAGCCATGAAGTCTCCCCGCTCATGAAGCTGGTTGGCCGTGGTGACACGACTGTGGTTGACGCTTACCTCTCTCCAATCCTGCGCCGTTATGTGGATCAGGTTGCTAATGAGCTCGATATCCAGAACACCGACTGCCGTCTCATGTTCATGCAGTCCTCCGGTGGATTGACCGACGCCTCCCTCTTCCAGGGCAAAGACGCTATTCTCTCCGGCCCGGCTGGTGGCGTTGTTGGCGCAGTTGAAACCTCCAAAATGGCAGGCTTCGAAAAACTCATCGGCTTCGACATGGGCGGCACCTCTACTGACGTCTCCCACTTCGACGGCGAGTTTGAGCGCGCCTTTGAAACCGAAGTGGCTGGCGTTCGCATGCGTGCGCCAATGATGATGATCCACACCGTTGCAGCTGGCGGTGGTTCCATCCTCCATTACAAAGACGGTCGCTTCCAGGTTGGCCCAGATTCCGCTGGCGCAAATCCCGGACCGAAATGTTACCGCCGCGGTGGCCCACTCACGGTCACCGACGCCAACGTCATGACGTCCAAGCTCAACGCCTCCTACTTCCCTAAAATCTTCGGTCCAAATCAGGACGAGCCTCTGGCAATCGAAGAAGTCAAAGCGGCCTTCAACGCATTGGCAGCCCAGATCGGTGATGGCAGAACCGGCGAGGAAGTCGCAGAAGGCTTCCAAAAAATCGCCGTAGAGAACATGGCCAACGCCATCAAAAAAATCTCCGTGCAGCGCGGATATGACGTAACCGAATACGCCCTCACCTGCTTTGGCGGTGCTGGCGGCCAGAGCGCCTGCATGGTTGCCGACAGCCTCGGCATGAAAACCGTCATCGTGCACCCGCTTTCCGGTATCCTCTCTGCATACGGCATGGGCCTTGCGGACATCCGCGCAACCCGCCAGCAAGCGGTCGTCAAACCCCTGAACACTGACAATCTGGCAGCTCTTGCTGACCTCGCTCAGCGCCTTGCGACAGATGCGAAAACAGAAGTCGCAAATCAGGGCGTTGCAGAAGACGAACTCTCTATCCTCCCACGCGCGCACCTGCGTTATGACGGCACCGACACACCAATCGCTGTGGATCTGAACACAGGTGATCTCGACGCCATGATCGCGTCCTTCACCCAAAACCACATCAAACAGTTCGGCTTTGCCTACGAAAACAAGACCATCGTGGTCGAAGCGCTCGAAGTGGAAGCCATTGGCGGTGGCGCTGGCCTGCAGGAGCCAGACGTAGCGCTGGCAGCAAACGCCCCTGCCATTGCAGAGCAAACCCGGTTCTACGCGAACGGCAAATGGCAGGATGCGTCCATCCTCAAGCGCGATGCGTTCCAGCCGGGCATGAAGCTGCAAGGCCCTGCTCTCATCATGGAACCACACGCCACCATCGTTGTGGAACCGGGCTGGCATGCTGAGGTCAACGCCAAAAACCACATCATTCTAACCCGCACCATCCCGCTGGAGAAGAAAGTCGCTCTCGGCACCACCGCCGACCCGGTGATGTTGGAAGTATTCAACAACCTCTTCATGTCCATTGCAGAGCAGATGGGTGTGACCCTGCAGAACACCGCCTACTCCGTCAACATCAAAGAACGCCTCGACTTCTCCTGCGCAGTCTTTGATCAGAACGGCGCGCTGGTTGCCAACGCACCACATATGCCGGTGCATCTGGGGTCCATGGACCGTTCTGTTGAGGCGATCATTTCTCTCAACAAAGGCAAGATCAGACCGGGCGACGTGTTCGCACTCAACGCCCCATACAATGGCGGCACCCATCTGCCAGACATCACCGTTGTCTCTCCGGTCTTCGACGATGCCAACAGCGAAATCCTGTTCTGGGCAGCCTCCCGTGGTCACCATGCTGATGTCGGCGGTTCCGCTCCAGGCTCCATGACCCCGCTCGCCACAACAGTGGATGAAGAAGGTGTCCTGTTCGACAACTTCATGCTGGTGGATCAGGGCGAGTTCCGTGAAGAAGCGTTGGTCGAGCTGCTCACCAACCACAAATACCCGGTTCGTAACGTTCACCAGAACGTGGCTGACCTGAAAGCCCAGATCGCAGCAAACGAAAAGGGCGTTCAGGAACTGCGCAAGATGACAGACCATTTCGGTCTGGAAACCGTGCAAGCCTACATGGGCCACGTGCAGGACAACGCCGAAGAAAGCGTCCGCCGCGTGATCGAAGCACTGGCAGACAGTTCCTACGAGTACCCAACGGATCAAGGCTCAACCATTAAAGTCAAGATCACCGTTGATAAGGACAAGCGCGAAGCAACTGTTGATTTCACCGGCACCAGCCCGATGAAAGAAAACAACTTCAACGCACCGGAACCCGTCACCCGTGCTGCAGTTCTCTACTGCTTCCGCGTCATGGTCGAAGGTCACATCCCGATGAATGCAGGCTGCCTGCGCCCAATCAACATTGTGGTGCCAGAAGGCTCCATGCTGCGTCCGCATTATCCGGCAGCTGTTGTGGCAGGTAACGTGGAAACCTCACAGCACATCACCAACGCATTGTTCGCAGCCCTTGGTGCCATGGCAAACTCACAAGGGTCCATGAACAACCTGACCTTCGGCAACGACACCTACCAGTACTACGAGACCCTGTGCTCCGGTTCTCCGGCTGGTCCCGGTTTCAACGGAACGGACGGTGTTCACGTCCACATGACCAACTCCCGCCTCACTGATCCTGAGGTTCTGGAGTTCCGCTATCCTGTGTTGCTGGAAGACTTCCACATCCGCAAGGAAACAGGCGGCAAAGGCAAGTGGCATGCGGGTGACGGCACCAAACGCACCATCCGCTTCCTGGAGAAAATGGACTGCGCAATCCTCGCATCCCACAGAACCATCGCACCAAAGGGCATGCAGGGCGGCGAAGATGGTCAGAAAGGCCGCACTTACGTGCGCCGCAACTCCGGTCAAATGGAAGAGCTGAAAGGCTGCGACCAGACAATTCTGGAAGCCGGCGAAGCCATCACAGTCGTCCCACCAACCAGCGGCGGCTGGGGCACCCCATAACAGGCAAACAAGCCACTGAACCCACCAACGCCCGGCTCACTCAGCCGGGCGTTTTTTTATACAAGTCATCAGCATAAGTAATCTGACTTTTGAAACGCCCCGGTTTGCGCGGTTTCAGCTGTTCCTTATGTGGCATAAGATCCAGATAAGATTTCCCCGCTTTGGCAATCACGACACGCTCACCTTTCCAAACCCTCTCACCAAGATAAGAAAGATAAGATACTGCTTCATGCATGGTAATTTTCATGACACTTCACCTCGGCTAGACCTTACTCATCTTTTTTGTCATGGTTCACTCCAAAGGGCGATAGTACTGGTGCTTTGTTTTATAGGTCGCAATATCTTTGAGGCGCATAATGCTGAAAATAACATCATAGCGATCAAGTTGATGAAACTACGCACGCACCGAAACACAATTAACTCTTTTGGGGAGCTAGAAATTTCCATCTTTGCGGATCAATTCCCATACTTTCACCCGCAGTGCATACAGCTTGGAATTCTTGCTCATTAAGATGAACATCAAACTCTTCAATCTGCATGCACAAATTTTCTAAAGCCATACCCCATTCACCGTGCTCAGCATCACAACGGTACGCATTCAGCCACTCTTCACCTAATCGTCCTCTAAACAACTCGATGATTTCGATGACGGCAATTTTGATTTTCTGATTCATTTTCAATATTTCGGATAAGATGTGATAATACCTTCGCCAGCAGGTTCTATGATGACACGCACTGGAACGCCATCAACAACAGGTAGATTGCCATATACTTGGAGCACACTCATCAACAAACCACTCCTCAAACACCAGTAGCACCACATGGCATCCCATGCAGTGGTGAAGCTAGAGTTCCCGATAGTCGGGATGAGCAAGGCGGCAGGCAGTGCCTGCGCAGTGTGAGTAAGTTAGTTTCTTCGGCATTGGCTACACGCCTTGCCCGGGCTTTCTTGGGATGAACAACGTCGCCTCTTTTGCCTATAAGGCACGATAGCCGGTTTCCCGGAAAGAAAGTGGCTTATCCAGACACGTTTCCATGCCCGCACAGTTCCTCCGTCTTTGACAAACACATCTGCAAAAGCAGGTTTTACTGCCGGTACATCTGCATCTATCACCGCGTGATACCCTATAGTCCTGGGCCCTTCCCCTCAAACCATGCGGTCACGTTTGAAGTTCGGTTCACCGGACCACTGAAAGGTGCGTTACGTCTTCCAATAGCCCCGCCCAACCTACGACAAACTGACGGTCGCTCCGCCAGCAGCCCGTTACGTAGGCATAGGTTCACAGTATGGGAGGAATTCAGGAGGGGAATAAGTTTTTCCAAAAACTCTTTGCAGCATCACGCAATACCAACTGCAGCGCGCAGGCCGGGCATAAGCTGAAAAGCCATATAAGCTGCGTAACAGCACAGGAAGAACACACCTTCCCTGCGGCTCACTCGCCAGCCGGTAATGCAGGCAATCGCCATCAGCACGACTGTGCCCACCATCACCCAGATATCCACCTGCGCGATCTCAGAGGGCACCGGGATTGGCACAACAAGAGCTGTTACACCGCCAATGCCGAATATGTTGAAGATGTTACTGCCAACAATGTTGCCAAACGCAACCTCAGCATGGCCTCGCACCGCAGCGATGGCCGAAGTGACCAGCTCTGGCAAAGAAGTACCGATCGCAACCAGCGTCAAGCCAATCACCGCATCGGAAACCCCAAAATGATGAGCAATTTCAACGCTGGATGACACCAGCAAACTCGCTCCAATAACGATGCCAACCACACCCACAGCAAAAATCGCAAGCCCCGCCCAAATGGAAAGGTTCGGATAGCTCGCCTGATCAGCTTCAGCCTCATGAATCTGAGCCGCTGCCTTTCCCGCTTTACGTTCCGACCAATAACTGAAGAGTGTATAGGACAGCAGCAGGCCAATCAAAATGAAACCAGCCGATCGGGACAAATAACCCGTCAGGATAACGCCCAGCAAAATCAAGCTGGACACAACAAGCACAACACCATCACGTTGGAACGCTTCCCGGTTCACAGCAATCGGCAGGATCAATGCCGTGACACCCAATATCAGCAGCACATTGGCAATGTTGCTGCCCACAATATTGCCGACAGCAACACCGGGGTAACCGGCAAGTGCCCCCTGCAAACTGGCCACAAGCTCTGGCATGGACGTACCAAAACCAACAAGCGTCAGGCCAATAAACAGCTTTGAAACACCCAGACGCGTCGCAACAGCCACACTGCCGCGCACAAGGGCTTCGCCGCCAACAAGCAGCAGCACAAGCCCTCCAATCAACTGAAGGATCACCATGTCAGAAAACTTTCCTTAAGCACAGGTCGCGCTCGCGGTTAAGACTGCTATGCAATTGGGGATCCCTTGAGCGGTTTACAAGCATGGTGCACATCACATTACATTCAGCCAAAGCTCTTTGATGATGAGCCCCAGACCGGAGAAAAACATCATCACCAACACGCAATAGCGGAACAGTGCCGGACTGAAATATCGACCGATATAATTGCCGCTTTTGGTGCCGATATAGACAAACACCAGCCCGGTGATGGAGATGGCAAAAGCACCCAGATGCAGCAAGCCCATATAGGTCAGACCCAGGATCATCGTGGCTGTCACAACCGTGAAGAAGCTATTGATCGTCTGGATGAAATGGCTACGCGGGAGATCCAGAGATACCAGAAACGGCGTAATCGGCATCAACTGTGAGCCCGTCATCCCTGTCAGCAACCCGGTTGAGAAGCCGGAAAGCGAACACCCCATCTTCTCCCAGTGCGTTCTCAGCTTCAGGTTCTTGGACAACAACGCGTATCCAACAAACGCCATGATGACGAACCCCAGCAGGATCGTCAGCCAATGCGTGGAGGCCCACCCCAAAAACCAGAGACCAATGACAACACCCGGCACCGAATAAAGATAGATCCGCCAGAAGCGAGAAAACGTCTCCCGAAAATACCCGGCCTCATAAACCAGTATGAGATCACTGATGAGCCCCGGAACCACAATAAGAGGGATGCCCTTCTTCAGGCCAACCGTGTAGGCAAGGATAGCAAGACAGATCGTTGTAAATCCAAGCCCGGCAAGGCCTTTCACAAAAGCTGCAAAGAAGAACGTAAACATGATGACGGCAATCTCAAAGGCCGTATAGCCAAGATACTCCGCCGCCATTGCCATGTCTGCATCCATGTCCATCATGAAGCAGAGCCTAGGCGCGAACTTGCAACAATCTCTATCATCTCCAGCGGCAAACTGAAGGGATCCATCAACCACCAGTTAGCCTAGAGCGGAGCCGCTAAAATCCTTTTACCAACAAACTCAACCCAAGCCCGAACAACAGCAGCAAAATTGATGCCCTAAAGACCGAGGGCGACATCAGCTGACGCACCGCCGAGCCCAGCTTGGTGCCAAGATATACAAACGCCAGTCCCAATGCAGAAACACCCAGCGCACTCAGGTCAAGCAGGCCAAGATAGTAAAGCCCTCCCGCCATCACAAAAGAAGACAGCGTGAAGGAGCAATTGATCGCTTGCACAAAACGCTCGCTGTTCAGATTAAGCGATAACAGATAAGGCATCACAGGCATGATCTGCGAACCGGTAATGCCATTCACCACGCCCGTAAAAAAGCCACTCACAGGCCCAAGAAGCCGCTCCATCTCGTGGGAAAGTTTCAGGTGCGGTGTGAAAAAAGCAAACAAGGCATAGCTGATAAGCACAAAACCCAGCACCACCACGGCTTCCTGAGCAGGTGCAATATCCAAAAACCAGAGGCCGAGCAGAATCCCCGGCACAGTTGCAAGCAACATCCAGCGAAAACGGACCACCATTTCCCTGAAAGATCCGGCATCGACCATCACCAGAATATTGCTGGTAATACTCGGCAATAAGATGAGCGGAATTCCTCTTTTCAACCCCACCGCGTAAACCAGAAACGGCAGGCAAGTCGTTGAAAACCCGAGGCCTGTCGCGCCTTTAACGAATGCCGCGAAGAAAAAAGCGCCCGCAATTGCAGCAAGTTCCGTTGAGCTATACGCAATCTCCCACACAAAGAGATAACTAGAAAAATCTTCAAACATCTGGCACAACACACCTAACGTAATAGGAAACTTAATTCCCTATTGGAAAATCCATTAGATTTTTGTGAGAGCCCGTGAGCTATCACGTGGAGAAGAAATGCAACTCTGGTTTAGACTTATACTTTATTTCCTTAAGTTCCCTTTTCAGGAAAAACTAGCAGATATGTTCAGCAAGTCTGTTGTCTGCCTGCGTGTTCTCCCCTCTGATATTGACATGAACATCCATCTCACCAACAGCCGTTATCTGGCCATGATGGACTTTGGCCGTGTGGACCACATGAGCCGCACCAAGCTCGGCAAAGCGATATTCCGCAACAAATGGACACCACTGGCCAACCACGCCACCGTCCGTTTTCGGCGCGAGCTCCCGTTTGGCGAGCCGTTCAAGCTCGAAAGCGAGATTGTGTACTGGACGGATGAGGCCTGCGTGATGGAACAACGCTTCATCTTCACCAAGGGCCCGAAGAAAGGCATCGTTGCCGCCACTGGCCTGGTGCGCGTCAGCATGTACGACCGCGCACAAAAAGCCTTTGTTCCAACTACAGCAGTGCTGGAAGAGACCGAAACGCTGGCTACAAAGCTCCCACTGCAGCCGCATATCGAAGCGTTTTTGAAAGAAGAGAAGGCAATTCAGGCCTATGAGCGCAAATCCGCTGGTATTGCTCCGGTAGATTCATTAGAAATACCAGCTGCTGAAAACGATCAATCAAAGGCAGACAACAGAAAGCATGGCTGAGCAGACCTCCCTCCCGATCCTGTATTCATTTCGTCGGTGTCCCTACGCAATGCGCGCAAGACTGGGATTGGTCGCAAGCCAGACAACCGTTGCCCTTCGCGAAATCGTACTGCGCAACAAGCCAGCCCACATGCTGGGAATCTCGCCCAAGGGAACCGTTCCCGTTCTGCAACTGACTGATGGAACCGTCATTGAGGAAAGCCTTGAGATCATGCTCTGGGCTTTGCAGCAAAACGACCCTCAGAGCTGGCTCTCACCAGAGAGCGGAACGCTGGAGGAAATGCTGCAGCTGATTGAAGAGATGGACGGCGACTTCAAACGCAATCTGGACAGATACAAGTACTCCACACGCTACGAAGGTGCTGATCCAGACGAGCACTACACACTTGCCATTCACGAACTCTCCAAGCTCTCTAAACGCCTTGAAAGCTCAGCGTATTTGTTCGGAAACCGCCCGGCGCTCGCAGATCAGGCACTCTTCCCGTTCGTGCGCCAGTTCGCCAATGCTGATAAAGAACGCTTTGAGCGCGAGGCTCCTGCAAGCGTAAAAAAATGGCTGGGCGAACGCATCGACCAGCCGGATTTTCAAACTGTGTTTGGTACAAAATGGACGCCATGGTCACCCGAGGATGACCTTGTGCTCTTCCCGCAAGAAGCAGCTACACACGTCCTTTAAACAGCGCAACTTCGCCAACAACCTCGATCGTGACATCCCTGAAGTATGTCTCCAGAATGGACCGCAGATCATCAAGGTTGTCTTGAGCATTCGAGAAGATGCCCTTGCTGTTGTAAAAACCCATTAGTTTGCGCGCGGCCCAGTTTGGCTTCTGCCCTTCACCTAAAATGGTCGAGCCAAACAAGATCCCACCGTCATTCAGCAGCGGTCTGAGGTTCTCAAACACCATATACTTCTGCTTCATGGACCCCGGCAGGCAGTGCAGCAGATAACCCAGATTGATGCTGTCAAACTTGGCGTCGGTCCACTCAATCGGCTCAAGCACATCAGTCTGCGCTGTACTGACATCCGCCACCACAGAGCGAGCCTTGGCATAGTCCAGACAGGTTTCATTAAGATCCATCAGCACCAGACGCGTCTTATCCGGAAAACGCCCGTGCTCCAGAAAATAGCCACTGCCAACCCCCACATCGAGGTGATTGGCACTGACATTTCGGTTGAAGAAACTCAGTGCCTTTGAAGCGGAACAGCGCCACAGAAACGTGTTGGAGAACCGCAGAACCAGCAAGTCATAAATACGCAGAGTTTTATCGGAGTACACCTCTGCCCCAGCCGCGCTATCCAAATTCTCTTTGTTCATTTCCGCACCAATCCTGTTTTGCTTCACGCATGCACAGTTGCCATACTAGAACAACAACATGAGCAAAACCCTACGTCATGGTTTTACACAGAACAACCGAGAGTTTGCATTAGCAGCTTTTCAAGCTCTGCAGCTGGCACTGTTTGATCCCAGGGATGGCGGTAAACAGCCTCTCCATCAAAGAAATCAGCTCCCTCACCATCAACATTCACCAGCCCCCATTTTGACGCGCCAACCTTGAAGGTTTGCGAGGCAAACCCACCAATATCATCAGCGTGTCGCTCATTCATGCGAATAACAAGATCATGCGCAGTTGCCGCAAGCTGCTCACGTTCTTCGTCAGAAGACAGGACATCCTCAGTATCCAGCAAGAAAGCTTTGCCAAATCCGCCGTTCATATTCACCCGTTCAACATGCAGGCGGTACCAGTCAAAATCAGCAAAATCGACATAGAGCTTGGCCTTTGGATGCCGCATCAGATAGCGATTGCGCAGCTCAATGCACAGCGGGTCCCCTTTGCTCAGGCGCTCAAAGCGCCCGATGACAGTCAGTCGCGGATGAGCCAGTGGATCTCCCTTGCCCGGCTCACCAATCAGCAAAGACACCCGCTGATCCTGTTCAAGGCATTGAGAATGGTTGGAAAGGCTGGAGGCAAGCATAAACGGCGCACCAACAACATCCGAACTGACGCCCACACGGCTGACAATTGGGTAGCCGGTCTCTGGCTCCAGAACAGCAAGAGACGCAAATCTGACAGATCTGATCAGCTTCTTGGCAAGAGCGCGTGCTTCATCGGTGGTCTCACGAATTGGATCTATCTTCTTTTCCATACCAACCTCACTTTTCCCAATCTGACCCTGCTCAGATTCTTGGATCTTGTCTATCTCCACTTAAGCGTATTCCCGAAAAGTGGCCTCCTTAATCTGGAGAGGACAACACCCTGTTTAAGTAAGGTGAATAACATACTCAACTTAAAATTCAGCAAGAAATTGGTGTCTTAAACATTTTTTCAAGCATCTAATAAATTGATTTATATAACTTTTTTGACCTATTCATCTACATGAACAGAAGATGAATGGCGCTCTCAAAGAAGGTTCAGGCCATCTCTGGTTAATTAGTCTCAACAAACACGAAATACCGTTTACGGAGACGAAAATGGCTAAAGCATCAGCAGTAATTTCAGTAGCACTTGCAGGGGCAATGATGTTGCCAGTCGTTTCTGCAGCTCAGGCAGGCCCGCGAAACAATACGTACATTGAGAACAACACTTACGTTGAAAACAACTATTACCATAAGCGTAAGAAGAGAAAGCATAAGAAGCACGGCATCAATGCAGGTGAAGCAGCTGCAATCGGCGTTATCGGTCTGGCAGCAGGTCTCATCATCGGCAATGCAGTGACACCGCAACCCCAGTACGTTGCACCACCACGCCCGGCCTACCGTCCACCAGCACCAGCGTATCGCCCACCGGCATACCGTCCGCCAGTGGTGCATCACCAACCAGCACCGGTTTATCACGCTCAGGCTGTAGCCCCAGCCCCGTGGTCCCCGGCTTGGTTTGCATACTGCACCAACAAATACAGAAGCTTTAACCCGAACACCGGCACCTATCGCACCTACTCTGGCAAAAACCGTTTCTGCCAGTAAGCCCTGTCATCACAGAACACGCCCGCTTGAAAGAGATAAAGCCCCGTCTCGATCAGGTGGGCGTTCCCACATCTGGCTTCCCGCCAGCAGTTCGCAAGCCGGTTGCTCTATTTGCAGACGCGATACTTGCAGCCTTTGCCATGGCAACCCTGATCGAAATGCAAGTGATCTTGGTGATACTTATCGGCCTCTGGGCCCAGCACAGTCGTGAAACGCTCACATGCTCCCTTATGCAAGCTGCTCAGAAAACGAACTTCAGCTGAAGAGCCATCCCAGCCCTCTTCGACGGTCACTTCCCGCCCATCAGACAAATGGAACCCTGCTATGTCGATGGCGTTACCCTTGCCGTGCTCTGAGAGCTTCGCACCGCGTTTGTTATTCCGGCCACGACAAGCATACCCCGCAGCGGTGCGAATGCGCGTGATTGAAACACCCAGCTCCCGCCGAGCAGCAGGCACCGCCACATCTTGCATCCAACCATCCAGCTTTTGCGCAAGCTCGCATTCAATCTGCACCGGCATCGTCAGTCCAATCTCCTGACCGCCCCCAACAACAGAGCGCAAAGAAACAGGCTGATCAATCCCACACCCGCCAGGTCCATCAACTGCACTTGAAATCTCAACACTCCAGCCACGGAGCACACACATCTTCGCATTACTTGCTGGAGGAAAAACGCGCTGGTTCTCAAGAGGTACCGGAACAAGAGAAAGCGGTTTGCCTACTGGAACAGGTGAAGGCTGAACACTCACCTTGCTCTGAGGAAGAGGCATCGGAGGCAATAAGGTTACATTGCCAACATAAGGACGAGCTTTTGGCATCGGGGTAGCACTAACGTGTGCAGCGCCGATGCACATACCGATAACCAAAGCGGCAGACAAAAGTCTTCCGGCAGCGTTCCCACCTGTCTTGTAACCCACCTAGAAATCCCCGATTTGAACAGACGTTTGCCCGGCGCTGTTCCTGATTCAATGCTGAATATTTCCGTTTTCCCGCCTGAATTGTCATGAATGTTTTAAACTATCCACGCCCAATTCACCCCAGGAAAAGCATGAGTATAGCCCGACGAGTATTCGCGAAGCTGCAGAAAACCTGCATATTGATTTGACAGAGGAAACGCAAGAATTCCCTTGGTCTTTCACAAAACAACCAGAAAGTATCCTCCGGCTTTACACATATTATTCGCTACAGAAATTTTCAGTGATCCTAGGTGCTTTTCTAGCAGTGCCATGAAAAATGGCATTTTTTTGCTTCCTAACGTGGCTTCCGTCACATAAGCTTTAAACAGCTAGTGAGTAACGGGAGATAAATCCATGACTGTCACACGAAGCTTTAACGCCGTCGCAATCACACTTGCATTTGCATTTGTTGGTGCTGTCGTTATCGGCTTGCTATAGTCCCCCTCCCCCACACTGACAAAGTCCTTCACAAAACAAAAATCGAAGGCAAGACTTCACCAGACGCACAAAGAAACCCACCTTGTTACCAAGGTGGGCTACTGTTGATTAATTGCTTTTGCGTATCAGTTACGCGGCCACAGATGTCAGGCCAACCATTGTGTTCTGCGCTTGTGCAATTGCTGCGTCACGGTCAACAGCAACACCTTCCGCTGCAACAACTTCCACATCGCTCACACCAACAAAGCCAAGCACCTGTTTGAGGTAAGGCACTGCAAAGTCGGCTGGAGAGCCAACAGGCACGCCGCCAGCTGCTGCAACGATGTATGCCTTCTTGCCTGTCAGCAAGCCCTGTGGGCCATATTCGGTGTAATTGAAGGTCACACCCACACGTGCAATCTGGTCAACCCATGCCTTCAGAACAGCTGGCACAGAGAAATTGTAGATCGGCGCACCAATAACCAGCACATCCGCCGCTTTTAGCTCCGCGATGAGTGTATCAGAAAGCGCAAGGCCTTCTTTCTGTTCTTCACTACGCTGCTCGTCAGGGGTGTAAGCAGCACCAATCCATGCTTCGTTGATAAACGAAATCGGGGAGTTCAGATCACGCTCGATAACGGTGTCACCGTCATTGATGATCTTGGAGGCAAGTTCATCAGAAAGCTGGCGGGTTATGGATGTCGCAGTTGCCGCTGAGCTATGGATCTTCAAAATTGTCTTTTTCATCGGTCGTCTCCTATGCCCCAAACAGGAGCTATTGTCTTCTCCTGAACATACATAATGGAACCACAACGAATGATTAGATCAATAATTGGAAACAGTCTTTGCACGCCTCAGCGACAATCCGACAAAGAAAAAGGGCTGCGAAAACATCCGCAGCCCTTCTAAATCTCAGTTTTTCAAAGGGTTACTCAGCAGCCTCGCGAGCCATTGGGTTATAGTTCAAAATCGGAGCCAGCCAGCGCTCAGCCTTTGCAAGCTCCCAACCCTTACGCTTTGCATAATCTTCCACCTGATCCCGCTCAATCTTGCCAATGCCGAAGTAGTGGCTGTCAGGGTGGGAGAAGTAGAGACCAGACACAGCAGACCCCGGCCACATCGCGTAGCTCTCAGTCAATGAGATACCTGTCTGCGCTTCCGCATCAAGCAGCTCCCAAAGAGTACCCTTCTCAGTATGATCAGGCTGCGCAGGATAACCCGGTGCAGGACGGATACCATCGTAGTCCTCTGCAATCAGGTCAACATTGGACAGACCTTCATTCGGCGCATAGGCCCAAAGTTCAGTACGCACCAGTTCGTGCATCCGCTCTGCAAGTGCTTCTGCCAAACGATCAGCAATCGCCTGACTGAGGATCTTGTTGTAGTCGTCACCAGCTTCGCCGTAGCGCTTGGCAATTTCATCCTCACCAATACCTGCAGTTACAGCAAACCCGCCAACATAGTCCGGAATGCCGCTGTCAATCGGCGCAACAAAGTCCGCAAGGGCCACGTTACCGCGATCAGAGGAACTCCGGTCCATCTGCTGGCGAAGGGTATAAAGACGGTTCAGCTCAGTTGTACGGCTCTCGTCGGTGTAAAGCACCAGATCATCACCGTCCTGCGCACAAGGCCAGAACCCAACAACAGCATTCGCTTGCAGCAGTTTACCCTCTACGATCTCCTTCAGCATCTCCTGCGCATCATTATAAAGCGCTTGAGCTGCCGGACCATAGCGGTCATCTGTCAGCACTGCAGGATAGGCCCCTTTAATCTCCCAGGTAGAGAAGAAAGGTGTCCAGTCAATGTACCTCACCAACTCCTCCAAGGAGACATTGGTAAATGTCTTGGTGCCGATGAACTTAGGCTTGGTTGGAGCATATCCGTCAAAGTTCGGCTTGAAGCGGTTTTCACGAGCCTTCTCGATGGTCGCCCGAACCTTCTTGTTCCGGGATCGCGCGTGCTTTTCAGCAACATCTGCATATTCAATACGCGTTGCATCATAAAGTGTCTCGCGACCACCTTCACTCACCAGACGGGACGCAACACCCACCGCGCGTCCAGCATCAGTGACGTAAATCGCCTGACCCTTGGAGTAGTTCGGATGGATCTTCACCGCTGTATGAACACGAGAAGTCGTCGCACCGCCAATCAGCAGCGGAATATCCAGCCCCTCACGCTCCATCTCAGAGGCCACATGGCACATCTCATCAAGCGACGGTGTTATCAGGCCGGACAAACCAATGATATCAACATCGTGCTTGCGCGCTTCATCAATAATCTTGGCCGTTGGCACCATCACTCCAAGGTCGATAACCTCAAAGTTGTTACACTGCAGAACAACGCCAACGATGTTCTTACCAATGTCGTGCACATCCCCTTTAACAGTTGCCATCAGGATCTTGCCGTTAGACGAGCTCTCATCCAAGCCACTGCGACGTTTCTCTTCTTCCAGGAATGGCATCAGATAAGAAACAGCTGCCTTCATCACACGAGCAGACTTCACCACCTGTGGCAGGAACATTTTACCAGCCCCAAACAGATCACCAACCACGTTCATGCCGTCCATCAATGGACCTTCAATCACATGCAGCGGACGATCAAAGTTCTGGCGAGCTTCTTCCGTGTCCGCAACAATAAAGTCCGTGATACCGTGAACCAGCGAGTGCTCAAGACGCTTTGCAACAGTTGCCTCACGCCAGCGCAGGTCAACCTCACGCTTCTTTCCACCCGGACCTTTAAACTTCTCAGCAGCTTCAAGCAGACGATCCGTGGAATCTGAACGGCGGTTCATGACCACATCTTCACAAAGCTCACGCAATTCAGCAGGAAGGTCATCATAAACAGCCAGCTGACCAGCATTCACAATGCCCATGTCCATACCAACCTGAATGGCGTGGTACAGGAATACAGAGTGCATCGCTTCACGAACCGGCTCATTCCCGCGGAAGGAGAACGACAGGTTGGAAACACCGCCGGAAATATGAGCGTGTGGCAAGTTCTCAGAGATCCACTTGGTCGCTTCAATGAAGTCCAGACCATAGTTGTCGTGCTCTTCAATACCAGTCGCAACCGCAAAGATATTCGGATCAAAAATGATATCTTCAGGCGGGAAACCAACCTTATCAACCAGCACATCATAGGAACGTTTGCAAATGTTGATCTTGCGTTCAAACGTGTCAGCCTGACCCGTTTCATCAAACGCCATCACAACAACAGCAGCACCATAACGGCGGATCAGCTTAGCCTGCGCGATGAAGCTCTCTTCCCCTTCTTTCAAGGAGATAGAGTTCACCACAGCCTTACCCTGCACACACTTCAGGCCAGCTTCAATGACAGTCCACTTGGAGCTGTCGATCATCACTGGAACTTTTGCAATGTCCGGTTCAGCCGCAATCAGATTGAGGAAGATAACCATGGCTTCTTCACTATCAAGAAGCCCCTCATCCATATTGATGTCAATGATCTGCGCACCATTCTCAACCTGAGAGCGGGCAACATCAAGCGCTGCATTATAATCATCGTTCTTGATCAGCTTGCGGAACCGCGCAGACCCCGTCACGTTGGTACGCTCACCCACGTTGACGAAGTTCACTTCCTTGGTGAAGGTGAATGGCTCCAGACCAGACAGACGCATCAGACGCGGCACTTCTGGCAAGGCACGCGGCTTCAAGCCTTCCATCGCATCAGCAAGGGCCTTGATGTGATCCGGCGTAGTCCCACAACACCCGCCAACCACGTTGACCAATCCAGACTCGGCAAACTCCTTCATGAGGCCAGCCATGTACTCTGGGCTCTCATCGTATTCACCAAACTCATTCGGCAAACCCGCATTCGGATAGGCACAAACAAGAGTATCTGCAACACGGGAAATCTCATCTACGTGCGCACGCATTTCCTTAGCACCCAGCGCACAGTTCAAGCCAACCGTAAACGGCTCAGCATGACTGACAGAGTTCCAGAACGCTTCCGGTGTCTGACCTGAAAGGGTACGACCAGACAAATCTGTAATCGTGCCGGAGATCATGACCGGCAGCTTGATGCCCTTCTCTTCAAACACCTGATCAATCGCGAACAAAGCCGCTTTTGCATTCAAGGTATCAAAGATGGTCTCAACAAGAATGAGATCACAGCCACCATCAACCAGACCACGGGTCGCCTCAGCATAAGAATCCTTCAGATCATCAAAGGAAACTGCACGGAAACCCGGATTGTTCACGTCTGGAGAGATCGAGGCCGTCCGGTTTGTTGGACCAAGCCCACCAGCCACAAACCGGCGGCGGGACGGATCAATTGCCTTCATCTGCTCAACAGCTTCACAGCAAAGGCGGGCACCTTCCTTGTTCAGCTCATAAACAATACTCTCCATCGCATAGTCAGCCTGCGCGATAGAAGTCGATGAGAACGTGTTGGTCTCAATGATATCTGCGCCCGCTTTCAGATACTGCAGGTGGATATCACGAATGGCATCTGGCTGGGTCAGGATCAGAAGATCGTTGTTCCCTTTCAGATCCTGGTTCCAGCTCTTGAAGCGCTCACCTCGGAACTGCGCTTCATTGAACTGAAGATTCTGGATCATAGTTCCCATGGCGCCATCCAAAACAAGGATACGTTCCTTGGCGGCTGCTTCTAGGGCTGCAAAAATGTCCGAACCGGTCTTTTTCACCTGCAAACTCATGGGATCCGATCTTTTCTAGTCTTTATTTTTTGCGGGTCACGATTGGGGACCGTAATCCGACAAATATCTTTTTATGTACGTGGATTGGGTTTAGGCAGCGACAGATGCTTTCACATCCTGTTTTGCCCGAAGACCAAGCATGTGGCAGATCGCGTAAACGAGGTCTGCTTTGTTCATTGTGTAGAAGTGGAAGTCCTCAACACCATCATCCGCCAGGCTCATCACCTGCTCGGCAGCAACAGCTGCAGCAACCAGTTCACGGGTGCGAGGATCATCATCAAGACCGTCAAACCGGTGTGCCAACCAACCTGGAACGGAAGCTCCGGTCTTCTTCGCAAAACCGGAAATGCCCTTGAAGCTGGTCACAGGAACGATACCCGGAATGATTGGAATATTGATGCCAGCAGCCCGAACCCGATCCACATAACGGAAGTAGTGGTCGTTATCGAAGAAAAACTGCGTGATCGCACGGGTCGCCCCAGCGTCCACCTTCGCCTTCAGAACATCCAGTTCACTTTCCCAGCTAGGAGATTCCGGGTGTTTCTCAGGATAGGCTGAAACAGAAACTTCAAAATCACCAATGGAACGAATGGAAGCCACCAGATCAGCGGTAGACTGGTAACCACCTTCATGTGGATGGTAGGTTTCACCGAGCCCGGTAGCCGGGTCACCACGCAGTGCCACAATATGGCGAACACCGGCATCCCAATAAGAGCGAATGACTTCATTCACTTCTTCCTTGGTGGCATCCACACAGGTCAAATGGGCAGCTGGCTTCAAAGCTGTCTCATTCACAATACGCGAAACCGTAGAGTGAGTACGCTCACGGGTAGATCCGCCAGCACCATAGGTGACAGAAACAAAGCTTGGGCCCAAAGGCTCAAGCCGTTTGATTGACGACCAAAGCTGTTGCTCCATCTTCTCGCTCTTTGGAGGAAAAAACTCGAAAGAAACGGAGATGTCAGAGGCTCCATTGAGCCTAAAACGGCGATCGATACTATGTTCGCTCATAACTAAGCAAGCTCCTTGGTCTGATCCGCTACAGGCAGGTCGGTCACAACCCGACGATCCTGAGCGAGCCAAAGGGTAACGGTTAATTTGTCTTTCTCCCCCGCGCCCGGGGTAAGATCATTCGTTGAAACAAGCTCCAGATCAGCCTCGGAAAGCCAATTGCCTACTTGTCCCTGAGAAAAGCCAAGACGACGATGCGCATGCTTTTCCCGCAAGAACTCCAGTTCGTGAGGAGCAAAATCTACAAGCAACAGACGACCACCTGGCCGCAAAGCACGGGCAGCTTCCAAAATTGCCCGCCCAGGCTCTTCCAGATAATGAAGAACCTGATGAACCACAGTCAGATCAGCTGTGTCTGGCGCAACCGGCAGCGCATAGATATCGCCCTGCCGCACCTGAGCCTTCTGCAAGCCTGCACGGTCCAGATTAGCCCGCGCAACAGAAAGCATGTTCTGGCTTGCATCAATCCCAATGCCACGCTCGTACTGTTCACTGAACAACTCCAGCAAACGGCCAGTTCCAGTCCCAAGGTCTAGGAGGGTATCAAAGGACTTGGCCCCTACGAGTGCACGCATCGCAGCTTCAACGGCAACTTCCGGCACATGAAGGCTACGCTCCTTGTCCCAGTTGTTGGCACGTGCAGCAAAGAAAGCCGCCGCTTCCTCAGCCTTTGCACGGCGCAACGAAACCAATCGCTCATGATCGGCGGCAAGCACCGGATCGTCCTGCTCGCTCTGCGCAACAATACGTCGCGCCAGCTCAGCCGGCCCACCTTCACCAAGACGATAATAAACCCAGGCCCCTTCCGGATAACGCTTAATCACCCCTGCCTCACAAAGAAGCTTGAGATGTCGCGAAATCCGAGGCTGGCTCTGCCCAAGAATGACTGTGAGATCCTTCACGGTCAGCTCACCAAGCACAAGCAAAGCAAGCAGACGAATACGTGTCGTCTCTCCACAGGCACGCAAGCAGCCCACCAGGTCCTCTACAGGGAGTTTCCCTTCCGGTTCATTGTTCACTGTCTTTATCAAGCCTACTACCGCCGCCAACTGATCGAATAATCTAATATAAAGATATCTTTATACGTATAAGAACTCGATGACAAGAAGGAACATTCCCTTCTCGCACCAAAAGAGGAATAGTTTTTCTGAGTTTTCCTTGAAAATTGGCTGATCAAAAATCAACTCTGACATTCCCAGAGGGCAAACAGAGCAAAAAAGCTAGTAATTACAGCGTTTAAGCCTTTGCAGAGCGGTTCGTGTCATCATCTTCAATCAACGGCAAAACAGCACCACCCACTGCCTTTTTCTGTGAGTCAGAGAAAGTTCGCCCACCAGCACCCCCTTCATCGATCTTAACTTTCACCTCACGGTGGGCAAAAGTGATGCCCTCGCGGTTGAAAATCTCCCGAATGCCAGCAAATACAGCCTTGCGCAGAACATACTGATCCCCGGGCCGCGTCGTAAACTTGACCCGCACAATCATCGCGGAATCCTCCAGCGCCGTAATGCCTTGAGATTGAAGAGGCTCCAGAAACTTCGGACCCAGCTCAGGATCATCGAGGAGTTTATCTCCCAACTGTGAGATCAACTCCCGCATCCGGTCGACATCCGTGTCGTATGTGACCCGAAAAGCCAACTTCATCATGGTCCAGTCGCGTGATGAGTTCTTCACAAACGATAAATTGCCAAACGGAACTGTATTCAAGAGGCCATCTGACTGTCGCAGCTGCATGGATCTTATGGAGATCCGCTCAACGGTCCCTTCTACATTGTTGGTGACATAAATGTACTCACCTGTTCGAAAGGCGTCATCCAACAGAAAGAACGCGCCTGAGAAGATATCTTTGATGAGTGTCTGCGCACCAAAGCCAACAGCAAGTCCAACAACGCCCGCACCGGCAAACAAGGGACCAATGTTCACGCCGATCTCAGAAAGAGCAACCATGCCGGAGAGCACCACAATGGAGATCAGCAGAAAGTTCCGCAGGATCGGCAACAGCGTCGCCAGCCGCCCCATCTTGGCCTGCCCACTCTTATCACTCTCCGAAATTTCAATCTGTCGCTGAATAGTAATGTGAACGGCCTGGTAGGCCATGTAGCCAAAGAACACGATCAACGCGACTTCCACCAGATTACCAAACAACCCATCCTGCTTGAAAAGATTGATCCCCCACGCCTCAATGATCACCGCAAGACCAAACATCAGCGTCACAAGCCGAGCACCATGATCAAGCAACTGGCGGTAAGGCTGTCGTCCAGCTTCTTTCTCAGCAGCATGTGCCCGAGCTTCCGCTTTAACTTCCTCTTGATTGTAGGTGTGCCCGGCCTTTTCCTCGACCAGCACAATCTCTTCAACAAAAGCATCCTGCAGCCTGTCGATATTGATCGGAGGCAACAACCATTTATCGATGACAAGAAGCAGAATACCGTAGAGCAAGACACTGGCCAAAATCGCCATAATCGGCGCCAGTAACAGAAGACTGTCATAGCTCAGTCCTAAGAGCAGGCGGTGGGCAAACACCAGCCACGCCACCAGAAAATACGCCAAAGCACCCAAATGCCAGTTTTGACTGAACAATCTCCGCCAAACCCGCCGCCTCTCAGTGCTCGCATACTCTCCGGAAAACCAGCCTCCAATGGGCCTACGAAAAATGTAGCAAATCAACGCTGCAGAAACGGCCAGAAACAACCCGCTTTGAAGGTCAAGAATACGTTGAGCATTGGCATTGAGAGACAAATGGCTCATCCACCTGCCAAATGCCAGCAGGAAGAAGGCAACCCCGCCGCACAGAATAATGGCATTCAGAAATGACCGGGCGACGTCATCATCCAATGGCACGACACGGTGATGTTCATTCCCAACAGCCAGAAAGTTCCGCGTGAAAACCATCAGAAGCCGAAAGAAGAAGTAAAAACTCGCAAAGATCAGCGCAGCATGACGAACACTCTCTGTATTACCGGAAATAACAAGAATGAGTCCAAACGTCACAATCACATGCAGAAAGATCGCAGCAACCTGCACCAGTGATCTTGAGAACAGAAATCCAATCTTCTCAGCCCTGCTCTCCGGCATCCCGCGATAAAATCGCAAAAGCCTCTTGGCAAACAACTTGTCTGCAAACAGCTCAACCACAAAACCAAGCGTGACTGCAAACAGCGTCAGCGCAAATATCTGCCACACCCACGAAACACTCGTATCGGGCCGCGCCCGCTCGAGTGCATTGTGGACGTGCCTGGGAAAGTTCCCAAGATCCTTCAAAACAGCATTCAGAGACTGGCTGGAGCGATCAATGTTCTCCAGCGAGAACAGCTCCAGTCCATTAGATAGCCCAAAAACAAGCGGTGCCCCTTCCATAGGAATTGGCTCGCTTTGCACCACCATTTCCTGAGCATCAACCATAGGGTCTGCAACAACTGAGTTCTGGGTTTCTGGCGTTTGCGCAACAACAAAACTGATGTGCAGCAAAAGCCCCATACCAACCAAAACAGAGAGTGTCAGAAAGGAGATAAGGAAATTAAGAAAGCGATCCGCCTTAGAACTGTCAGAAGAAACTTTTTTGCTTTTTCTTATTTGCATCAATCCTGCTTTGGCTACTCAACCCAATCAGCAGGAGTAAACACGAACAGCACCTAAAGTTGCTTTGGCAGAAACATTCGACTTTTGGACTAAATTGACCAAAGAAAAGGGCCGCACACGCGACCCTCACAAAACCACTTAAATTTTTGAATGGATCAGGCCATCCATTGCTCTTTCCAGGTAATAAATTGCTTATAGGCTTCTTGTTGGTCAAGCGCCTGATAACTCTTTAACGCAGTCTGCCGCTGAGAGTTTGAAAGGCGGTAACGCCATGGCCCAATCTTCAGGAGAGCCTGAACAGTCATCATCCCAAAACCAGAGGCACGACACACTACAAGGAAAGGCTCAGTGTCATTCCGCACGGTCCAATGCTGCGCTTCTGCATGACCAATGCCAGCCAGCATCGCAAACGCAGCAACCGCTTCAGCAAACCGGTCTTCCTCAGCATAAGCACGCAGAGCATTCTCAGTCAGCTTGCCTTCACGGACCAGCTCCATGACACGGCCACGACCAGTCTCAAAATCATACCGGCCTAGCCAGAATTCGTTAGAAAGTTTGCCAGCTGCAATCCGAGCAGCTTTCGGCAGTTTCCCGGCAGCTTCAGTCGCGCCTTCTTTGATCAGAAGCTTGCGAACCTGCTCACTAGCGAAGTTGATAAGCGCTTCAATATGAGCATCTGCCAGATCCGCGCGTTGCCCAAGGGCCAGCTGAAGGACTTCGTCCCCCTTCGCGTCGGTCATCAGCGAGTTCACACTGCGCTGACCAAGCACTGCACCATCATTCGCAGCAACAGTCTGCTTCACCTCGGTATTTCCAAGATTTACCAGCACATCACTGATACTCTCGGAAATGACATCCCGCTTCGCAATCGCCAGACGATGATCATCGCTCTTGCTGCGCGCAATGCTCACCAGGTCACTCTCGCGCAGAACGTTAGAGTTCCGAAGAAGCGGCTCTGCAATTTCAATTTCATCGAAAGCAAGCTTGCGAACAGTCTGCTCAGGCGCACGGCGCACTTCAGAAAGCTGTTCCGCCATATAACTCAGCGCATGCCGCTCAACCATTTCTGAGAGCCTAAGCATTACACCATCGTAAATATCGATCTGGTCGTCAGAACACCGTTCCCATGTTCGCGCAAACAAAAGCGCAACATGACGCGCAAGCTCCGAACGTCGCTCAATATTGTTCTCAAGCGCGAGAGATTTGAAATCAACGATATGAGAAGCCAAGTCAGATGACATTTAAAACACCGATGGGATACGCAAACTGATAAAAACCTATGGAACAGGATTAAACAAAACCTAACTCAATCTATTCTATTTTTAGTTAATTTAGAAAAAATAACATGCGATTTGCATGCTTCAAAAAGCGGAAAAACCAATAAGTTTTCTCCCGTTAGAACAGATTTCAGAAATTTAATTAAAAAGGTAAGTGACAACAACGAGTTACAAAAATATCACGGAGACTTAACAAGCTTCATCTATGTTGCGAGCAGACCCGCACTCGTTAATGACTTGTTTGCGACATGCGTTCTTTTTATCAAAGCGTCCCCAAATTATGAGTAACAGCATCAACGTTTTAAGGCCTGTCACTCACCCAATTCCTTACCAAAAGGTCAATTTCGTAAAACCAGCCGTTTTGAGTCGCACCATGCCAGCAACCATGGAGTGCAACACCCCTTCATGATTTCAAGTCAGTAATCCAGTAATAATTAGATCAGAACATGTGAATTCAATTTCTTATATTGATAAGATATCCTGATCCTTATGCTTACGTTCAAACAACTCCGCTATTTCCTCGCCGTGCAACAGCATCACCACTTTGGCAATGCCGCAGAAGAAGTCTGTGTTTCCCAACCTGCACTCTCCATGCAGATCCGGGATCTCGAAAAAGAGCTAGGCCTTTGCCTTGTCGAGAGAAACGCACGTTCAATCCGGATCACACCGGAGGGCGAAGAAATTGCCAGAAGAGCCAACCAGATCCTGCGAGAAATGCAGGACCTTAAGGATTATGCCAAACACGCAGCATCCCCGCTGAGTGGTATCATACGCCTCGGTGTCATCCCTTCACTTGCACCATACATTCTGCCCAAGCTGCTACCCGCTCTTATCAAGCAATATCCTGATCTTCAGCTCAATCTCCGCGAGACTTTGACAGCATCTCTGGTGAGCGAACTAAAGCACGGCACCCTGGATGTTGTTCTCGCAGCCCTGCCCATCGAAGAACCGGAGCTTGAAGAAGTACCTATCTTTGAAGATCATTTCCTTTTAGCTGTGTCCAGCTCACGCAAAATAGATGAGCGTAAGAGGATGGGACCAGATGACCTGCATGGTGAGAACCTGCTGCTGCTTGAAGAAGGGCACTGCCTCAGAGATCAAACACTGAGCTTTTGTGGAGCAATTGGTCAAAATCAATCAGCTAACGTAGGCGCAACAAGTATAGCAACTGTCCTGCACATGGTTGCTGCCGGATATGGTGTCACGGTCCTGCCTGAAATTTGCGCAGATACAGAAATCGCAGACGATCGCATAACACTTTTGCGGTTTGCAGAGCCTCAACCTTCCCGTAGGATAGGTTTAATTTGGCGAAAAACTTCACCTAAAAGCGAGGATTACATGGCACTTGCAAGGTGTTTGCGTAACGTCACCAACTAATGAAACGAGTTAATTTAACCCGTTGCTGTGAATAACCGAAAAATATACCGTGCAACTGCATACGTATTATCGATTTCTCACTAAGCTATAGAATATGGATTAGAAGAACGACTCTTTTTAAGATGAACTTCCTTCCACTCAAATGCACACTATTACGCCATCAGCCGATTTTAGTTGCTTGGTGTAAAACAGGAATCCAATACCTTGAACCAAGAGACCGCCCAAATTGTAGACCAAGCATTCTGCAAGTTCCTTGCAGACAGCCTTGACCGGCTACAAAAGGGCGTGGCCATCATTCAGGGCAATGGAACCATCCTGCAATGCAACGAGTTTGCAAAGCGTCTGTTTGAGCAAACACCCCAGATCAAGGTCAGCACCGGAAGGCTAGAGTTCACCGACCCTAGCCACCAGCGCGAATTCCAGAACGCACAAAGTCTGGCTACCGCAACAATTGATCTTGATGTTCAGCAAGAACTCGTCCTCAGAAGAGATGAAGCATTTCTGCGCCCGATCCATATCGACATACGTCTGGTTGATACTGAGTTCGACGATCTCTTCTTTCTGTTCGTCACGGATCTGGAAATCCAGCAGCAAATCAACATCCAGAAGGCAACCGCCCTCTTCCGCCTGACGGATAAAGAAGCAATCGTGCTGGAACAGCTGTCTGGCACGCAAACAGAACCTCAGATTGCTGCTGATCTGGACATTACAAAGAACACACTGCGCACACACCGCAAAAACATCTACGCAAAGCTCAACGTGAGCAGCCGCGTGGAGCTGGCAATGCTTCTGTCAATTCTGGTCTAGGAAGAACGCGAGGTCGCGAGCAGTTTAGTTGGGTGAGACCTTATAGAGACAACGCCGATCGCCTTTCAGGATATGCTCAACACGCTCGACGCGCACATCATCTCCTAAAACCTCCTGAAACAGATCTAGCTCTGACCGACAGAAGTGCTGGCAAGACCGGGCTGCCACACAAATAGAGCAATGGTTCTCTGCAAACAGATAGCCATTCTCGCCATCCTTCAGAACCTCAGCCATGTACCCTTCTTCACTGCGCTGCTCAGCAAGACAATGCAGCTTATCAGAAAGAGTCTTTGCAGACTTCATCGCAGTCAGATAAGACTTCCGGGATTGATCGGCACGCGCATCAATAAGACGCTGCAGTCCATCTTCCCCATAAAGGTCTTTGATGTTTCCAAGCAGGTCAACCAGTACACCGCTATGATTATCAGGAAACTTCCTGTTGCCTGTCTCAGAAAGACGCCAGGTTCTGCGTGGTCGCCCTACAGTCCCTTTCAGGTCTTCAAACTCAACAAGATCAGCTTCCAGCAACGCATCAAGATGTTGACGTACGGCCACAGCCGTCACGCCCAAGTGTTTGGCCATGGTTGCAGCTGTGTTCGGTCCGCGCGATTTCAGCGCGTACATCAAACGATCTTTCGTACGGTCACTCATAGGCATCTCATAGCACAATCGAAATTATATGAAAAGTTTTAGCTTTCCTAATAAAGTAAAAGCTGTAGTGCACCAACATCAGAAAACAACGCGAAGGAATCACTGATAACTTACCCATAAAATAGTATTGTCTTTGAACTATAAGAGATTATGCATCATAATTACTCTTCTACATATGTAATGCACAAATAAGAAATTTCACTTTTCATATAAATCAGAAAAATAGAAGGTGCTTATCCCCATTTTCCTAAAATTTACCTAGTATTTTTATAGTATTCACATAAACCTTGCCCCTTAATTCTCACAGAGCCCCCCGCTTTCCTTTTGCGTAAAAGCACATAATCCCTATCAATAAGGGCGTGGTAAATAATTGGTTGATAGTGGTGGGAATGATGTCTGAAGCAGGCAACACAAAATACAATATCGAGTACCCGGCATATAAAACGAACCTGCATCCAGTAGAGATGCCCCCGCAGCCATTCGCCCAGTCAGTCCTGCGCGTCTACGAGAAGTTATTCGAACTCCCCACCTTCATAATGGTCAATCACTCAGAGAAAGTGAACGGCTCAGAACTCTTCGTTTCAGATAGCATTCAGCCCTATAAGAACCAACTCAACAGTCTGCTCTCCAAGATTACAGAGCCCCCAATCTGCGGAGATGATGTCCAAATTTTCCCACATAGGTTTAAAAGCGAAGACACGCCTTCCACTGTCAGATCACCACGTCTTGCAACGCAGTTCATTGCACTCATGCCTCTTTATCTACACGCACAAATAATCGCCGTCGTAGGTATTCTCTGCAAGTCCGACGCAAACAATACGACCCACTTTCCCAGAGCACATTTCCAGCCAGATACAACCTCAGATCAACTCATAAACGTAGATCTGAGCAAGAAACTCAAAAGTTTCAGAAATCTGGCGAGAATTCTGGTTCCCGGTCTGTTACGCATCCTTTCAACAAACGACTTGAGCGGGACACTCCCAATCAATGGCGCAGCAGCAACAAAATACCTGCTACCACCAGAGCAAACCACTCCGCGAGAAATCTTCACAGTCTGCAATATTGATCCGTTGACCGGCCTACGAACCAGAGAAAGCTTTGAGCAACTCATCTCGGACGCCATTGAGAGCGTAACAAACCCAGATCAACGCGTGGCTTTGTTTTATGTCGATCTGGATCATCTGAAAGTCATCAACGACGCTCACGGACATGCCGCTGGCGACGCGGCTTTGGTGGCCATTTCAGACCGTTTGAAGCAGATGGAATGTGAAAACGTCACGGCCCTCAGATTGGGCGGAGATGAGTTCGCCCTGCTCATGGAAGACACCACATGTCATCAGATCAGAGTATTGCTTGAAGAGTTGCCAGTATCTCTCAGCCACCCGATTTATCATGACCACAGCGAAATACGGCCCAAGGTCAGCATCGGCGCTGCGGTGTTCCCACGCCATGCAAACACTGTGAAGGAACTGCAAGATAGTGCCGACACAGCTCTGTATCATGCAAAAAAGAGGGGCCGCAATCGCGCCAGTCTGTTCAATCAGGTCATGCGTACCCGGTTGGAGCGACAGGTTACCCTTCAGCAAACCGCGAAACAGGCACTCTTGCAAAACCAGGTCGGAACAATCTTCCAGCCCATAAGGTTCGGCCAAACAAGCCAAATACGAATGCTGGAGGCACGCCCGGAATGGCCCTCTCAGATATTAGAAATTGCTCGGGGAAGCGACCTCTCAAACATCTTTGACAGCGCCAGCTTTAGCAATGTTCTTGGCGAGACAACAATTGCAGCCATCATTCACACCATGCGTGCCTGCCAGAACACTCCAATGCAACATTGGGAGTTCCTGTTCCGTGTCCCCGTTCCCTCCCTATTGAAGGAAGGGTTCTGCGATGACCTCAGCTACCTTCTGCAGGAAAATAATGTATCACCAGACAAGTTCACACTGGAGATCCCCTCGCGTGTTCTCTTGAGAGCCAACGCTCATATCCTCATTGGCCAGCTGAATGAACTAACAAACACAGGCGTCAAGTTGTGCATCAATCACTTTGACTCCGGCGGACTGAAGGTTGAGCATTTCCAGAAGCTGAAAATCTCCTACATCAAACTACACGCAGGCTCTGTGGAACGGCTGTTTGCAGATGATAAAACAGCACGATTGCTCTCTGCCGCAACAGAGTTCGCACATGCCTTGAACATCGAGATCATCCTCTCGGAAATCAAAAATGCAAATACAGAAGAGAAACTGAGAAAGTTGGGAGCAGAATACGTTCAAGGCGCATTCTATGGCCCAGAGCAACGCTTTTCGGAGATTTACAAGAAACACGTGCTTGGCATCTCGCCAGATCCAATCCAGAGAGTAAAAACAAACATGGCACGCAGAAGAATGTCGCGCCTGCCATCATCCATGATAAATTAGCGCACAACACCAGCGCAAAGAGATCATGTGTGAGCAAAACCAAAAGACAACGAGCGATCAGCGACGCCCTCGGCACGCTTATTCCGCATGTTCCATTTCTGGATGCTTCTGAAATCCGAATTAAAGCCAACCAACAACATCTACGCCATCTACCAGCTCATATTGCTGTTTTCCTGGCAACCACCAGCTACGTCCGTCATCAATACACGGACTATGATGATCTGCTGAGGGAAGGATTGGATCGGGATGCCGCCCGGTATTGCGTCGCGGATGAGATGGAAGCCACCATCACATCATGGGGCGGAAGCATTACCGCTGAAGAGCTGCTTGCCGCTCCCAATGAAAGCGGCGAGCAAGATCAGCCTCTATAAATTATCGGCAAACACCAATAATCCAAGTAAATGCAAGCGCTACGAGGCACAGAGCAGGGATGATGATCGCAGCATACCCGAAGAATGCAATTGCTAAACCCCATCCAACAAAGAAGTTCGCGCAGAAATAGTATTTTGCTTCACTGTTGCCATGCACAGCATCTTTGAACAACCAACCGATGATTGGAACAAGAAAAAGAAGCTTAAAGAAGAATGGATCATTATCCTGCTGAGCTTCAGCAGAAGACAAAGTTGTATCGCTCATTACAGTGCCCGTTATTGATTGATGGGGGAAGAACACAGAGTTGACTTACATCAATTTAACAGTCACACGCATGCGTCACATCAGCACATCTACGTATGAGGCATGAATATAGATGATGGTTCGTCTCCCATCACCGGGCCGAAGTCTCACGTGTAGCTCTAAAAGCATTAACTAAGACACACTTACCAGATCACGACCTCTCCTGATTTTCGTCAGCTAAACGCGAGCTCATTGAGCACAAGAGAAAAAAGGAAATCAGATGTCGAATAAAGAAATTGTCGGCTACGCTCTCAGCACAAATGCACAGCTCATCGCTGAGATGGCAGAGAGCGATTATACAACAGTCATTCTTTGCTTTGTCGTGAGCAATGAAGCCGGAAATCTCTCCCCAAGCACAGAACTTCAAGCCATGTTCAATGCACCGGACTTGATCAGCAATCTGAAAAAAGCTGGCAAACGTGTCTTGATTTCAATCGGTGGCGAAGTCTTTACAACTACTGCTTGGGCCGCCCTTGCAAACAATCTCGACAACACAGCTCAACAGCTGACTAAGATGGTAACCGACCATGGCCTTGATGGTGTTGATATCGATTGGGAGGATACCAACTACTCTGGATATGACGCCCCAACTTTTCTGGTTGATCTATCCAAGGCGTTAAAATCAAAACTTCCTGAAGACCAGAACTTCGTAACACATGCACCGCAAGCACCATACTTTTATGGTGGATCCGGGTACTTACAAGTGTACGTTGATGTGGCCAAGAATGCCGGAGACGCAGTCGATCTTTACAACATCCAGTACTACAACAATCAGTGGTATGTCGGTGAAACAGCTGAAGAGGAAACAGGAAAAGTCGCGGGTACTGAGCTGGTTGACGGAAGTACGTTTCCTTCCAGCATTATCGGAATCGCATCAACCGGTGTTCCAATCTCCAAGCTTATTCTCGGCAAACCGACCACGCTGCAAAATGTCATAGGCTCTGTCGCAGTAAACGGCTACCTGCCCGCTGATGAGATCGTAGACAACCTCATCACACCTCTACTCGCAAAAGAACCTGACTTTGCCGGCGTGATGGGGTGGCAATATCCCACTCAATACGGTTCAGATACAGGCACTGATGAATGGGCAGCAACCATGGCAAAGGCGCTTGGTAACTGATCCCGAGCTATCAGCGAACGGCGGAGCATGCCCTGCTCCGCCACTCAGCAGCAAAATCCCGCCTAAAATCAAATAGCGGTTTCCCAGACAAGCAACTTCAAAACAACCGATCTGAAAACAATTTCGTGATCAGTGTCGAGCAGCACGTAATGCACGATGCACATTCCCTAGTTTCTCCCTCAAAGGTTGCAGCAGCACAGGAACCAGACAGCCCTGTCTGATGACGCAACCTTCAAGTTTTCAAGCGAGGAGAGGATCTCATGCCAAAGTTCGGACTGTCTCTTAAACTGCAAGTCCCACCATTGCAGCTCAACCAACCTCAGCAACAAGCTGCTACAAACCACCAAGCCAACAAACCAGGAGGTTTGGCTGGTAAGCAGGACGCGATTGCGCAGCAAGTGAAAGACCTGCCGGCATCAGTATTCCGCCCTGCAGCAAACCCACCAAGCTTCGAAGCAGCAAAGAACAGTGGCTGGGGTTCAGAGAACAGTGGTTGGCGAACGCTCAACATTGAGAGCCAAGACAGCTTCATCCACACCAAGCGCATTGATGCCAACGCAAAAGGTGAGTTTGCTGGCGACAAAATTCATTTAAGCATCGAGCCTAGTCAGGTACCACAAGCCTTTGATGCCATTAACACACTTCTCTTTTCTGAAGACTCGCCGGTCGACAAATGGAAAGTAACCGACATGTCACGCGTGACAGAAGGTTCCCGCGTACAGGTCGGCGCCCAGTTTACTCTTTACCTGCGCCCAACTGCTGAGGATTCCCAATACACGGCACAAGATTTGAAGAATGACAAATCCTTTGTCGAAAGCGTCGAGCAGAAACTCTCTCAAGCAGGAATCCAACCAGGTGAACGACCAGCATCAGATGTTGCCCCTCACCACTGGGACTTTGCCAGTTATCGCAACGAAATTCGAAGCGACCGCGAAGGTGGTGCCGCACAGACAGAAGCTCTGCGGCGTGAACCTGTCTTCGAGTTATTAACCATCTGATCAGAAAACAAAAAGGCCCGCAAAATGCGGGCCTTAATTCTTTCAAGCAAGCGAAACTTAGCGAGTAAGTGGCTTGTACTTGATGCGGCTTGGGTCTGCAGCGTGTGCACCCAGGCGGCGAACCTTGTCTTTTTCGTAGTCTTCAAAGTTACCTTCAAACCACTCAACGTGGCTATCACCTTCAAAGGCCAGCATGTGCGTTGCAAGACGGTCGAGGAACATACGATCGTGCGAGATAACCACGGCACAACCAGCATAGTTCTCAAGCGCATCTTCGAGCGCTGCAAGCGTTTCAGTGTCAAGATCGTTGGTCGGCTCATCGAGCAGAAGAACGTTTGCGCCTGACTTCAAAACCTTAGCAAGATGCACGCGGTTACGCTGACCACCGGAAAGATCACCAACTTTCGCCTGCTGTCCAGCACCCTTGAAGTTGAAAGAGGAACAGTAAGCGCGTGAGTTGATCTCTTTCTTATCAAGATAGATCACTTCAGCGCCTTCAGAAATCTCTTCCCAAACGGTCTTGCTGTCATCCAGTTTATCGCGGGACTGATCCACATAGCCAAGGTGTACGCGGTCACTCACAACCACTTCACCGCTGTCTGGCTTTTCCTGCCCGGACAGCATTTTGAAGAGTGTCGACTTACCAGCACCGTTTGGACCGATGATACCAACAATACCACCACGCGGCAGTTTGAAGGACAGGTCATCAATCAACAAACGATCGCCAAAGCCTTTGGAAACGCCTTGAACGTCGATAACGTTGTTACCCAGACGCTCGCCAACAGGGATCAGGATCTGCTCAATAGAAGGCATACGCTCTTCTTGAGCGGTCAACAGAGCATCATAAGCATTGATACGCGCTTTTGACTTGGTCTGACGGCCCTTTGGCGTCATACCCATCCATTCCTGTTCACGCTTGATAGCACGGGAACGAGCCATGTTCTCACGGCCTTCCTGCTCCATACGCTTGGTTTTCTGACCAAGGTAAGTGGAGTAGTTGCCTTCATAAGGAATGCCCTGACCGCGATCGAGCTCCAGAATCCAGCCAGTCACGTTGTCAAGGAAGTAGCGATCGTGGGTAATGATCAGAACTGAACCCTTGAACTCACGCAGATGGCGTTCCAGCCAGTGCACGGTCTCAGCGTCAAGGTGGTTGGTTGGTTCGTCAAGCAGCATCAAGTCAGGCTCGGACAAGAGCAGCTGACACAACGCGATACGGCGACGCTCACCACCAGAAAGGTTGTTTACAGGAGAGTCAGATGGAGGACAGCGAAGCGCTTCCATTGCCATCTCAACCTGGCTTTCCAGGTTCCACAGATCCTGCGCATCAATGATGTCCTGCAGCTGAGCACCTTCATCGGCTGTCTCATCTGAGTAGTTCATCATCAGTTCGTTATAACGATCCAGAAGAGCCTGCTTGTGTGCAACGCCTTCCATCACGTTTTCAAGGACAGTCTTGTCCTCATTCAGCTTTGGTTCCTGCGGCAGATAACCAACCTTGGCACCTTCTGCAGCCCATGCTTCACCAGTGTACTCTTTATCAAGACCAGCCATGATCTTCAAAAGAGTAGACTTACCTGCACCGTTTGGACCAAGGATACCGATTTTCGCATCCGGGTAGAAAGACAGGTGAATATTGTCGAGTACTTTTTTTGCACCGTAGGCCTTGGAGACCCCGTGCATGTGATAGATGAACTGGCGCGCCATGGACTGCCTGCATCTCCTGATCTGTGTAAATAATGAAATCTCTGGAGAGCACTCATAGTGGAAGCAGCGCCATGGGGCAATCCATAACACTTCAACGACGATCAAATCCGTCGCTTTTTCTCCTCAAACGATGAATTTCACGGCAACGATTGATCACTTACACGCAAGAAAAAAGGGCAGCAGATTTACACCACCGCCCTATTAACAAACAAACTTGAAAAAACTTATGCCAGCTTCAGCTGCGGAACCACGGTCAGGTTCCGAACAATTGCATTGCCCTCAACGGCCTTAAGTCCCTTCACTGCGATGAAGGTGACCAATGGCTCACAGGCAACAAGTGCCAGATAAGACAGAGCAAACTGCGCCCAAGCTGTAAATGGCGTAGCCACGTCACCAATCATTAGCCAGAAACCAACCATGCCGGTTACACCAGCATAATACATCGCATCTAACTTCAGGATCTGCGCAAAAGTCAAACGTTTGGTCAGATCCTTAGCGAACAACTGACGGCCACTCAAATAATGTACAGAGATAAGCGGCAGCATCAAAGATAGGCTGTTGACCCCCAAATGGTACATGTCCTGCGGATCAAACGCGAACGCTTGCAACAGCAAGCCGAGCGCAAACCCAAGAAGAACAGGTGTAAATCCCAGTGTCAGATACATGGCCATTGCACCGATAAAATGGAGTTCGGATGCTCCAACGGACATATGGAAGCTCTGCATGAAAATAGAGAAGAAAACCGCAGCCAACAGCGTTTTTACAGGAATCAGCGGATCTTTCATAAATTCTGAGGCCTGCTCTTTGCAGCCCCACACAATAACACCGACTGCACCTGCATTGGCAGCAATAACCTTGGCGGCGGAAACGTAACCCGGTTCAATATGCATATAATATGCTCCTCTTCGCACCCTCCGTGCGGTCATGAGTTTATGTCGTGTCGGGCAGGTTTCCTGGCTCATGGCTTCTGCGTTCTCCGCCTTCCCAGAGATCATCTCCAGTGGCTTTTAAGAAGAACGCACCACGTAACAGTTGCGGGGGCAGCTGCGGCTCGGGCCCATCTTTGGTCATCCCTACCGCATTCCCTTTTCATCCAAGAAGCTTGGCTTCTACAGAACCCAACAGCGGGAATATCCTAAATTATAGGAGAAGACACAACTAGAAATAAGAGGCAGTTGGGATAAGCAACAATCAGAGGAATGCAATGGCCATTTTAACCCGCCAAAGCTGCGGGCAAAAAAAGAGGCGTGTACCCGTTGGTACACGCCTTTAAGAAAGTTGACACTCCCCCATCCGAGTGCCAGCCGAAGCTGTATTTAGAAATATCAGAGTGCCCCACCTCTTCATTGATCTTCATCAAAATAAATAAAATTACCTCAGAAGCATCGGATATTATTTAACATTACAAATGCACTCAGATTTTCAATCGATTAAAACTAGAATAGATCAAATATATCTCATGCAGGTTGCAACGAAGGTCTCAGTATTTTCTATTAGTTCTTACTATAAGTTCTCTCCGAAGGAGCCTGCCACGAATATTTCCTTAGCCAATGCTCCTTAGGAGAAATCACAAAGCTCCATGAGTTTTGCTGCTCTCCAGATTCATCAGGAGTTGAATCTGGTGTGTGAGTAGAAGTATTTTGGCTGGCAGAAATTTGGATTTTAAGCACCCCCTCACCTTTGCCCGCAAGTCTCAGAAAGCCAAGATCACTGTGAGATCGTCCAAGAAAAATCTGAGGTGCTGTACCTATCCTCTCCCAAATCGTTCGAGCAAGATCTGTTGAGGACACTGCAGTCGCGTGGGGAGTAACCTCGATAACTCGAAATCTCGGAAGCCCGTAGTTCAACTCCGCCATAGTGCGATCTACTTCATGGTCTCCAAAGCTTAAAACCCAGATCTGGAAGTGATGTTCTTTCAAAAACCCCACCAACTCTTTCAAAGGCTGGAAGGCGAACTCTCTATACGTTGCACCAACAGCCTTTGGCCCGTGTAATGACAGATGGGCACGCACACTCTCAGAATAATCAGCAAAGCTACCAAAATTATCGCCAGCTTTGGGTGGCATAACTTCATTGTCTGCGCCAGCCAGCACCTCACTCCACAAAGCACCATCGCCAACCAAAACAGCAACACGGTCATCGAGTTTCACATACTCCGGACTCCCTGCCCGAGCCATACGCTCAATGCTTTCCACGATACCATGCCGCGCTGTGGTTGAGCTCCAACTCGGCAAGATATTATCCCGCTCACCGCCAGTTGGCTGCAAGACCGAAACCGCTGAGTATAAGAACAAGCTGGACCACTGCATCACTCAAAACCACCTGAAAGTTGTTTCAGTAAGATGGTGAACTACAATGCACATCAATTGCCCATAAAAAATGAACTAAATACTGTTATGAAAAGAGAAGAGAATCATAATTGACAGCCAACCTCCCTTTTCTCTCAACTTGAAGGCAAATACGAGTATTCACGTATATAAAGAATTTCGTTCAACGAAACATTTACTTACAATTTTCATAAACTTGCTTTGAAAGTGTCAGATAAACGTCATATGCACCGCACTTTTCGATATTTTTTAGAATTAAACACGGTTCATCCCTAGAATTCTTAATAAATGGGCAATAATTTCAAACAATTATGCCGAGGAATTTCCTGGGGTACCCAAATGCATTTTCGAGCCCTCATACTTCCTGTATTGCTCCTTTTCGTTTTAATTGGTTTATCGATACACTTCATGTCAGCGTCGTCGTATGCGTCGATTTTTGATCCTGCGACAGGTGGCCTGCACAATCAGCTCAATCAAGCTGAGCTGCTCACTCAGCAGCAGAACCTATGGACCATATTGTCTGTAGGATTGTTCGCGCTTGGTGTCCTTGGGATACTAATCGTCTATTCCAGTCTGTTTATTCAGGAGCGCATGCGGGCAACCCGGTTTTTCAACCGTGCCCTTCTCCTTATCGCCATCAGTTCGGCAGCATGCCTGCTCATCGACACAACGTTGAACTTGCCTGATGTGACTGCACAATTGATCCTCTGGCAGTCTGAAGTAGAGTTCAGACCACAAGGAGACATCCACGCCGCTGCAATCCACGCTGCAATGGCGGCAATGATCGCGGTCGTGGCTTATCTGCCTTTGTCGCATCAGCTGACACTGCGGGCGACGATCATCCTCGCACTGTCCATCGGCAGTGTCATCTACCCTGCTTATCTGAAGGGCGTTCAGGGTTTACTGCTTCATCCAATTAGCCAAAACACTGTGCTATCTGTCGGTTTCGAACAGATTGGCGGCGGCACCGTGGTCACGTTGCTCGCGACATTTGTAGCCTTTTCCGGCATGTTCGTGACCGGGTTGCGAAACTCTCCAGCATTACCTGAGTACATTCTGCGCAACACACAAAACTACAATGTCCTGCGGATCAAAGCAGGCGCGGCACTGATGGCCGTTGGCGGCATTGGCTTTTCAGTTGGTAATACAAGTATTTATTCAGGTGAGTTGGGCAGTGCGATCTTCAACGTTCTTGTCGCAACTGGTGTCTCGGTAACATTGGGCGTTGCCCTCGGCTTCTTCGCACCTCGCAAGGTCATGTACCCAACCATTCTGTTGAGCATGATTGGCGGCTTGTCCTCCGTTCTCGGAAATGCCCAGCATCTGACCGTAGCGGGCGTCGCTCTTATTGCTCTGACAGCTTCAGTAGCTTCTATTGCAGTTGCACGCATCATCTATGCAAAGTCTAAGACCCACAAGGTCATCATTTACTACACCAGTCTTGGAATTGGCTCTCTGATTGGCCTCTTCGGTTTCACAACCGCACTACCAGCAGACCATGCGTTGGCTGGGTTCAGTCTTGATAACTTTATACTTCAGGCCGTTGGAGCTTTACTGACCATCTTTTGGGCTTTCCTGTCAGGCCTGCTCCTGTTTACGTCCTTCAAATTTACGAAGCAGTTCCGCAAAGCCGACGAAATCGACCTGAATGAAACTCCGATTGTCAGCACCATCAGCCAGATGGAGAACCTGATCGGCAAGCTGGTTTGGCATGACGCCAAGCTGGATGAGCGCTTACCGGTACGGGACAATGACCCGCAAGAGCGCCTTGCTTCACTCTTCAACACGTTCCTCGACAAGCTGCAGAGCGATGAGAAACGACGTAAAATCAGTGAAACATCAAATAGTAAGCAGCAGGAAGAACTCAGCAAACTTGCCACATTTGCAGAAGGCGCATTCGAAGGCCTCGCCATCTCGACAGATGGTATCATCGTAGAATGTAACCACGTACTCTACGAGCTGCTGGACTATCAGGCAGGAGAGATGCGTGGAACCAGTTTGCTGTCTCATGTCGCACCAGATTTTCGCGAAAAAGCGCGTGAGAGCATTCTCGCCAATGAGCCGACCCCGAACGAAGTCATGCTTTTGAGCAAGTCTGGCGAGCGCATCCCGATTGAAGTTCGTGGTCGCTTGATGGAAGTGGCGGACGAGAACCTTCGTGTCTCAGCTGTGCGTGATATGCGCAAGCAGAAGGAAGACGAAGCACGCATTCTCCATCTTGCTCAGCATGATATGTTGACTGGCCTGCCGAACCGCACCTACTTCCGCGAACGCTTCCAGAAAGCAATCGAAAACCAGGCAAACGCAGAAGAATCGATCTCTGCAGTCATGTTGTTGGATCTGGATAGATTCAAAGATATCAATGACTTATATGGTCACCCAATCGGCGACAAACTCATCCAGACAGTTGCCCGACGCCTCAATGCATGTGTAACCCACCACGACACAGTTGCCCGTCTCGGTGGGGATGAGTTCGCGATCATTCAGGTCAACCTGAAAACAACGGCTGAAGTCGGTCTGCTGACCAACAAAATACTCGAAGTCCTGTCCAAGCCGATCCATGTTGGCAACAACATCACGGTCAGAACGAGCGCCAGCATTGGTATCGCGTTGATTCCAGACCATGGGACAGATCCGGATGAGCTGATGTCCAAGGCAGATATCGCTCTGTATGAAGCAAAAGAAGCAGGCCGAAACACTTTCGCGTTCTTCGAAGACAAGATGGAAGAAGCCATTTTACTGAGAAGAACAATGGAAGGCGACCTGCGTAACGCATTGGAAAATGAGGAACTTCAGCTCCACTTCCAACCGCAGGCTCGCTCTGATACCCGTTCCATCGTCGGCTTCGAGGCGCTTCTGCGTTGGAACCATCCGGAGAAAGGCCAAATTGGGCCGAACAACTTCATTCCGGTTGCGGAAGAAAGTGGTCTGATCATTCCGATTGGCCGTTGGGTTCTGAATGAAGCCTGTGCGCAAGCTTCTCAGTGGCCGGAGCGGTACCGTGTAGGTGTAAACCTCAGTCCGGTGCAGTTCTGTGATGAGTACCTCATACAAGAAGTTGAGGGTGCATTGGCGCGAAGTGGGCTGTCTCCTGAGCGTCTGGAACTGGAAATTACTGAGAGCGTGCTGATCCACGATGACCGCCGCGCACTCAATACTCTGAGGCAACTCAAGGAGTTAGGTATCACCATCGCGCTTGATGACTTTGGTACCGGCTACTCTTCCCTCAGCTATCTGCGCCGCTTCCCGTTTGATCGTCTGAAGATCGACCGTAGCTTCGTCAGTGGAGTAACACAGACGCCAGAACTGGCAGCAATCATCCGTGCTGTCATCGATCTCGGGCAGGCTTTGGGAATGGAAGTCATCGCCGAAGGTGTTGAAACTGAACCAGAATTAGAGCTGCTACGCAATGAATCCTGCGATGAAGTGCAAGGCTTCCTGATTGGTCGCCCGCAAGTTTTGGATAGCGAGATGGCAAAACATGTCAGCAATGCCAATCTGGAAATTCAGGCGTTAGATCAGTATATCGCAGCCCTGCAAGAAACCTCTCTGAAGCTGAAAGAGAAAGAAAAACAAGCAGCTGACAAGGCTCTGGGCATGATAGATGCAGGTGACTAGCGCAGCATTTCAGCACTAAGACAATAGGCAGCCAGCAGGACTTATCACCATCCTGCTGGTGCATTCACAGCCACACGGCTCCGTCCGGCACCCTGCCTAACCACCTGAACCTGAACCGGAATTCTGTCCTTCAGCGCTTCCACATGGCTAATAACGCCAACTTTTCTCCCCTGCCCCTGCAACATCTCCAGCGCATCAATGGCAAGGTCGAGGCTTTCAGCATCAAGAGAACCGAAACCTTCGTCGATAAAGAGCGTATCAACGAACGATTGACGGCCCTCCAAACCGGACAGAGCAAGTGCGAGGCTGAGTGAAATAAGGAAGCGTTCTCCGCCACTTAGCGATCGTGTAGAGCGTGGTGTATCGCCCATATCGCGGTCGATGACGAAAAGGCCAAGGCCAAAGTCAGCCCGCTTCAGCTGGTACCGCGGTTTCAGTTGATGCAGCTGTTTGTTGGCCAGCTCCACCAGCAAATCGAGAGTAACACCCTGCGCCACCTTCTGGAACTTGGAGCCGTCCGCAGAGCCAATCGCTTCGGAAATCGCGCCCCACGTCTTGGCAGTTTCTTTCGCTTCCAGCAGCAAGCCCATGATTTGCTGAGCTTTTTCTCGGGCGACGGCATCAGCACGTAGCCTTTCAGAAAGAGCGCCCTTGCTTACCTGCAGCTCAGAAAGCGCCTGCTTCGAAGTCTCCAACAATGAGGATAACTCTGCCTGAGGCTTCTCTGGCAATGGCTGCGCTTGAACAGCAACAAGCTCCTTCTCCCAGGTAGAAACAGCCGTTTGCGTTGCTAAGTAAGCATCATCCAGCATTTTCAGTTCTGAGACCAACGCATCCAGCTCCTGAGAGCTCCGCTCCTGCAATCCGTCATAGGCTTCTTTCGTCAGCCCCAAGCTCGCCAGTTCCGCATTTAACCTGTCAGCACAGCCAGTTAGCGCAGAGGCTGCTTTTGCCTCCGCAGCTTTTGCCGCTGCCAATCCAGCCTCAATGCGTCCGAATTCTTCTCTTGCGTTGTTTTGTGCGTTGCTAGCGTTATTTTTGCGTTCTTTTGCGTTGCTGTGTTTTTCAGAAAACGCGGCACGATGCGTCCCAGTCGCCGTCCCACCCAGCAGCAATTTCCGCTCAGCAGACCGCTGCTGATGCAACACGCGCAGCTGCTCCAACTGTCGCAACAATTCACCAGAGGACTTGGCAAGCCCATCTCGCCGTTCACTCAAACCACTCGTCTTCTGGTCCAGAGATTGCAGCGCGGCAGAAGTTGTTCCCTCCTGCTGCTCCAGTTGTTCCCAGGTCGAGATTCGCTCCTGCAAACTCGCCTTTAGCGCTGGTAACTCGGCACCAAGGGGCCCGAACACCATGCCACCAGCCAGCAGCGTTTCGCCAAGCCGCTGTTCCAGTCGTGATTGTGCCTCAGAATTCTCGTTGTGACGACCTTGCACGCCAGAGAGCGCCACCTTGATAGATGAAACCTCTTCAGCCTTACTAACCTGATCACCAACGGCTTTCTGGTGCGCATCCCGCAAACCACGCAGCTTGGTATCCAGCAGCTCCAGCTCTTTGCGCAACACTTCATCGCGAACCAGCACTGCCCGCAACGCATCGGCTTGTGTCGCCACCTGCGCAAGCACAGCATCCAGCATATCTGGTGCCTCAAGCAAACCATCAAGCGTCAGGTCCAGAGCAAATGGTGCGTCCAATGCGCTCCATAATCCTTCGGCCTCAGCCTGCAGCGCATCTGCCTCACTGCCATAGCGAGCCATTAGGGTAGACGCATTCGTCTGCGATGCCTCGCAGGCTGCAATCTGGCCGTTGATCTCGTCTAGGTTTCGCTGCGCAGCTGCGCGAGCTTCTTCCGCTTCCTTGCGCTGTAGAAACACGTCGCCGAACAGCGTGTCCAACGCAGCCCGGCCCTCCTGTGTATCTACGGGGTGATGGTCAGAGCCACAAACTGGGCAAGGTGCATCGTCCACCAGCTCGGCGCGCAACAGCTTCACCTGATCACCCTGCGCCGCCTCAGCAAGAGTGGAAAGGCCGCGCGCTTTCTCAAGGGCTTCCCCTCGAAGCGTCAGCTCGCTGGCCGCTTTGCCTTTTGCCTGCTGCAAACCAGCCATCTGGTCCACCAGCTTCTGCCAGGTCTCATTCTCTGCCTGCTTGTTGCGCTTGGCTTTCAAAAAGTGGCGAGAATTCTCCTGCAACTTTTCAGCCCGCTGACGGAACGCAGAAAGCTGCTCCATGCTTTTACGGGCATTATCTGCACCAAGAGCTGAAACCTCGCCCTTTTTGGCAGCGAACTCTCCTTCACATCCTTCCAGATCAGAGACAAACTGCTCCAGTTGAGCGGAAAGAGTACTCTGGATTTCGCTAAGCTCGCTCTCACGCTTGCGCATCTCCACAAGACGGGTCGCATCATTCGTAAGCGCAACCTGAACCCGCTCAAACTCATCTAGATCCGCAATCAGGCTATCCTGACGGTCCTTCAAAATCTTGGTCGCACTCAGCCGTCCCATCTGTTCTTTCACAGTGGCTTGCAACGCCTTCTGCTCTTCCAGCGATTTTGTATGCTCTGCCAGCGCTGCTTCCGCCTGCTTGGCCTCCGCCGCAGCTGTGTCAGATCGCTCCCGCAGCTGCTTGCCCTCATCCTCAAGCTCGCCCAGCTTGGTGTCCAGCTGTTCTGCCGCACTCCATTCCGGTGTCAACTTGGCAAGTTCAGCTTCCAGCTCATTGAAAACCGCATCAGCCTGTTTGGCCTGCTCTTCCTTGCCGGCAAGGTCTTTACGAACGCCTTCCAGCATCACCTGGCTTTTTTCAGCAGCTGCACGCGTGCCCGCAACATCCTTCTCGGCCTCAACCACACGGTGGTTCACAGGCTCTAAAGACTTGATGCGCTCAAACTGTGCTTTCAGATCCCGCTTGGCCTTCGCGTTTTCATGGCGGGCCTTCAAAGCTACAAACTCATCTTGCGCTGACGCCAGCTTTGTCCTCGCTTCATCCAGCTTCTGTAAATGGCCCAGCGACTTGGCAATCGCATCCATGTCCGATTGAACAGACTTGGACTGCGTTTCCAGCTCCTCTGACTGCCCCACAAGGGCAGTACGCTCTTCCTCTTCCAAAAGACCAGCCACATCAGACTTTTCTTCCAGTTTTGAGGCTACATCCTTCGCATCAGTAAAGCGCTGGAAAATCTGCTTGGAAATATCCCTGTAGCGCTGCGTGCCCGTCACTTTTTCAAGCAAGGCAGCGCGCTCATTGTCATTGGCTTTCAGGAAGGCATCAAAATCGCCCTGCGCCAACAGCACAGTCCGCTTAAACTGGTCATAGGTCAGTCCCAACCGCTCTTCTACAGCGGCATCCACCTGCTTGATGCCGCCCTCAACCGCAGCATTGTCTTCAATGCGAACCAGCGAGCGCTCCACGTTCTGCAGGCGTCCTGACGCCTTGTTACGAGCCCGGCGCACAGTCCAACGCGCGCGGTATCCCGTTCCATCCGCGCCAACAAAGTCCGCCTCGGCAAAGCCAGAGGCAGCACCACGTGTGAGCACCGTACGCGGATTTGTTTCTCGAAGCTCAGCACCGGCAACATCCGGCACACTGTCGCTGCTTCCCGCAGCACTCAAACGCGGGCATTGCCCAAACAGCGCAAGACACAGGGCGTCCAGCAATGTGGACTTGCCCGCTCCCGTTTCTCCGGTAATCGCGAATAAACCAGCCCCGTTCAAAGGCTCCTGTTCAAGGTCAATCTCAAACGGAGCCGCCAGGCTGGCAAGGTTTTCGCCACGCACCGCTAGAATACGCATTACTCAACCTCCGCTTCTGCGATAGCGCGATAAAAATAGTCCAGATGTTTGGCTTCCGGCTCGACACCGTGCACCCGCTCAAAAGCAGATTTAAAAAGCTCATCCGGTTGAACTTCCGAAAGGCGAATAAGGCTCTCAGCCTCCGCACTTATTGGCTCCTGCGGTTTTTGCCGCAACACCGAAACACCAGCACTGCGCACTGGATATTGCGCAAGGATCTGATCCACCTCAGCTTTCAAGCCACCAGCGGAAACCTGCGGTCGCAAGTCCACATGCACAAACGGCTGTTGCTCCACTGGCAGGTCCGCATCCAGCGCCAATGCATCCAGCGCAGGCACCAGCTCTTCAAGCAGCAAACCACCATCGCCCTTCAAGCGATGGAATGGCACAGGCCGCGTCAACTCAAGCCGCTCAATGGAAAGCACACCAGCATCGGAAAAGCTCAGCAGATTAACGCCGTGCTTATAATACTGCTCGGTGACAGAAAGAGGAAACGGAGACCCGGAATAGCGGATGGTCTCCTTGCCCACCTTCTGTGGCTTGTGCAAATGCCCAAGCGCCACATAGGTCAGATCATCAGGAAACTGCTCCCATGGCATGGCGTGCTCACCACCAATCAGAATACGGCGCTCCGCCCCTTCTGATTCCAAACCACCAGCCACATGCAAGTGGCCCGTCGCGATAAGGGGCATCTCGCCAATCTGCTCACGAGCCTGCTGAACAGCCGCCTCATAAAGCTCCGCCACAGCCCGCACCACCGGTGAGCCCTCTTCAGAGGAGGAAAAGCTCAGCCCCGGCAAGTCTGTTGCACGAGGAAACGGCAGCGCCAGCACATAGGCTTTCACAGCGCCATCACTGTCTTGAAGCGGCACAAGATGATGGGAAAGATCCAGCCCACCGTCTTGTCGGCGCACCATACCAACCGCCTGCACGCCAATCTTTTGAAACAGCACACCCGGCGCTTCCACACGTCCGGCAGGGTCATGATTGCCAGCAGTCAGCACCGTCACAAGATGCGGGCGCTTTTCCCGAAACCGGGCCAAAGCCTCATACAGCATTTGCGTGGCGTCTGCGGATGGGTTCTGGTTGTCAAACACGTCTCCTGCCACAACCAGCGCGTCCACCTTATGGCGTTCAATCAACTCTTCAAGCTCCATGAAGAATTGTTGATGCTCATAGGTGCGCGACCAGCCGTTCAGACTCTGGCCAATATGCCAGTCTGCTGTGTGCAGGATTTTCAACGCCATACTACCTGTTCCACGCTCCAAGGCTTGAGTGCAGCCATTTTGAAGGACAGCTGCATCATGACTCGGAAATGTTTCATTAACCAATCCGCAAATTAGGCATAGGGTTTACACAGAAGTCTTTAAAGCGTGGCGCTAACCCACAGATTTAGGGGCTTTGGCACAAGTAGCGCACAGGAATCTGTTCTGGCACCTCTCCCTGCGAAATTTTCGTGAAATTAAGAGGGGATTTTCGCAGCTTCCGCAAACACATGCCGAATCTGTTCGTTCACTAATGACGAACAATCAGATCACCAAAGCTTACCTTGTTCATTCTGAACACTAGAATATCTTTAAGGGCATGACGACACCACTGTAAATATTAAGAAATCAGGAGAGCCCCATGTCTACGATCGCAACTGATTTAAGAGTCAAAATTCGCCCAGCTCAGGAGCGTGGCCACGCCGATGCTGGCTGGTTGAAGTCCGCCCACTCTTTCAGCTTCGCCAGCTATTTTGACCGCAATAACATGAACTTCCATAATCTGCGCGTCATCAACGATGACTGGGTCGGCCCGGATGGCGGCTTCCCCATGCACCCTCATGAGAACTTCGAAATCTTCTCCTACATGTTGGAAGGCGCACTGGAACACAAAGACACCATGGGCAACGGCAGCACCGTGCACAAAGGTGGCATCCAATTCATGAGCACCGGCACCGGTGTGCAGCACTCCGAGTTCAACCCATCCAGCACGGACGAAACGCACCTGCTCCAGATCTGGCTGATCCCGGACCGCAAAAACACCACGCCCCGCTATGAAATGCTGGAGCTGAGCGAAGAGGCCCGCAACGGTAAACTCCAGCTGTTCCTCTCTCAGGATGGCCGTGACGGCTCCATCCGCACAGAGGCCGCCGCCGATATCTATTCCGGCAAGTTGGATGGTGCTGACACCATCAGTTTTGAGCTGGCAGATGAGCGTGCCGTCTACGTGCACGTGGCGCGGGGCGAAGTGCAGATAGGCGGCCAAACGCTGACAGATGGCGATGCCATTGAAGCAGAAGGCCAGGGCACACTGGAGCTGACCAACGGCAAAGGCGCAGAGGTCATTCTCTTCCACCTGTCACCACGCAGCTAAACACAGCGCACATCCCCCATCTGGACCACCCAATGCCTGACAGGTTGGCATTGGCTTAAAGGGAGGGAGGCACTCCTCAAAAAACAATAAATGCCTCCCTCTCCTTCTTCCTCTAAAAACTCTCATTGCAATACTACAAGGATATTTGTAGTATTTTCACATGACTGAGAATTCTAAGGGTGATACCGCCACAGATCTGCAGGAAGACGACGCCGTCGCAGCACTCGCCGCACTAGCGCATAAGGACAGGCTTGCCGCCTTCCGCCTCATCCTGACAGCAATGCCTGAGGGCCTGCCTTCTGGACAGATCGCCAAGGACCTGTCCATCGCCCCCACACGTATGTCCTTCCACCTCGCAACGCTTGAACGCGCCGGGCTCCTCACCGCCCAGCGCGAAGGGCGTGTCGTGCGTTATGCCATTGCCCCGCACACCATGCGCGGCCTGCTTCACTTCCTCACGCAGGATTGCTGCAACGGCGATCCTACCCTGTGTCTGGATTTCAACCCGTTCCCTTGTCGTTGACCGACCCCATCGGAGAGACCAAATGAACCCGACCATCTACCACAACCCAAAATGCGGCACCTCCCGCAACACCCTTGCCATGCTTAAGCAAGCAGGCATGGAGCCAGAGGTTATTGAGTATCTCAAAACCCCGCCTTCCCGCGCTACACTGGAAAAGCTGATCAAAGACAGCGGTCTCACCGTGCGCGAAATCCTGCGCAAAAAAGGCACGCCCTACGAGGAACTCGGCCTCGACGATGAAAAGTGGACCGATACCCAACTCATCGACTTCATCGAGCAACACCCAATCCTCATGAACCGCCCCTTCGTCACCACCGACAAAGGCACCCGCCTCTGCCGCCCCTCCGAAGTCCTGCTGGAAATTCTGGATGAGGAACAGATAGGCGCATTCACCAAGGAAGATGGCGAAGTCGTCATTCCGGCAAAGGGTTAAGCCGTGTCTGAGACTTCTTTCGATCTGACAGATCTGCCAAAGGTGGAGGCCGACAGCTTCCACCCCATCAAGACTGACGCCCTGCGCAAGGACGATGCGCCGGACCACGCCCCACGCATCCTGCTGCTCTACGGCTCCCTGCGCAAACGATCTTTCTCCCGCCTTGCGGTGCTGGAAGTTCAGCGCATTCTGGAGCAACTCGGCGCCGAGACGCGCATATTCAACCCAAGCGGCCTACCACTGGCTGATGACGCAGAGCCTGATCACCCCAAGGTGCAGGAACTGCGCGAGTTGATGATGTGGTCCGAAGGTCAGGTCTGGTGTTCCCCAGAGCGCCACGGCTCCATGACCGTCATCATGAAAACCATGATTGACTGGGTACCTCTCTCCGCCGGCGCAGTCCGCCCAACTCAGGGTAAGACACTCGCTCTGATGCAAGTCAGCGGCGGCTCCCAAAGCTTCAACGCCCTCAACCAGATGCGCGTTCTGGGCCGCTGGATGCGCATGAAGCCCTCGCCCCTCTACGACCGCGTGGTGGATGTCATGGAAGAACTCATGAAGTTCACCCACCTCACCCACGGCCACTCCGACTACCTGACCGACCGCTACTCCGAACGCAAAGAAACCGCAGCCGAACTCTCTGCACGGGTGAACACGAAGTAAGACAGGCACGATTTCCCATCTTCCTCCAAGCACTTCGTTTGAAGTGCAAACCTGCGAAGAAAAGAACAGTTAAAGCTGTTTGCGTTGCCAAGATAGAACGCAAACAGCTTTCTCTCGCTTGCCTAAGCAGGACCATTGTGAAGGTGACTATTAAAAAAGATAGCCCAACATATCGATCTGCCCTTCCGGCCGCTGCGTATCGCCAATTGGCTTGACCATAAAGCAATCAGACAAATCTCTTTCGAGCAACATCACGCTAGCCAAATCTTCTATAGCCAACCATTTTGTAAGAGCTGGTGAAACATGCAGAAATCCATGTTTCTGGTACAATGCGTCATCATCAGCCATGAGCACGATGAAATCAACTTCAGCTCGCTTCGCCATACATTCTGCAGTATGCAACAACATACTTGCTAAGCTTTGTTTGCGACGTGCTTCAGTAACACACAGATCAATTAATCCGTATATTTTTAACCGCTGCTCACCAACCTTAATGACGCGGTGATCAACGCCGACCTGTCCGATGATTTCATCTCGCTCCTCAACAATCAGCCTGAAATGAGGAAGTTGCTTAAAGAAGGTTCGGCCCTCAAAGACCTCAGGAAAGCACTTATCTAACAGCGTCGTAATCCCAGCCTCACGCTGCCGATCAATCTCATCCTCTCTGAAAACATGAATGGACAACCCGTTCACCCCGGCCCTTTCTCAATGCTATTGCTCCAGAAGATCAGGACTCTTGCAGTCTTGCAACTCGAACCACCACTCATCACCAAACCACTGCCGCTAAAACTGACAAGTCTCAACCATGCATTAAACACCTGCTGCCATACACAGGTGTGGGATTGGAACGAACAGAGGCGAGCTTCATGGATTACATTCTGGGTGTTGATGGCGGCGGCTCCAGTTGTCGTGCCGCAATCGCAACGGCGGATGGACGTTTGCTGGGGCGCGGCAAAGCCGGATCAGCCAACATCTACAGCGATCCGACCCAGAGCCTCAGCTCCATTCTCCACGCTGCCAAAGAGGCCTGCAAGGACGCGGGCCTGACCGAAGAAGCTCTGCAACAAACATTCGCAGTGTTGGGCCTGGCAGGCGCAAACGCCCACAACGACCCTATCGGCCTTGCAGAAAACCTGCCTTTCGCCGCCGTTCAGGTCGTCTCAGACAGCCTGATTGCGCTGGAAGGCGCCCACGGTTCCGACGACGGCGTCATCGGCATCCTCGGTACTGGATCCAACTTCATGGCCCGTAAAGGCGAAAAGCACTACTACCTCGGCGGTTGGGGCTTCCATTGCGGAGATCAGGGCAGCGGCGCCAAAATGGGCGAACGCGCACTGGAAGAAGCCTTGCTCGCCCATGACGGCCTGCGCAGCCTGTGCCCGCTAACGGAGCATATTCTGCGTCAGTTTGATGATGATCCGCGTAAGCTCTCCGAGTTTGCACGCACCGCAAAGCCAAAAGACTTCGGCGAGTTCATGCCCATCATCCTCATCTACGCCAAGCAACAGAGCCGGCTCGCCCTCGACATTGTTGAGGAAGGCACCACCTACGTGGCCTCAGCCCTGCGACTTTTAAGCGACGATGGCAAACTCCCCATCGCTTTACTCGGTGGCCTGAGCCACGCCTACGATGCCTTTCTGCCCCCAGACCTGAAGCAGTTCTTCGTACCCGCCAAGAACGACGCCTTGCGCGGTGCCCTGGCAATGGCAGAGCGTGAAAACGCCCTGAACACCTAATCGCAAAACGCGCGACCTAATTACTGCTGATGCACCATAACAGTGTTGCCGGGCGCATGAACTGTGAGCGTATTTCCTGAACTGATGTCAGAGGTTTTAAGCCCATTGCCACGCTGCGTGTAAAGCACATTGGTTCCACTGCTCGTCACAGCAAGCCCGGCCTCGTTGTTATTGCCTTGTTGCCACAACGTACCCTTGGAATTGCTGCCAGACACCTCCACAGCCCCCTGATTGCCATCCCCCGTCTGGAACAGGTTACCGGTTGAATTATCACCCGAAATCACAACACTCGCCTCATTGCCAACACCAGCAGCAGAAGGTGCGAGAAAGCTGTTGCGCACTGCAAGCGCAGCAACATTATCTGCTGTATCCAACGTGTTTTTGGAAGCACCAAAGATCTTGCCAACAAACCATGTTCCGCGCAAAGCCTGTTGACCCAAACCTGCAGCAAGAGTGTCTCCACCTTGCAAAACAGTAGCCTCACTGTTGCTCGCACTCTGCGAAACTTGAACTTCGTGATTGTCCCCCACCTGCCGGATGAGAGCCGTGTTCCCATCACCTGCAAAAGCCGCAGACTGCATCAAAACAGATGCCAGAATAAAACCAGCTAATTTCCTAAACATATCCATCACTCGAAAACTCGGAGCGAGGAGCCCACTGAAGGCTATTGCCCCTGCATGATACTCAGAGAATTTCCATCTCCAAATTGATTGAAGAGCGCCCGGTTGTTGTTCCCGAACTGCCCCACCAGTGCATTGTTGTTGTGCCCATAAGCTCTACCGGAAAGTGCATTGCCATATCCATATTGGATAAACCCAAAGCCATTGCCCGTTCCTTCAGCCTCATAAAGCACCGTATTCCCAGTCCCGATAATGAGTCCCTGCCCGGCAACCGGAGAGTTAGGTACATCACTCACAAGCTCCGGCATCACGGGAACGATCAAAGTGGCGTAACTCTCTTCCAGCCCCCGAAGACTGATGGTGTTCCCACCAAATTCCGTCACTTGAGGAATGTTACCCGTAAACACCTGAGCGCTCTTACCCCCCAGTAACTGAGAGGTTGAAGCATCCTGCTGATATCCAGAGACATCGACTTGCGGAATAACCGCCATTTCCTGGGCAGAAACTCCAGAAAGAGCACCACAAACAACACTGCCAAAAACGAAAAAACCAACACGCCCAAACAACATTGCAATGCTCCGGAAGTGGACTACTCCACTCCCATCACATCACAGCGGTTTCTATTTTTTCTGGATTCAGTCACTAAAACTGAAAAGACCCCGGCCCGTAGGCCGGGGGAAAAAGACTTACCAGTTGGAGCCCATCAATGTATTGAACGGAACAGAACTGTCAGTCACGATAGCTGGAACTCCCACACTGGCAGCCCCCTGATTAATGGTCGCAGAGTTGCTGTCACCCGTCTGGCTGACATTAGCAACGTTGAAGTCACCCTTCTGACCAACCATTGCTCTGTTGTGGCTTCCCATCACAGAAACGCCCGCTTGGTTGTAATCACCGATCTGCCCGACCTGAATGTGGTTATCATTGCTGGTAGAAGCGTCAGTCCGATTACCAACATTGCCGGTGATAGAGTTGCCGGTACCGTTCTGAGTGAGGAAGATCTTGTTCTGATCACCATTAACGTCTTCAAAATCGATGTTGTTGTCATCACCACCTTTTTGAATGAACTGCAGGCGGTTATAGCTACCATCAACAACACCAACAGTTACGCCGTTGTCGCTTGTCGTCTGCAACACATAGAACTTGTTGAGGTTAGGACCATTCAAGCCATCGATGTAAACACCGTTGTTATCACCAGACTGCTTCACAGCAATATATTGCCGATCGCCCCATGAATAACCGGAGAAGGCATTGCCAGCCCCAGACTGCTGAATGGAAACTTTGCCGTTAGTACCAGCACCCACGTAGTCAACTGTGTTGGAGTCTCCAGCCTGACGCGCACGGATCATAAAGTTACTGCCGTTTAGACTGACATCAATATCCTGCATGTCACCAGTCTGGCGGTATCCAGCATCATTCATGTCACCTTCAATGACAGATTTGGTGTAGGACTGGTTCGAACCAGCATCCTGAACCAGATCAACCATATTGCCGACACCTCTGGACTCAAGCCAGAAATTGTTGCGTGAACCATTCTGAAGAGCTGATGTGTCGTTGGCAGAACCAACCTGAATCAGCTTTGCACCATGGGATGGACCTTCAACAACAGGAGTACCCGTTCCCGTTGGATCTGGTGGAACATCATCGATATTGGCACCATTAAGTTCCCCACGCTGACGGATTGAAGCGGTGTTAACTCCACCAACAGCATTGGTGTTTTCTTGAGTAACCCGAGCCACAACGTTGGTATCACCGCGCTGGTCAATTGTCAGGCTGTTCTGCAAGGCAACAGCACCAGCCTGACCGGTCTGGCTCACACCCCAGACACGATGATCAGGAGTACGATCAGAAGGAGAACCATTTGCACGCTGCAAGATGCTTGCAGTGTTCTGGTCACCAGACTGAGTGACATTTTTTACCATCTGATTGTTATCTTGGTTGACGGAAAGAGTGTTGCTGGCGCCATTCTGCACCATTTGACCATGATGGTTGGTGTTAGCAGTGCGGTTGTTACCCGCAATGTTGTTGCTGCCAGTCTGCAGTACAGTCGCAGTGTTTCCGCCACCTGCAGTATTGGTCTGCACTACAATCGCGTCGTTGCTGTCGCCAATCTGGGTGATTGTACCCGTGTTGCCTGCACCAGCAAGATTTACCTGGCTCAGAGAAGATGCATTACCATCTCCTGCATGTGCAGCTGCAACTGAAAATGCTAAAGCTGAACATGACAAAATAAGAATTTGCTTCATAATTTCGAACCTTCACCTATAATAGTTCGGGTGAGCAAAGGAGATTGTAACCAATCAAATTTGCTCCGTTGCGACATGAGGGTGTGTGAGTTTTTGCGAGGTCGCACACCCTCTATTACCGTTTTTACGGTAACCGAGATCTCTTGCTACCATTTCTCATAGTCACTTATTTTCAATGGCTTAGAGAAACTTTGGATCAAGAGGAAAAAGATGGATGTTGTTCTAGAACTGCTGAACATTTTGCAACATCCTAAGATTTCTTATTCGCCCACAGGTTTGACCGTGCCAGTGGAACACTGCCTCTGTAAGGACCCATATTCGATGGGGGGCGAGCCTTTTTAACCTTTACACGCTGGGTGACCTGTGCCTTCTCAGATGTGTATTCCTGATACAAAGCATTGGCTTGAGCCGGGTTCTCAAAACTCCAGGCTCCAACACGCGCCCCTTCCATAACAATAGAATAAACCGCCTTCTCAATGGCCTGCTGCACGGCAAGGGTGACAGGCTCATTCTTGGTGATGCCAGCTTCGGCTTCTAAAATTTCATCCAAAGCGATGTAGCGGAACGCGCCGCCTTTCAACCCGACGGAGACAACGGATTTCTGGACCATCACGTTGGCCATGACTTCACCGGTCCGCGTGCTGACAGCACGCAGGGAAACGGTCACGTCATCCTGTCGGTAATCAGCATTTCCGCCAATGCCCAGATAACGAGCCCCTGCGCCGCCGGTCCGGGTGTTGCTGTCATAGCCAACCACACCGCCTTCAAACAGAACGCCCGCATAAAGCAGCGGTGGCAGAACCTTCGGATCAACTTTGTCCTCACCCAGATAGATTTTGCGGATCTGCGTGACGATCTGACGTTCTTTCAGCAAGGCATCAAGATTGCCTCGTTCAACCACGCGGAACCATTTGCGATCCCCGGCATCCTGAAGCGCACGCACCAGCATCGTGTCAGCGCCCTGCGTCACAGATCGTGACAGCGTCTGGACTTTATCAGATGGCTTATACTGACCCGTCAGATCCTGATAACTGTAAACCGCAGCGTAAACTGGTTCTTTCGGAGGTGGCAGCTTTTTCAGCTTGCTGGCTTGCACCGAAATCGTTGCAAGTTGAGGTCCGGGACTAAATGCCATGCGTGTTACCGGCCCGCAGGCAGACAACGACAACGCCATGGCAACAACAATGGATTTCTTCATCATATCAATAACCTGGCATTAATTTATGGGAGTACCGTCCTGCAGGACAGGAACCGTGATATCGGTAATGGCACCCGTGCTTTCATCAATAATCTGCAGTTGAATGGAATCTGTGCCGCGAACAAACGAAACCTTCTGGTCGCCAAAGCTCACAGTGCCGCTGTCTTTCGGATCATCACCAAAAATCGCCTGGGATACTTGATCCGCCAGAGCATAAATCAATCGGTTCTGCAGCTGGCGTACAAACAAATCAGCCAGGCTACTGCCAGAACCATCAGCACCGCTACCAGACCCGGAACCATACTTGTTGCTTCCTCCAACAGTCGCAGTTTTCTGGGCATTCGCTGTTGCAAACAGGTGGGTAGTGTTCGCCGCATATCCGCCAAAGCTCGGATTAGTCGGCTGATAAACAAGTTGTTGTGCGTGAGAGGAGCCAACACTGAGGACACACCCCAGCATAAGCCCGAGAGCAGAATTTAGTCTCATAGCAACCCCTAATCTAACGAGGACTTCACGATAAATTTCTGAGAAAGAAAGTGTCAGTTGTATCGATGTAGCTTTGGTATATTGGGGGAATACTATTGTGTCATCTCTCGACATATCGAGGTATTAGTTTCTTTTAACAAGGTAAGAACCAAGTGATTACTTTAAACCAATTTCACCCAGTAGATGCCTGATAGAATATATCACCTATAAATTCATAGTGGTATAAATATCAATTCTAATAGAGCCCACACGATTACATCATGCAGATAGCATAAATTCATAACTTGAATGCAAGTTACATCAAGGCAACTGTTCTAAAAGGGAAATGAACAAGATAGGAAAGGTGGTAGGCCCGGAGGAGCTACAAAAAACCCATAAACCTCAATACATTCAACGATTAAGTATCCCGCATGACTGCAGATAGCGCTCTTTACAAATCAATGGGTTAAATTGGAGGTGTCCCACGATCTGACCGCCCCATTTATCGCGATCAGTCACACCAATGGAAGCTGTCACCATTAAAATTGGTGGGTTCGGAATCTATTTTCTTAATCCTACTACTCACCATCTCACAGTCGCTCATGTAGGACAGGCCATCTCTATGTAGTTAGCACATACATCAATCGTTAGTTGTCTATTGTCTGTGTTTCATTGTATAACGACCGACATTGCACGATAGACTTTCATTGTCAGACACTAGGAGTTTCACCGGAATGGCTCATATCCTAGGAATTTTACAAAGCAAAGGTGGCGCTGGAAAATCTACGCTCGCCGTTTCTAGTGCCAGCTCTCTGGCGGCAGAGGGTGCAAGCGTCATCCTTGTAGACACAGATAAGCAAGAGACTGCAACAAAGTGGGCAAAGCAGGAAGTTGAAGGGCGTGGTCACATCGATCACATCTCTGAACTATCTGATGTTGAGATCACTGAGCTGCTACGCGAGCTTCGAAACCAATACGATTATGTCATCGTAGACACGGCAGGTTTTGATAGCCGCATATCAGGCTTTATCACGATTGAAAGTGATCTTGTCCTCATCCCCTGCAAGGCCACTGTTGCAGACGCACAAGGTGCTATCTCAACAAACAAGTATGTGTCGGCAACTGCAAACAGCATTCGAAGGGACATCCCATCTCTTGGAGTAAGAGTTGATTTTGACAAAGGAACTAATGCAACGGCCTCTGTCAATGAACTGCTTGCGGATTATGGAAAACTTGAGTTCGTTGACACAATCCTCTGGCATGCCACCAGCTTTAAAGACGCCTTGAACACTGGCGCATCCCCTCAAGGTCGTGCAAAGAAACTTACACACGACCTCATCACCGAGTTGCGAGCAAAGAAGTTGCTCCCAGCACCATTCAAAATTAAGAGCGCTGCGTAGGTTTAGTAGATGGCTGAATACAAAAAACAGAAACCCTCTATGATTCCCCTAGAGGATGAAGAGGACGACAAGCGCGCAGCAATCTCTCACCTGGTCGAAGGCAAAGCGAGCGAGCATCAAGCCCAGGTAGAGGCTATGCGGAAAGCTGACCGAAGCCGGATTGGCTTTTCGCTGGTACCGCAGCCTATCGTTGACATGTTCAAAGCTCGCGCTGCTGAATTGAACATGGATCAGAAGGAATACTTCTACCACCTGTTACGCGAGGACGGATTGAAGATCCCCACCTACAAAGAACTTGACGCCCGCAATCGATGATTGCGAGCGTCAAGGTTTCTCATATTGATTGGGTGGTGGAGTTAGTTGGAGATAATCAACTCTGCCACTTTCTTTCCAGCTTCCTTGCTGATGGAGTAATTGAGATGCACTTGCTCCAAGTCGAAGCCTTCAAAGGTTTTCCGGACTTCCTCTCGGTCATTTAACGAGAGCAGAAACCTACCCTTTATCTCAGATAGCACCTCAGCCATTTCAGCAAAGTCCTCTCGCTTAAAAACACCCTTCCCATAATCTGTCTCACCTCCCCAATAAGGAGGATCAAGATAGAAGAGCGTTCCAGCGGAATCGTAGCGAGATATTACCTCTCGCCAATCTAGGCTCTCGATAGTCACAGAACTAAGCCTCGATGCAGCCAGCCTCAGGTTTTCTCTCAACTGGTTTATATCAAAGCGTGATGGGCGATCTGGGGAGACGCCGAAAGAACGCCCTGTTGACTTTCCACCAAACGACAAACGCTGCAAGTAGTAGAAACGCGCCGCCCTTTGGATGTCCGTCATATGGGTAGTGCCTGCCTTCTTAAGCGCATCAAACTCAATCCTTGACGCGAGCATGAAGCTTAGCTCCTGCAGCAATATCTCCGAGTGGCTCCTAAGCACACGAAAGAGTGTGACCAACTCAGCATTAATATCATTGATTACCTCAGCTTTCGGCTGAGATACTCGGCGGAAGAACACCCCGCCCATACCGAAAAACACATCAACAAACGTCACATGTTCAATCTGCTGGATCTTGCCAACAATCGACTTAGCAAGCTGGCTTTTACCTCCAAGGTAAGGCGCGACAGGTTCCGCCTTGACCGGCTCAACTTCTCCAAACAAATTCATAGAGGATAGCTTTCAGGCTTTGGCATTTTTCCCAACCCTACTGATTAACGGGTATATAGTATCAGGTGGGGAAGAGCCTTTCAGCATTGATGCAAGCTCTCACGGACTGAGCAACCAGACAGACCGTGGATGGACGTGACGCAAACACGTCTATCTCCCTGACAATTAGCCAGAGAGACAACTAGATATAATGATGTGATCAGCTCTCGTAGCAGTGAAGCACGACCGATTGATCATAGGTCCGCCCCTGCGATGTTTGAACACGATTTGTGATCCTGTATTTCTCGCCTGCCGTTCCATCTCGCAACCAGATAGTAACAACATGCTGAGTGTGGCTGTCTGAACCCTTGGTTACACCCAGAGGCACCAACCATTCAGAGCTTGTAATCTCCTCCATGTCTCCGAGACGAGCGGACCAATCCAACTTGTAATCCTTTACGTCATCAGGATCTTTGGGAGCTTTCCATGTCAAAGTCATTAGCCGTTCTCCTAGAAGAGATCAGAGGACCAAAGCCCTATCCTCAGGCTTAACGTTCGCCGTCCTATCTTCAGTCTCGACAAACGCTACCCGCGTTTCAGCGGGCACAAAAACAATCCGCTCAAGCGGAGTGGCACCCGGATTGAATGTGTTGAACTGTGCAACGCCCACCTCAGCTGCACGCCCCACCAACGAAGCAGAGCCCAACTCATGCACTTGAGTGAAACCACCAAGCGTGACGTCTAGAGTACGAAGCGCTAACTCAGCATTTCCGAACTCATGATGTTGAGTGAATGCACCGCATTGGATTGCAGCATGCTCAGGAGCCACCTCAACAGCTCCCAGATTATGAACTTGAGAGAATCTGCCAACCACGATCACCAGACGCTGAAGCCCAACGGAGACCGGACCAAGTTCATAAGTGGTACTTGGATTAATGACTGATATGGCACCAACGTCGATCTCAGGAGATAGACCCGCCAGACTAACCGCACCGAACTCATGCACCTGAGAGAAACCGCCAAGCGCGACCTCTGGACTACGAAGCGTTAACTCAGCAGCACCAAATTCATGATGTTGAGTTAACGCACCACACTGGATTGCAGCAGGCTCAAGGGCCGTGTCAGCAGATCCCAGATTATGAACCTGAGAAAACCCTACCACCGTAATCTCTGGCACTGCGTAGGTTACTAAGATAGAGCCCAGCTCTTGCGTGATCGTCGGATCAAAGGTCGTAAAGCCATCAAGCTCAATCTCGGGAGCCTGAAGAGCAATTGCAGCAGCACCAAACTCGTGATGCTGAGTAAACGCACCGCATTGAATTACAGCAGGCTGAAGAGCTAGATCAAGAGAACTAAGACCATGGACCTGAGTGAATACTCCAACCTCAATCTCTGGCACCGAGAACTCAACAGAGATCGATCCAAGCTCATAGGTGGTGCTCGGAACCGTCACGGAAAAGCCCACCACAGAGATCTCGGCAGATGAAGCCAGCAGCTCAGCAGAGCCAAACTCATGCAACTGAGCAAATCCACTAAGCCCCAACTCAGGTGCCGAGGTACCAAGTGAAACACCTCCCAGATCATGAACCTGGGAGAAGCCATTCACTGTGATCTCTGGAACCGAGAACTCTAAGGTGATCAATCCAAGATCGTGCGTACCTCCTCCAGATGAAGGCGCAGGCGCGATCGCGATATAACTTGAGATCCAGTAGGTGTTGCCGCCTATGATCGTGGCGCTCTCTGCTGGGATTGAGCCCGCAGAATCCATCGTAAACACAGCCGCCGCCGCAGATGCTGAAGCATCACCACCACCGGGAGGCCCGCCGAAGTTATCGTAAACCTCAGTCCAATCAGAGGGCCAGTTCACATCTGGCACAATTGGGCTACCACTATTCCCGCTTTCTACTGCGATAGATCCAACGATCAGGCAATCATCTACATCAGTTGAAAGACCTGTAGGAAACTCCACGATCTGGTTTTTCCCGCCAACCTTTGTCGCGCTCGCTCTAATCGGATTGTCTGGATCAACATTGCTATAACGAAGTAACGAGAATGCCGCCCGCTCACTACCGCTATGAAACCCCACCGAGTACGATGCAGGCTCTGTTCCATCTGCTATGCGGTATTGCCAGCCACCCCGATGAGATGAGCCAGCAGCACCGACAACCGGACCACCATGCAAGTCCTGAAAGCCTGCAAGCGTCAAGAAACCAGCCACCCCATCGCAGTCACCAAGAAACAACAGCAAGTCACCCGCCTCAGTTCCAGAAGGCAAAGTGAGAGAACCAGTCGAGGTGTTATCTGCATGACCAGTGGAGAGCGCCTCATAGAATGGACCATCCCATGGAGGTGGTGGAGGCGGCTCAGTCGCTGTGTCAGATCGCAGAGCTATATAGCTTAATGTTTTTTGAACATCACTCGGACCGCTCCCTTGCAAACCACCCGGCAATCCCCCCGGCGTGGCCTGCGTAAAGTACGCAACAGCCAACCCCGGTCTAGTAACCGAGCTTACGATATTGTCATCATAAGCTTCCGGCCACCCCTGCACCCAATTGGATATGGTACCCGAATCATAGCCAGAATGCCGCCGTGCTGAGACTACTGCCAGAACCAAAGCATCGGTTGTGGTCGTCGAAACACCAGATGGAAAAATCCCGTTATTCTTCGCCGCCCCATTCTCAACGTTCGTTGCAACACCATCGAACGGGTTAACAGGATCTACGCCGCTAATTCGAAACAATACACTTTGATACCAAGCGGTCTGAAAACTACCAGTTGTTAGCCTCTTTACCGCATAGGACGAAGGCTCCGAAGCCGTAGCAACTTTGTACTGCACTGATATTGTGTGAGAACTTGCGTCTCTTGTAATGCCCGGAACATTCAAGAACTCTTCGCTACCTGCGTATTCAGCGCCCACCGCAAAAGAAGTCACTAGAAGAAGCAAATCTCCAGCTTGGACTCCTACAGGTAAGTCAACCTGAGTCTCATTGTACGCAGGGGCTTCCCCAGTACTAAAAGTCTCTATAACAGGAACAGCCATCTGATCACCTGCAGCAGAAGGGCAACAACAAGCAAAGGCCCTCAGTGCAAACTGAGAGCCTTCATTAATGCAACGCAGATTTAGGCTGCGTCTGGTATGCGGATATCAAGACTTGAGATATTGAACTTGTTACCAGAAGTCACCGCTTGGGACGCGGGCAACAGGCCATGAGCCAACAGCACGCTTCCACTCACAATTGCCCAGTGCGTAGCATCACCAGATGCTGAGACAGATCCATTCGACACAGAGGTTGAGATTTTCCGTCCATTGGGACTGCCGTTTGCCGCAGCATCAAAACTAAGCCCGGACTTATTACCAAGACTGTGAGTGGATGTTGCCTGAGTGTAAGAGCTTGGCGCTTGCTTGCAGATATGCAGCGCCACAGCGTTGCTGGAGATCTCCGAAAGCGCGGCATCCAATACGCTGTCAGCTAGAAAAGCCATTGTTTTTCTCCCTAAGAAATGAGCGGCAAGAGTTATCAGTCAGAGCAAGTCTTGCTGCTGTCTCTGATTTCTTTCCGCTTAAGCTGGTTGTCTAAAATCCTGTTCCACGCCATGAAAAACGCAGCAATCACAGTCAAGATGATGAGGCAAGCTTGAAGGATCGGCTCAAGAAAGGAAGTCCAGTTCTGAGCAATCCAAGCAACTACAAAAGTCAACACTGTTCCTGCTTCTGATTTCTGCATTTTAGCCCCGCTCAAGATTTTAGATCTACTGGTGGACTTGGACACTTTGCCTGATCTTGAACTTCCAACACCCAATCAAGCGAGCGCGCCAACGGCTCTGAAATCACATCTCCATCTTCTGGCTTCCATTGGATTGGAAGCGTGCACGGATCAAGCCCGTGCGTGCTCACGCAAGCGCCTGCGAGTGTCAGACAAGTGGCGCTCACGAACCCTATTCTGCGCATCAGTGCTCGCCTTTCGCATTCGGGTTACGTTTTCCTTGAGAGCAGCATCACGAACTAATCGATCATGCTGCTTGTCGCGCAGCCAACCGCGAAGAAACTTCACAGCAATCTGCGCGACGAACTCAAGCAGCATTTTCATGAGCTGCCTTGTATGGATCTGCTATGGGCTTACCCCCAATGTCACCATCAAGATCCAGGTCGATACCGAGACGCGCCTCAATCTTGTCTAGCAAAGCGTCCTGAGTAACTCCGAAGTAAGCCAAAGCGGACGGCACAGACTCGATCACATAATCCGCAGCGATACCTACTGCAGCCGATCTCGGATTATAGACAATCTCTTTGGGCGTCATCAGCTTGACTTTGGTCTTTGCGTACTCAACGCCATGCATGATCGCATCATCAACACGAGCTTTCATCTGGTCGTCAAACTGAAGCCCCGTCTTCTCTTCGAGCGCGGTAAGACCGCGCCGCCCTAGATACACTGCACCGCCAAGCAACGCGGTAAACAAGCCATCCAAAAACATCCCGACAAGCGGGGTAAAATCAATAAGCGAAGTGTCCATTGGAACCACCGTTAGCTTTGTTAAGGAAAGGTCTATCAGGAGAGAGAAGCAGCCGAGATCAGCTCACGCAGCTTGTCGCCAACCTCAATCGGTTTACCGGGACTCTCCATTCCCGGTAGCCAAGTAATGTCCCACTTGCTGCGCTGCCGAACTTTGAGCGTTGGCTGTACTTCAGCATGGGTAAGAACCGTCTGGCGTGTGACTGGAATCTGGTAGGTTTCGCAAAGATCGGCCACGGTCTCTGTTAAAGCCCGAACCTGCGCAACTGTGATCGGATATTTGCCAGCATAAAAGGGCGCTTCTGTCGCCCCTGCCATCGCATCAACAGCCACGCCAATGGAACCAGTATTCAACGCTCTGGTGTGCGCTGCGTATTGACCATCACGGCAATCCACATTTGCCTCTGGCTTCAGTGCCCCCATGTGAACCTTGCCTGCACGATCCACAATCACATGGTAATGATTGCGTTCGAGGCTGTTCACACCATCAGCACCCGCAGTCCAATGCATCACAATGCGCTTCAGTCCAGCAACCGGACTACGCGCAGTGTGAACCTCATCATCCAGCTCGCCACTATAGAGAACCTTGCTTGTTTTAGGTCCGACAATACCATCAACCACCAATCCATTGGCCTTTTGGAAACGCTGAAGAGCATCCATGGTTCGAGGACCAACAACCCCATCCAAAGGACCGGGATTGAAACCATGAGCGTTCAATGCTTTTTGCACTCGTAACCAGTCCATAGATCACCTCACAAAAAAGGCTCCCTTCAGGGAGCCGTTGCCACGTTGTCGTGCTGTTTTAGAGATTGGAAATTTCGATTAATGGAAGGAGCTTAGTTGGCCACGCGATACACAATTACATCAATTTTTCCAGACAAACCGCTTATGACTCCCGAGCTATTCATCCTCAGACCGCTAAGCGAAAAACTCGCCTTGGATTTGGTACTCAACCCTATGATGTTAACGTAACTCAAGTTACCTTGGACGGTTCTTTGACCAATCGCATCAACGACATAACTCGTATCTGGCTGAGGTGTTTCGAAAGTGTAGGTTCCCCCCGAACGAGTTAGGTTAAAGGATGCATCGTCACCAATATCAGAGTACAGCGCCACGACCTGAGGCCGATTCTTAAGGTTATTCAGGATGGCCGAGTTGATCTCGGCATCTGTCACCGTATCTTGTTGCAGTTTACTCCCCGGTATTGTCCGGCTATTGATGTTGCCGCCACTGATTTTACTCAGAATGGCAATGGCACCCAAACCTAGATTAGACCGCGCTGCAGACTTACTAAGCAGATCACTCAGGTTGTTTGACTTGTGAAAGAAATCGCTCGTGTCTGGCGTCGCAAGAAGCCAACCAACCTCATCTTCTGAGTAGACTTTCACCTTCTTTGCAACGGTATGGAAGAAGAGCATGCCGTCCTTAAGCGGACCACCTTGATTATCCTCAGATGGATCTACGTTAAATTCTCCAAGATAGATCTTATTGAACCGCTGGAACGCCAACTCAGAAGCCTGCTCAACAGCCGTCTCTAAATTACTCAACGCCTGCTCTGCTGCTTCCCTTGCTGATTGAGCTTGACCGCTAGCATCTATTGCGGCTTGTTTTGCTGCTAGCACCACAGCCTCAACGTTTGCCGGATTGAGAAGCACATAGCCATCCTGCCCCTCAATCACTGTGAGCATCGCCGGGTAGCCTGCTTGCAGGTCATCAGGGTCAAGTTCATTGCCGAGGCCATTTCGAATTGGCAACAGCACATCATCAACCTTGATGGTCACAGCGCCTGAGTTGTTTGCAATGGGAACGAAGACTGCAAACTCAACTGCCGAGAGGCTGACACCCAATCGAAGTTTCGCCCTGATCGCATTACCCGTCCCATCGATATCGATCAGCCGCGTGATACTGTCAGCAAGGTCTCGCACATAGTTCCAGGTACCGCCCAGCCACTGATAGTAGCCGCTTAAGGTGTGGTTGGTGTCAGCTCCGACTATGGCAGGCGTGTAGTCTGGTTTGTTTGTTATAGTATCCAGTTCGGCCTTGGTCTTAACGATCACGGCTCCAAGCGTAGAACCGATCTCAAGCTGCCCCAGATACGCTCTAATCTCAGCTTTGACTGGTTTGTGCTCAGTGGTGCTACCGAGACCGAGCGTCGCAAAATCACGCCAAACAGTTTCCTTGGTGAGGAAGTTCATAGCCAACTCCAGATTTTGAAAAGAGATTAGGTAGAGGCCTGAAGCACAACCGGATTGGACCAGCTGCTATTTTGCCCAAAGACCGAACGGGTTCGCATGCGGAACCGATACTCCACACCAGCAGTCAAGCTTTCTGTCTCGATGGTTTCTTCACCATCGTTTGCCTGCGCGTACTTGGCAGCGCCGCCGCTGGTTTTCATGTACTCAAGCTCGTAGGTGAGAGCCTCGGAGTTACGCGAGAAGCTCGCCTCAGCAATCAAGCTCTGCCCCTGCTGTTCAAATGCAATCGTGAAGCTGGTGACAATCGGCAATGCAGAGGAACCAATGCGCTGAGGAGGATCACCCTTTTCGCCCTCCTCCTCAGGTTCAAAATCGTAAAGGCTCTTAGGAACAACGATTGCCTCAAACTGGTGGGTAAAATTGTTGAGATCCAAGATCGGAGTTCCAATAAGTTCCAGATAGGCATCCACCAGATGAGGCGGTTCTGTGATCTTGATAAAGCGTCGAAACGGCAGGTTCTCAGATGCAAAGTAGTCACACACAATCCGCACTCGCGGAGCCGTCGCACGAGTGTATTTGAGCTTCTGTTTGCGCCGCATATGGTTGTGACTTTGGATGCATTCGTTATCAACGGTTCGCGACCTGGGATCGTTCTCATCCACATACGGATCACCCCAGATGACTGCATCATCCTCGGTATAGTTCAGCTCTGGATTGGTCCAAAGGCCCCGAACAGATTTCACATTCGAGTTTGGATTCCGGTTTGACAGGAAGGTCACTTCCTTGATGTCTGCTGTTTTCAAGTGAATGTCAGGCTCTACCCACTCCCCGGCATGCACCGCCACCTTGCCTTGCGGGTCAACATAAAGCAGCAGTTCACCCGCTTCATCAATCAACCTTGCAACCTCAGTGGGGTCATTGTTCTCACGGCCACTGAAACCACCATGATATCGAGGCTCTTGATCCCCTTGGAAGTTGGTGACCTGCTCATCAGCGACAGCAGCAGCATTAGCCCAACTCTCAAGATTAATCCGGTCAGCCTTCAAAGCACCGCCATACGGAGATAGCAAGAGATCAAGACGGTGAAGCGCAAGGTTCCTGCTAAAGGCAACCTCATCAGTTCGAGGATCTAAAACGCGCTTAGCCCGAACCAAAGATGTCACTGTCGGATATCCATGCGGATACACCGTTCTATGATGCTGAGCGCTGACGCTCTTACAAATCACAAGCGTGCTGGCGATGTTGTCGCCGCGATGGTCGTCGCTCCAGATGTCACTAAACTTCGTGACCAGCTCGGAATACGGCTCACCAACCGGAGTGCCCAACCTCTCTTTGATAATGACTTTAGCTTTACCACTGAGGCGGTAATACTTAGATGCATCCTCATCATTGCTCAGCGATTTTATGACGTTGCCATCTTCATCAATCTCCACCGCTGCATCACTCAGGTAGTGTTCAACAAACCCATCTATCTCATGAGAAGCGTGCGCGATGATCATGTAAGCAGTCCCGTCACGCTCCTCCAGAAACATCATGTCTCCAGCCTTGCGCACCAACCCATAAGCAAACGACCGAGACGGTACGCTTTGCCGTTGATTGACTTTGCCATCTGCAACACTTGGCAAGGGAGCTGCATTACTCTGCCGACGCTGAGTGCCCGCCAACTCCTTGACGGCATAACCAACACCGGCTGACAAGCCGACACCGATAATCCCAACACCAACAGAGGACACCGCAGCACCCGCAAGAATAGCTTGCGTCGCAACGGATGCACCAAGTATGGCCGCTCCGTTCGACAATACGAACGCAACACCCAATGCAACAGCATGAGGCATCAAACACTCCAGATTTTCAGAGCTGGTGCGTGAATGGTTTCAAAACCATCCCGCCAATGAACCTGCCAGTTGAGCCCGTCCCAGATCGCTCCCCACTGCCGGAGCGGGTTATGCAAACTGCCGACAACCCCGATGTCACCGATCTTCCTAGAGCGCGTTTCCAGCAGGCCCGCGATTGCAACACAACCTTCAACCAAACCTAAAGCCCCGCCAGATGTTGTGAGCAGTTCATTCAACTCTTCAGTGGTTGAGTAGGTGCCGCGCAGAAACTGAGCACCATCGGGATAGCCGTTGAAGCACGCCCAATCGGCAAGGACCAAGCAACAGTCAGCCTTGCCGGGATCGAAGCGCATGTCACGTCGATCTGACAGCCAACCTTGCAGGTTATTCAGGCACGTGGCCATGTGATAGTTTGCTCGTTCATGAGGGTCACTCGTTCACATGACAGATCTGGAAGAAGGTCAGGATTGAGTTTAAGCGACAGCGCTTTTTGATCTGAATCCGACAGCACAGCATTGCGCCGCGATTTGCGGGCATGGAACACATTCGCAACAACTACGATCACTTCATGCTTGATGTGAGGTTGAGCCTGATCACCCGTCGCTGCTTTGTGAAAATTCAGATCAATGATTTCACCTGTAAACTTGACGATTGGATCTCCAACAGGCTGAAAGTACTGATCACAAGATTGCAATAAAATCTGCACTTCAGACCCGATGACATCATCTTCCTGAGTTTCTTCATAAGCCAGGTCGGCAATGTCCTGAGGAACGCCAGACAGGCCAACCTCCATAACCACGGCCTCACCAGAAAAGGAATATTGCAGCGTGCTTAAAGCTGATTCCGGGAGTTCCCCGGCAGCTCGCCAGTGATCACCATTTGCATCAATGTAAGGGCAAGATCCAAACCAGAAGCGAGAGGTTCCTTGAGGAAAATCCATCTTCATCAGGATCATCACTTTGCGGGCACTCATTCAGCTGCGACCTTATCCCAGTAATCGATTGCCTCGACAAAGTTCAGCGTCTTGTTTGTGATCGGTGACACACCGTGAACAATGTCCATCTCATTATCTGAGGCAAGATGCATCAGGCACGTTGGCTCTTTCACTGTGAGAATAGAACCTGCCGGAATTTTAGCCCGCGTCGCAGGAAAGATTGGGACTTGAACCACGTTCCCCTTTTTTGCGATTACCGGACCCGTTTGGTAAAGCGCATGAAAGTAACTGTACTTGATGCCCGTCAGGCTCAACCCTTCACGCAAAGCGCGAAGCTTCACAACAGTTGCACCGATCTGTGCGTCTTCTTCCATTTGAACCAAAGGTGGCTCACTGGAATACTTCGTGCCATCGGAAAACGTGGACCCATCAGAGTGGGTTGCCAGAGCACTTTGTGTCTTTGCGAGCTGCTGCAGCCGTGATCCCGTGCAGTAAGCCGGAACGATCACCAAGCCAGTTCGCCCCTGCAATGCAACTTGGATTGCATTCCAAGCTTCCTCGTGGTGCATATCATTTGACATCACCATGATGTTTGGAAACACAGCCCGCCAGAAACCTAAGTCGGTTTGCGTTACAAGATCGCGGCCACCCAGCGTAGCACCACCCTGTCTTGTGAAAGGCCGCTGGTGAAAGGCTGGTTTACCCCGCATCGCAAACAGCTTGAATGGCCAATGAATAAAGTTAGCCAAGCCAGCCTCCCCCCTTGTTTTGCTCGTAAGCATTCAGGTCATTGACCACGTTCCCACGGGACTGAGCAGTGGCTGCTTTGATGATGCCAGGTTTAGCTTGATCGACGATTTGCACAGCAACAGGACCAGCAACGCCGGCCACTCTGACATCAAACTCAGAACTGCCCTCAACCACCAACCGGATCTCAGAAGGAGTATTGCGGTTTGCTGGTGCAGGAATTGCAGCAGGTTTCGGGATCATGGGAACAGGACCACCGACGAAGCCGCCTCTTGCAAAGCCTTTGGCGCTTTTATGCAGCGCATCAAGATTGGCAACACCAAGCTTCCTAGTCGCCTCTTTAGAGAACACGTACTCATCACCGTGCACAATACCTTTAGGAGTGTACTTGCCCCCCGGACCCGTCCAACCACCCTTATCAAATCCAAGGAATGAAGTTGCTATGGATGCAAGGCTAGAGACCAGACCGCCACCAGTAGAACCGGGACCACCACCGCCAAACATCGAGCCAAGCGGACCAGTTCCAAACAACGAAGCCTGCATCGTCGCATCGAGCATGGATTGAATGAAGCTATCCAGAGCATCGTTGCCAGTTTCAATCTGACTGGTGATAGCAGAAAACTGATCTTGGACATGCTGCCCCATGAATGAAGCGGCTTCCATTGCCATCTCATTGTTCTTTGTCCAATTCTCGTTAGCAACAACGAGCTGTTCAATCTTTTCCTTCTGCTCTTCAGTTGCAGCACTTCCAGCTTTGAGCAGCGCATTTTGCACCCGACGCTGAGTTGCATTCATGCCCATCTGCTCGCGCTCTATCTCAAGCGCTTTGATAACTTCCTTGACTTTGTCCGACTGTTTCTTGGCAGCACTGGCAACTTTGGTTCGCGCCTTGCTCTCTGTCTGCATCGCAAAGGCACGTTTTGTAATGTCAACAATCCGCTTGCCTTCATCACTGTCAGCAGTCACCCCGGCACTGCTTAGGTTCGTGTCGATTACCCGTTGCAGTGGTGTTTTCTTGGCTGTCTCAAGTATCTTCTGCTGGGCAGCAATCACGCTTTCAATGCGCTCAGTCGCCGCCAACTCCTGAACCTTCAAGCTTTTGGAATAAGCTCCATAAGCATCAACGCTATCTTGATCGATCTTTCTCAAAATCTCTTGGCGCTTTGCGAGCAACTCGTTGAGTAGCTTCTCCTCACCTTCCGCTGCATTCACCCATGGCGCAGTATGTGGATTGCTGTTGTACGCACCAATCACTTCACGAGTACGCGCAATCTGGTTATTGACAGTTTCAAGCTGTCCCTTAGGAGTAGCTTTCTGATTGACCTCATCAACCGCCCCGGCAATGCCTCGGATTGCATCCGTTAGACCAGTGGCGCTTGCAATCTGCTGCCCCCAACGCTCGAGCAAGATCTGAGTGGATTCCGCAAGACCATCGTAAGCCCCAGCCAATCCACCGCCAGCAGCTGCACCAGCACCACCGACTTGCTTTTCTACCGCATCAAGGATTGCGTTTTGTGCCTTCGCGACCTGCCCCGTGGCCATGAAGTTTTTGATCATATCTTTCTGAGTTTGAGTGAACGATACGCCAACACGGCGAAGCGCAGACAAGCCAGTCACCGGATCTTCCAGAGCCTTACCCAACTGCACCGCAGAGCTTGAGAGAGTTCCAAAGCCAACAGCCGCCAGATCCTGACTAAGCTTGATCGTGCGATCAAAGGTTGTTCCTGCTACGGATCGAAATGTTAAGAGCTGAGCAATTGCATCTCGAACACCAGTTGTACTGGCAAGCGTATCAAGTCCGACACCTTGAGCAAGCTGCTCTAGCTGCTTGGATGTACGACCAGCAGAAAAGCCCGTCGCTTTGAGCACCGCATCAGTACGCTTTTGCTGCACTTCAAACGCCTCAAAGGCTTTAACAGCTTTAACAGAAACACCAGCGAATGCAGCCATTGCGACACCAGCCGCAACCAGTGCTGGATTGACGCTGCCCAAAGCACCACCGACCGCACCGAGACGACCGGAGACACCACCAAGCGGACCCTCAAGGATAGCAACAGAACGACCTGCTTGAGAGAAGGTATTACGCATCTTTCCAGCAGCAGTGCCAGACTGACCGATAGACTTGTTAAACCTCTTGATCTGATTATCGTTGAACGCTTTCTTTTGAGCACGCTCAACCTTTTTCATCTGCCGCTCTACGTCGGTCACGCGAGCTTCGTAAGTTGTGATTAGCTTCTGCTCAACCTTGCTAGCCATATCGATTTACCAACTCTCTCAGCTCGACGTGATCATCTTCGGTGATGTCACTCTCATCAGGCCCAAGCCCATTCGCTTTGTTGTATCCATCCATTGCCGCATACAGCTCACTGATGGACGCCTTCCAGAAAACCTCTGGCGTCCATCCGAGCACAGGCATCCACTGCATCCACTCACGCAGCGGAAAGCGCGTTAGTGATCGCTCTCCGCTGCGTTGCCCTTTCCCGCCGCATCTGCTTCATCAGCCTCAGGAACAAGAGCCTCAACAATTTTTCCGGCAAGATCAGAAAAACCCAGAATGCCAACCGTTTTTTTTAACGCCGCGTCCGCGTCACCTTCAACGATCATGGCTTCAAAGCAGGATTTGATGACGCGGATCTTTCCGCTCTGAAGACCAGCCATGATTTCAGAGATGGAGAGATCAAGTTCAGCATCAATCTGATCGAGCGCTTGCATGTTCGCGCACAAAATCACATCACTGCCGTTGAAGGTGCAAGCCACTTCACCTCGCGATTTGTTGGGTTTTCTCATGTGAGCACATCCAATTCAAAGGTGATGTCACCAGTCATGGTTAGCTCAAGAGAGAACTCCAACTCACCTTGCATCGGACCGCTCACATCAACCTTGTTGAAGACCACCGTCCCAGTAAAAGTGCCCCATAAAGGAACAATAATTTTTGCGTTGGCATACACCTGCCCAACAGCGTGTTGTACAACTCGCTGATAAGTCTCAGAACTGGTAGCCACACCATTGCCACTGAGGGAAATTGTTCGGATACCGTAAGCACCTGAGTAGTTAAGAGGGGCACTTGGATTATCACAATTAGGCCGCGTGGTATCGACCACTTCGTTGTTAATCGAAAGGCTCTTATCTTTAACCCCACACACGCTTTCAAACGTTTCAGGGTCACCGCCATTGCCAAGCTGAATCAACATCAGCTTGCCTTGGGATTCTGCACCAGCCATGCTTAGCTCTCCAGTTTTCGGATAGTAAATTGAACCGCCATCACGCCATGGCGTGTGACCCCGTCAGGATCTTCTAGCGATTGGGTATGCTCTACCAACGAGAAGCAGGTTGAAGGCCCATTGATATCAACGCCCACATCATGCAATCGCTGATAAATCTCAGCCATGATTGTCTTCAATTCCGTTTGCCCAGGTGAGCGCGACCAGATGTGAAGCGTGATGACATGCTCACCACCAAGTGCACCATGCGCATCATCTGGAACATCGCTGACTTCACCCATCTCAATCAACGGATAGTCAGAACCATCTTTGCGTTTGTGGTCATGAACACCTCGAACCCCTTCAATGACTGGAGTGGTCAGAGTGCGATATAGCCAGTCCTGCAACGCAACGGCGAACTCCATCATTTTTTGAAAGCTCTCTTATAGGCTCGATTGAGCGCAGTGCTCATACGCCGTTGATGACGACGCTTGAGCAGCCTGCGAACTGGATTGATGAATGGCTGCGCGGCAGTTTTCACAGTTCCATACTCAATGAGGAACCAGCGCCATAAGCCGTAAACACCCCACGCGCTCGAAGTCGCATATGACTTGGAAGTCTTGCCGCCCTTTTGTGTGAAGGTTGCGATGCCATCATCGACCTCACGATATTCAAGGGACTCTGCGAGATCACCATGATCTCTAGTGACAAGGCCCTTGGCAAGATCAACGAACTCTTTGCTACTCTTTTTGTTGGCCTTTTTCATTTCGTCGTCGATAGCTGGGATCATTTGGCGAGCTTGAGCTAGATGCTTCTCAATAGCTCGCGTATCAATCTTGATGCCGTCAGCCATCAGACCGCGACCCCGCGCTCAACAACCAGCTCCAAGCGCCGCTTACGCCGATCTGGATCGATGATTGAGCGGATGTTGTAGATCTCACTATCGATCACAGCGATATCTTTTTCGCTCAGGCTTGCTGCTTGAGAGCAATAACGGACATGCAAAACCCCAGAGGCAGGAGCACTAATCGTACCAGCCGCTACCCGCTCCCGACCTTTGGACATCTGAAGCTCACAGCAGGTCTCAAACAAATCACCCCACTTATCTTCAGCACCGCCCCTGCCATCAGGCACAGGAGTATTGCGCCGAAAGATCACGGTGTCTCTGAGCTTGCCTGCCCGCATATCAAATTATCCTTGAAGAGATTAACCGCTTACCCAGCCAACACGATTCTTGTCGATCAAGCGTTGAGCGCTCAAAGGCAGCTCACTGGCAATGGTGCCCACCACAACAGGTTCACGGTGTTCGTACCAGTTCCCAACCATCAAATGAGCGGCATGAATGATATCGCTGGGAACGTCAGCAGATGAACCATATCCAACAGTGAACGTGATGCTCAATGCCTCTGGGTGGTCCGACATAGACGGCCATGCAAAGCCAGTTCCCGGAAACACTTTGGTTTCACTTGACCTGCGAAGCAGCCAGAGCTTGGCGGGATCAATTGAGTGTTCATTGCCATCAGTATCGAAGTAAGAAGCGCTCTCGATTTTCTGGACCGGACCACAAGGCAGCTTCAGTTTTTGATTGCCGCAAGGTGGCCGCGACCACGCGCAGCGCCAGACTTGCGTGACCAGCGCCTGACCAAGACAACCGGACGGACCATCGAGAAACTCTGTTGCCGTCCCAATCAAGCGCTGCAGAATATCGTCATCATCCGAGTGCTTCACGCAGACCTGTCGCTTTACGTCTTGCAAAGAGAGCAGCGCCTCAACTGGTCCGCTCACTCGCTCGTAATATCCGCGATCATCAAAATGAGTTGTCATCTGATAGCCCGTTACTTAGATGCATCAGCCTTGGCAGTAGCTTTGCGAGCACGCGTACGACGCGCTGCCTTGCGAGGCTTAGCCTGTGCAATCTTTACAGCCTGACCAGCCGCGATCATTCGATTACCTTCCTTGATCGGCACATCAACGATCTCACCAGCTTGCTGGGAAAGAGTTGGACCAGATCGAGAAATCAAAAGCTTAACTTGCATGACGTTCTCCAATTCAAAAAAGTCGGACGGCATCACCGCCCGACTGTTTCAACACCCAGGTTGATTAACCCGGCATCGCCAGATGCTTGATTGCACGCTCATCGCCCAAGCCGCCGTCAAAGCGAATAAGACCTGCAATGCCAACATTCGGCCAGAACCGCTCTTTCATCACGCCAAGGATCGGACTTCCGACCTTGCGCACGTAGTACTTGGAGAAGTCGCCAAACAGCATTGGTTTCGCATTCGCCTGAATGCTCTGCATTTCTTGGTTCACTGAGTAAGGAACACTCACCGCACCAACCCGCAACCGCCCCGTACCATCTGGAGCTTCGGTGATCAGGTAGTTGCCCTGCCCGTCTTTCAGCTTTCTGACCGCCAGCAAAGTGTTGTCATTGAACATTGCACGAGCTTTCGGGGAGCGGCGATAAGCTGGGTTTACCGAATGAATGAATTCCAGAATTTCATCCGAGGTAATTGCAGCATTGGAAGCAGTCTCTTTGCCCAAAGGAGCCGCAGGAACAATACCCGCGACACCACCACCACCAGCACCCAAGGTGAGCTGTCTGTTTGCAATGACACCAAGACGCTCACCGAGCAGCGTCTTGATCAGGGTTTCCATCGCAAGAATGCTGTCCTGAGCCAGTTCCAGTGAAAACTTAACAAATGGCGTGTTGAACGCATACGCATTCAACGTGAAGCGACCGAACTCGATATCGCCGCTGCCATCGTCTTTCGGCTCGCCACCTTCTGTATGGGCATCACCTGATTTGTCGGTGTCATCAATCGTTGGCATCGGGATAGGATTGCCGCCAGTGGTGGTAAGAACAGTACAGATGTCCTCATCGTACATAGGGCCGAAGTCTGCCATTGCTTGAATGAGGCCAGATTCCAGCTCTTCTGGCACGGTAAAGCCACCAGCAGCACCAGTTGCCGTTGACTGCGCACGAAACTCAGCAATGCCCTGCCGCAGCACTTCGCGCACCTCTTGCGGCAACGCAGAAAGATCACCAGCACTGCGCAGCATCTCACCAAACGCGCTTCGATAAGTTACGGGTTCATTTTCATCAACGCCGCGACCTTCATCACCATCACCATGAGGGCGACGCTCATCACCAGCGTTGGCAGAACGCTCAGCCTTTTCTAGCTTTTCTTCACGCTCAGCCTGTTTTTCCAGCTTTGCGTGATCAGCCATCATAGTATCGAATTCACCTTCGATCTCGGCTGCACGTTCTTCTGTTGTATCGTCTTTAATTTCATCAAGTTTTGCACGAGCGTTCGTGGCAATGCGCGCCATCTTCTCGCGCAGCTCTTTAAGCTTGCTCATTTCATAGCTCCAGTTTTTTGAAGAAAGCGCCGACTAGACGCGAGAGAAAGCAAATGGGCGCAGCCTATTTGCTGTTTGCCTGTTCCATTTGAACAAGGCCCAACTGCATCCGCCGCTTACTCACAGAAACAGCGGATGATTTTCGTTGCGGGGAAAGGTTCTCACGATGGGTCTGCAAACTACGCAGGCCAATTTCTGTTCCCTCATAAGCGGGGTTCGTAACAACCGAGACATCATAGAGTGCGGCCTTCACAACATCACGCATCGGAGGATCGACCGTTTCGTCCCATGTCTCTTTGACAGCCGAAAAAGCGAACGACATTTTATCCAGATCACCGCGCTGCATCTTGGGAATGAGCGCCTGCACATCGGGATCATTTGGATCAAGCTCAGTCTCTATCTTCAAGCCGTGATCATCTTCGGACAACTTCAAGGTGCCTGAGCGTGTCCGAGCGAGAGGCAACCCATGATGATTGACCAGAAAGACAACATCGTCTTTTCCGATTGCATCCGAGAAAGCCCCCGGCAAAATTCGCTCTCTGAAGAATCCGCAAATATCCGTTTCTTGATTGAAGACCGCCGCATATCCAGTTACGCGGATGCCCTCGCCATCGTCACCTTCACGGACTTCAACGGCTTGCCCCATGCGAGTTTCATGCTTCATCGTCGCCCTCTTTCTTAGGCGCAGCACCAGCCTTCGGCGCTGGCAGATTGAGTTGATAGTTGATTGGGAATGTTCCGCCTTGAATGAAGAGATGTTTGCCTTCTGGAGCATCACTCAAGTTCTCACGCCGACGCGCCTCATTTGGCATTAGCACGCCGTGCGTGATGCCTGTCGCATAGCCTTCCATGCGGGTCTTGAAGTCACCGCGCAGCAGGCCATCCATATTGAACTCAACAAACTGGTTACGGTTTGAGCGGCCAAAGAGCTTTAGGTTTAGCTCTTGCTCAAGCTGGTTCACCCATCGGCGGATGGTGTGCTTCGTCAGATGCAAGTCCTGCTGTTCAACATTGTTGAACTTTGCACCTGTGAGATCCTGCAGGAATGCGGGTGGCAACTGGTAAATGCGAGCAACTTCCTCGATCCCAAATCGTTTAGTCTCGATGAGTTGGCTCTTGTCTGGATCGGAACCAACCGTCTTGATCTCCATGCCATTGGGCAAAGTGAATGCATTCCGACGCTTGGCCAGCACATCTAAGATTGTGCCTTCAAACTCTTCAGCCGCACGCTTGATAGCTTCCTTGGTTTGAAAGTTACCAGTCACCACATAAGGCGGCACACCACCATTATTGAAATAGTTACTGGCGTAGCTGTTGGAATCAATCATCAGGCCAATAGCTTGAGCACATGCAGCAAGCGGACCGCGATGCTTGAGCAAGTTGCCCTGCATCATGAATGCCAGGTCGATGATCTCACGCGCTTCATAGACCAGCGTACGTTTACCATCACGATATTCATAGAAGGTGCGACCAACCCGGCGAACGATTGTCACCTTTGAAGGATCAAGCGGCCATAGATTGATGACCTGCTCCCGTTTGTTGCGCTCGACAAAAGTAAATGCTCTACCACCTGTCAGCACGTTCATGAAAAAATGATAGCGCCACTCAAACGAGGTTGTCTCATCATTGACTGCAAAACCGAGAATGTCTGCGATGCCATCTCTTACACGCTTACGGTCATCCCCTGTCCGGTCATAAACATGCAGCGGCAAACTCGCCAAGGTGGACGCAATGAAATTCACCGCACACCAGATCGCTGGAATACTCAAAGCCGCATCAATGGTAACAACCGTTCCGCCCTTTGAAGTGTAATTGGCCATCCCGAAGGACTGCAGAAAATTCTCAGCAGTTGGCGACACACTAGGATCTTCGAGTGTGCTGCGCTTTTCAGCCCGCTTGATCGTTGGGATTTTCATGAAGCCACCAATTTGAAGTTAGGGTCATTGTCCCACGGCGTCGCAGCAGGTCCGCTATCAAAACGCTCGCGGCATGTAGCAACACCAATCGACATCGCCAGAGTAACCATGCCGTCGATGCGACCCGTTGCTTTTTGCTTGTCGAGCATCCGGTGTCCGGTTCTATTCTCTTTGTAAGCGACGTTTGCTGCGCAAGTGTTCATCATGGGATTAGAGGCAATTCGAATACGGCCCTCAGACACAGCATTTTCCAACTTGTTTATGGAATCGGGCATCCACAAGTAGACTTCCTGAGCACCCTCAGGTTGCTCCTTGTCTCTGTCGAGAATCCGCTTTTGAAAGCCTTGCGGATGTGCCGTCATAGGCAGGTCTGCACCGATCTCGTTTAAGTGGTCCTGAAGTTGCTCCAAGCCGTACTCGTCGCAGCCAATCTCCTCTGGATGGGCCTTTGCGCAAATCTCCTTTAGCGCTTCAGCTACCCACCTGTAAGAAATCCGCTTGCCCTTCACCGCCTCAATGAAGCCCTGCTCGACCCACATGTCATATGGCGCTTGATCTTCTGCTGCCCGCTCACGAAGCGTGTCCTCTGGTGTCCAAAACCAAGTGAAGGAAGCAAACACTTCCTTGTCTGGGGTGTCATCAAGAACCCAGGTCAGCGTAAACGCAGTGAAGTCACGAACGCGGGAAAGATCTAAACCGCCGTAACACGGATAGCCCGCCTCGATCAGGCTTTCGATTGTCAGCTCTGCATCAAGACACGAGCGCCATACTTCCTGTTTGAATGCCGCATTGTCCGCCTCTGTCCAGACACAAAAGTGAAGTCTGGCGATGCCGTTCTTTTTCCCCGGCATCATCTTGGCTTGATTAACTTGGAGCTGGAGATAATCCTCAGTCAGGATCGTGCCAAGCAATGGGTTCGCCTTGACCCAGCAAGATGGATCATCCAACCAATTGTCGCCTTCATCCAGTCCGCAGACAAATGAGAAAGTCGTGTCATCTTCTACAAGACCAGAAGCGACATTGATGGCTTGAGTTCTTTCTTCATAGCAAATCCCGTTACGATCTACCCCGGCATTGGTTGCCATAAGCAACAACGGCTGCTTACGGAACTTGAACCCACGCTCCAACATATCGATGGTCTCGCGGTTTCTGTGCTCGTGAACCTCATCGCAAAGTGCAACACTGGGGCGTAACCCTGACTTCCCTTCATCGGAGGAGAGCGGTTTAAACTCACGCTTGCCACCATCTTTCGCGCGGTAGACCAGAGAGTAAACCGGATCGATTCCCAGCGTCTTTATGCGGTTACTCAAGCTAGGAGATTGCTGCACCATCGCAACAGCATCTTTGAACAGAATTTGCGCTTGATCTTTTTTTGAAGCCGCTGCGTAGACTTCTGCTCGCGGTTCCCTTTCCCTGACAAGTCCGACCAGACCAACGCCCGCAAGCATTGGAGACTTGCCGTTTCCCTTGCCCTCTTCATCGTACATGCGCCGAAACCGACGCATCCCGGTTTCTTTGTTCTTCCAGCCAAACAGCGACCCAACACGAAACTGCTGTGATGGATGAAGATGGAACCGCTTATTTTCAAAGTCGCCGCCATTGAGCCGCAACCGCTTGGGAAAAAACTCAATGACCTTCAGAGCTTCTTCGCGATCAAAATAGAATCCGCGCTTGCCTGCTTCATCCAGATCGCGCAAGTGGCGCTCACAGGTGTGACGTATGTGGGGACCTGCAATCACGCGCCCCGCGACTACATCCTCAGCCCACGCGGTAACTGGATCTATTTCAGGATTGGTTCGCATCAAGCAAAGTCGTCTTCATCGAGATCCAGTTGGCCTTGAGCTGGATTGGCTTTAAGCCCGCGCTCTGCTGCAGGAGTTAATCCGAAGTCACGTGCTACCGTGAGGAACTGGCGAAAGGTCTCATTGAGCTGAGCAACCTCAGGCCGGTTCTTGATTTGCTCCCCATTGCGTGTCTCGGAGATATAGGTTTCACCAACGCCGGGAGTGATCAGGTACTTGCGCAAGGTCTCATGTCTGGCAAGTGCCTCACACATGAGAACGAAACTTTCCATGTTGTAGAAGTTGAGCCGAGACACAAGCGGGTTGCACACATGAGGTGCAATGCGATCATAAACTTTACTGCCACCCTTGGTCAGGTGGTCTGGCTTCATATCAGCGGCGAGCTGCTTGCCACGTTCGCGCAGAGCATCTGGGTTGTTGGTCCCCGTGAGTGGAACAACGTTTTCATTGCCGTTGGGTGTTCTGCCCTTCACCTGTCAGCTCCTTCAAACCCTTGTTCCAAGTGGCTTTTTGTCTCCAATTCCCACTTTTTGTGAGAAAACCCTCCCCCTCCGGTCCTCAACTTTCGCGGTGGGAGAAATCGACCCCACCCCCTACCTGTTCGCCGGGTGGTTGGGATCGACTGGCCATCCGCTTTCATCGACCTCGGAGCTGTAACCGCGCTGCTCTTCGCGCTGCTTCACGATGTCATGATGATCAGGACAGAGGGTTTGAACGTCGCCAAAGTAGAAGAGGTATTCATCGCCACGGTGTGGCTGTATGTGGTCGCAGACTAGGAACCGCCGCCGCTTGTGTGGTTGAGGAGAGCCATCCAGTTTCTTGCTCCCGTCATTGAGGATGCCAACTTTCGAACACATCACACAGAGAGGATTCTCTGCCAGATGATCAGCCCGCCGCCGCCTCCATCGCGCAGTCTTGTACCACTTGCGATAGGCTTGAGCCTCTTGTGAGCGTCCGTAATCTGCCAACGTGACCCAAACAGAAAAAAGGCCCGCCTCATCAGCGAACCAGTTAAACGCACCGCATGCGTGTCAAAATTCCATAGAAACTCTTCGCGCCAACTCCGCCATTCGGCGTCTTGTGTTGACTGGGCCCCGCGTCCAGCTCGCTCTGTTTGGTATGGCGGCCCTTGGCCTGCCCAGGCTCCGGAGATCCACGGTGGTCATCCTGAGCGACATGATGGTTAACGCAGTGCCACTTTGTCAAGTGGTACGATCACGTTTGTGCTTCGTCCAAACACATCCAGCTCCACTCGCAGGCTCTCTCCATTTGGCTTGATGTCCTGAACTTGCCCCCTGCAATCAACGAACGCACCAGCGATCAGCACTACGTTGTCACCAATCTCAAATGCCTGACCTTCTACGCTTTTCTTCTCTAGCTGCGCAGATTTCTCAGCCTCCATGATCAGCTCCATTTCCCGAGCTGGCACCAAGTACGCGGGAGCCTCAGGTTCAACCGCAAGAATTTTTTCCACACCATCACAGCTGCGCACCTGATCACAGGTCATTCCCGCCTTGCGGTTCAACCCGACAAACAAGTAACGCGAGAACATTGGCTTGCTTGTCTCAATCGCCTTCTTTCCTCGTTTCCGCTTTCGTAGCGCAGGAATCATCGGCAGGTAAGTAAGCGCTCCAGTCGCATCAATGCTGGAACAAGCCCGCAATTCGCAGCGAGGATTAGTCTGAACCACAATCCAATCAAGCTCGGCAATACGAACCAAGGCTTGAACAGTCGAGTAAACTCTACAGATCGCGTTCCCACCAATGTTCCTTGGTCCGTTCATTCAGCAGCCTCCTGAGTTGCTGTTGTGGTATTGATAATTTGGCCGTGCACAGCCTCAAAGTTTTCAAGAGCCCTCTTCACCGCCCCAAGCAAAGCCTCAGGTTTATTATCATCGATGAGCCCCACATCAGTCCCGTCGAGCTTCGGCATGTAGACCCACTCAGGCAAATCGCGATCAACACCAAACCAAGGCCAGCCGCGCTCCTCATGCAGCTTCTCCCAAGCCTTCCAGAGTTCAGAGCCGACTTTCACCTGAGAGAACTCATCCGCAAGGGGAACCAGCTCATTGGCAACCGTCACACCCTTCGAGCTTGTCTGCGCCCGGTGCTGCATGGCGTTGACCCGAGGCCATCCATATTGTGCCCTGCGTTGCCGCTTCTCTCGCTCAGCCGCCTCCCCGTCTCCCTTCAAAAGCCCAGCAAGAAAAGCCGAAGGTTTCGGAAAGTTGCCGTAGTGAGGCTGGAGCAAATCAGCAAAGCGGTAGACACCCCAGAGCTTGCCGAACGGTTTGGCGGGCTCTGCCGTACCACTGCCAGTCGCTTTCGATGGAAGCTTCTCCCAGCGTTTTTCCTTGAGATAGACGGCAAACGCACACATTTTGGTTCGACCAATTTGCTTGCAGTGCCGCTCGTAAGCACTTGCCTTCGAAGATGCTTGCAACCGCTCATCCTCGGTCAGATCAAACCAAGCCTTCTCAGCGGAGTCGGCACTATCCGATGCAAACGTCGACCAGCTTGCATGAACCTTTTTCAGCCTTCGAACCCACGTTTCATGAGAGACTTTGCCCTTATTGTCATTTTTTACATTCTCGCTCTCACGCGCGCTCTCTCTCATATGGATTGGTATTGGATTGTTAAGTGGGTTGTTCTTATCTTGGTCCACCTCATGGACCACGTTAGGTCCACCACGTGCACCACCTTCGTCCACCTCGTGCACCACCTTTTTTAAGGGAGGTAGTCCACCACATGCACCGCCTTCTTCTTCACTCTCAGCAGTATTAACAATACGCTCAGTTAAGCTTGGTGCATCCAATTTCCTCTCTGGCCATCGAGCGACATAGTCTTTTCGCTTCCATCTTTGCCCTTTAAAACCATGCTGAGAGATCGAGACCCAACCCGCATCTCTTGCCACTTCAAGGTGCTTCATGATTGCGTTTTTGCTCAGGCTGCTATGCTCAATCAACTGGTCGATTGACGGGTAACAGCTCTCGCCCATCTCGTTCATGAACAGCGCCAGAGTATGCAACACATGCTTGGTTGTTGGTGCGAGGTCTGACTTGCTAAACGCCTGCCTCCAACTCCAAGCCCTGCGACCATCATTCATGTCACACCTCCCACTTCAGGAAATTTGAGCGAGTATTCGTTTCGCGTGAGCTTTGCCCCGTCGGCATCATGACGCTTCACGACGATCCAGTCGGACACCTCTGCAAGCTTCAGATGCTTAATCACCGATGGCTTACTCAGTCCGGTTCGGTCTGCCAGCGTCCCAACGGATGCCCAAACACCCTCGCCCATACGATTTGCGAAAAGGCTCAGCGCAAACAGCACGAGCCGAGTGCTTGCTTCCAAGTCGCTCCGCGAAACCTCGCGATGCCACTCCTCAACATTCTGAAATTCACACACTACAAACCTCCATCGGCTCCAGGTTAGTGAACAACGGACCCACATCAGGCTCAGGCACCGCTTGATTGACTTTCAACTCGGCAGGCCCCATCCAGTCCTTCTCGATGCGCTCTTGCGCAATCGCTGCATACTCTGGATTGAGTTCAATCAGGATCGCTCGCCTGCCATGCCGCAGCGCGACTAAACCAGTCGTGCCAGCGCCGCCGAACGGGTCCAAAACAACACCGCCTCGCGGACATCCCGCCTCAATGCAGCGTTGCGCTAGTTCTGGTGGAAAGGTTGCAAAGTGCGCACCGGGGAAAGGTCGAGAGCCCACCTTCCAGACGGCGACAGGTGCAGGCTCATAATTGCGGAGATTGCGATGCGTTTGCTGCACATCTTCATCCTCTCGCATGTAAGAGCACCAATCCTTATGGCCCTGACCTGCTTGATCTATTGGTGGTTTCCGCTTTTTACCGCGAGATTTTGTTCCGCCTGAAACAGGTTGCTTGACCACTTCTTTGTCGTAAAAGTAGCGAGGCGACTTAGTCAGAAGCCAGATCTTCTCATGGGCCACCGCTGGTCTATCGCGAGCGGTTTCCGGCATCGGATTGGGTTTTGCCCAGATGATCTCGCCACGAACCCACCATCCAGCATCTTGCAATGCAATTGCGAGCCGGTTCGGTACCATGCAAAGGTCTTTAGGCTTCAAGGTGCCTTGGATGGTCGAGAAGGGCTTTTGAGTAAATGTCCGATCATCATTCTCGCGCCGGATCCGCCCATCTGCACCCGCTTTATGCCCTGCCGGAGTGGTCGCATAGCAATCGCCATAGTTGATCCAACAAGTGCCCTCTGGTTTCAGCACGCGCCGAACTTCCTCGAACACCTCAACCATCTTGTCGAGATGCTCTTTTAGCGTCGGCTCAAGCCCCAGCTGCCCATCAACCCCATAATCGCGCAGCCCCCAATAGGGTGGCGAGGTCACCACGCAATCAACGGAGTTGTCAGGCATCTCACGCAAACGGTCGAGCACGTCGCCCAACCGGATTTCGCATGGTAAGTCGCTAATGTGGAGGGTTTCAGGAGCGCTCATGCAGCAACCCTCCCGAGGAATTCCGTAGATCGACGCCTAGGTGAATGCGTGTTGCAATCGGCATCGCAAAAAGATGCAGAGAGCCTTGCCGGATGCGCCAACATAGCAAAGCTCTCTGCGCACACTGGCAGGAAAGGAACAGCCAGCATGAGTGATGATGAGATTGAGACAACTAAGTATCGATGAGTTCGCACATACGTGATGAAATTCAAGCTATTAAACAGGGGACATGCATGATGACCTTCTTGCGCATCATCGTAACAACATTCGCAATATTGATTGGCACAAGTAACACTTATGCCGAACCAAGCACTAAAGTTGCTCGGGAACTTGGCCTTTTGATTGCATCTGAAGAAATCTGCCTGCTCACTTACAGCCTGAAGGCTATCTCCGATTATGTGACAAAGCACGTACCCCCAAATGATATGGAATTTGCAGACAACTTGCGTCGTTCGATCAGAGTCGCAAAACACGACATCAACACTATGGCGCCTAGCGAAGTGACGGCCCATTGTACTCAGATTATTCGTTCTGCTTTGTACTATGAGTTCATCGACTAGTTTTGCTACTTTCGGCCCCGCCATTTCAGGCTACCTTGATAGGGCTTGAACAGAACGATTGCCCTGCTATTCCTGCAGGTAAAGCAGGTAGCGTTATTCCCCGTTCTTGCGCAATTCCTTGGGCGTGCTCGACCAACAGTGAGGCAGTCTCAAGACGCAAATCCCGTTGTTTTCCGTTAATGAACTTTGATAATGCATTCTGCCCGATACCGGAGCCAACTGACCATTGGTAAGGCGACAACTCAAGAAGTTCTGTGACCCGAATAACCCAAACACGAAAGCCCGCTGGTTTCGGGATTGCTACGCCGATGCTCATCAAAATCTCCAAAAGGTCTATATTCACCTTTTGTGGTTATATATTAATTATAAGATTGATGAAATCACTTTTTGGCATATTCCCTTTTTCACCGTTTAAGGTGAGTATGCCTACATTAGGAAATTTTGAGGATTCAACCCAAAGTGGCAGACAAGAAACGCAACCAAGATGAGCTAGATCTGTGGGACCACCGCAGAAGGAACCTAAGCGCTCTTATGGCGTACAAGCGAACTAACGCTAAGCAGGTTTCCGAAAAAGCTGGCCTCAGCATCAATACAGTGTCAAAGTTTGTGCGCGGTGAAACCCACACCCTACGATGGTCTTCTTTGGAGAAAATTTGTCAGGTCTTGGATCTTCCAAATGCATCCATTCTGGATGAAGATAATCCACTGTCTACAACAAAAAATAAACTCTATGAGCTAATTAAAGAAATGTCAGAAGAAGACGCCAAATCACTACTTGATGAATTAAAGTAATTCTTTAATCTAACATCTCTAATCTTTTTTAGAAGGTTTTCCGCTTCTTGATCAGACATTTGACTCACTTTATCGATTAACTTTTCCCTAAAAGTAAATGATGTATCTTTCATGACTTCCTCACGCAGGGGATGTTATAAACAATACATGCACACATTGCATTGCGTGTAAATACAAATACGCTTATATTCACCTCATAAGGTGAAAGGTAAGCACATGCTAGATGAACGTTTTCACGCTATTGCCGATCACGGCTTCGCTATAGGCATCGGGAGTTTTGTCGAAAATGACTTCGACTTACAAACGACTTACGCTCCAGACTGGCAACAAGAGTACTTCAATCTTGGTGGTTTAGCCAAAGACCCCGTCGTTCAGTTCGGATTACGGAGCTCTGGGCTTCAAACTTGGGACAACTCTAGTCCGAAGACTGATTTCTTGAGAGCTGCTCATGACCATAATCTTTGCCACGGTGTTGCATTTAGCAATGCAATTTCAGGTAGCAAGCTAATTGCGGGAGTAGCTCGCAGTAGGGGCTTTTCTCTACTTGAGAGGACGGCTATTCAGACCAACTTAAGAAAACATCACCTCAACCAGCTTTGTGAGAAGACCAAGCAGCTCAATCCACTTCAAAAGACGCTAGTTCAACTGAGTGCACAGGGATGTAGAAGCAAAGAGATTGCCCATTATTTTGAGGTATCTGAAGAGGCCATCAAGCAGAGAAAAAGCAAAATCCAAAAGTTGATTGGCGTAAATAATTTCACTTGTGTCACCGCTCTTGCTGCTAGAGTCGGCTTTGCATTTCACCCAATAAACTAGAGGAAACCATCGGCAATTTTGGCGATTGTATCTCTGTAACAACATTACGGAGATAGACATGCAGTCAACTTGCCTCAGTTTCGAGACTATCCACAAACACGGCGATTTGTGGCTTCAACACCTAAAGCTTCGAAAAGCTCTCTTTGTCGACCAAATGGGCTGGAAGATCCCACACAACAATCTTATTGAGTGGGATGAGTACGATACTGGCAACACTCGCTATGTCATCTCACACAAGGATGGCAAGGTTGTTGCCGCGTCCAGATTTAATCCGTGCAATCATGATGCATGCGGACGCTCATACATGATCAGGGACGCTCAATTAGGTCGCTTGAGCAATTTTCCTAATCTCAAGATTGACGCACTCCCCACCGACACTGTCACATACGAAGCAACTCGCTTTACTACTGATCCCCTGCTTTCCAAACATGATCGATCCAGAGCATTAGAGCACAATGCACTCAGCTTAGCTGAGGCGGCTCAAGAACTGGGAGCCTCTCGACTAATAGCACTGATGCACCCAGGGTTCGCCCGTTGGCTATCACGTATCGGGCTAGCGACACATCCAATTGGGCCAACTGTAGAGGGCAGTGACGGAGATAAAATCTGCGTTCTGGAAATGAACCTGAAAAATCTCTAATGTTTTTGTTTGACATTAACCTTTTACGGTGATTTTATTACAAACAGTCAACAAACAACTTCAATAACCTTATGCCACTAATCACTTGAGTTGAGAGATAGAGCGCCGCTTTGTCTCTCAATCATCAGAACGGAGCACTTCGATGCAAACCTCCAAAGTCGTTCAGTTTCCTAAGGTGAAGCAGCACCCCAAACCGACAAAATCCGTACAGGACGTAGGTGAAGATGCCCTTGCCCGCACAGGCGAAGCCCACGGAGACATCTGCATCTTTCGCTCTGATTTGCGCCTCATGCTGGAGCGCACCCCTAACGACCGCAAACAGATCACGGCTCGCATCCTCGCCTTACGCGAGACCTTCAAAGAAGCTGAGTTGCAGCTCGTAAAGCTCCTGCAGGAAATGCGGACCGCCACCCCAGCAGAAGCCAGCTAACGAAACTATTTCCACTCACGAACTCAGCCTCAATAGGAGAAAGCAAATGCCAATCTCAAAACAGAAGCTAAAAAAGGAAAATCAGAACCTAACCAAACGCATCGCCGAGTTGGAGCGCATCAACAAACAGCGCGCCAAAAATACGAAGCAAGCAAAAGAAGTTAGAGCGAAACTGCGCCCCTATCTCGACAAGATCAGCATACCAAACACAGCAATCTTAGATGCTGCTGCAAAATCCGCGCAAGCAACCAGCACCCCAAAGAGCGCTGAGCAAATCGCCGTAATCCAGAAGCAAATCAGAGAACTCAGCACGGCCATCCACCGTCTGGAGATGATCGAGAAAAACCGCATCTTGGCCAACCGCAGAGAAAAAGCCAGAGACAAAGCGAGACAGGTGGAACGCCAAGAGTTCATTCACCTTCATGAAAAGAGCCGCGAGAAAACCACAGCTGAACTTCTTGAGGACTTAAAAGACCAATTGTTCTACGACGCCTTCCCCCCTCGCTCTTAAATTCCCTCATCCGCCTTTAGCAATCTCGCAAGAGGAACAGTCCCATGAATAGCATTGAGAAAGTCGTATCTAGTAATCTCTGCCGCGAGATCCTGTTCCACGTGAACGAGGCCGCGAAGCTATCCGTTCTGGTGGTCTTCGCCATAGTGCTGCTGTTCCTCGCCCCCGCTCTTGATGAAACAGTGATCGAGGCAAAACAGAGCATCTCCTCTGAGTTCATCAGCACCCAGCTTTCCTCTTTTGACGTCCTAAACGAACGCTAGAAGGTTCATGCGCCAATGAAACATGAAGCGAACTCCCAGGCCTTACTTTCCCCTGTTGCCGTGCCTCTCTACAAGCTCAAGGCAGCTCTCGAACTCATCAAAACCGTCGACAAGCTGCGGCCCTACATCAACTGCCTCAGGGTTGAAGTGAAAGACGAAGACGCTCTTCTGATCGCCACGAACGGTCATGCATTACTCGCACAATCCGAAGCACTTGGCACCAACGGTGGACGGGGGAGCTTTGAAATCCCCGGTCAAATCCTTGACCTGCTTCCTAAGCTTACAGAAGGCAGCAGGAATGAGCTTTTCCATCTGTCGCCAACCACAGTACGTGGACCAGTATTGAATTTTGGCTGGGAGCCCACCAAAGGCCATGAGTACCCCAACTGGCGCCGTGTTATCCCAAGCGATGACTACGAAAATTCGGTTGCGAAGTTCGACCCCAAGTATGCTCTGCTTTTCAATAAGATCAGCAAAATCCTTCAAGCGCGCAGTTGCCACATCCATCCCAACTGCGAACCTAATCCTGCACTGGTAACGTTTGACAGAGCACCTGAAGCATTCGGCGTCATCATGCCGATGAAAATGGGTGACTTCCCAACAAAGAAGCCCTTCCCGATCTGGGAGCACGAGGCTGAGGAGGTAGTCGCATGACTGATAGGCCTATCCTCTTTTCCAGCCCGATGATCCAAGCCCTACTCGAAGGGCGGAAGACACACACACGGCGCATACTAAAACCGCAACCAACCGCATGTGGTGGAAAATTCCCCGGCGCAATTTACGAGAGTGATTATAGCTGGCCAACCGGAAAGCATGGTTGCTTCACAGTGAGCTGCAAGCCCCATCCACCAGAAAGCTACCTCAAAGCCTACCCGCTTAAACCAGCCCCCGGCGACCTGTTATGGGTCCGTGAAACATGGGCACGGATCGAGGAAGTTGAATGTGGTTGCTCTGAGATATGCGGATGCCCGCAAGTTGGTGAAGTTCGTTATCGGGCAACTGTCGGTGATGATGAACGGCGCTGGAAACCCTCAATATTCATGCCACGCAAGTATTCACGTATCACTCTGGAAGTGACCAACGTGCGCGTTGAGTTACTTCAAAAAATCTCAGCCAAGGATGCTGTTTCTGAAGGCGTGCAGCTGAAGCACTGGATAACTGGCAACTATCCAGAACACGATATTGGTGTTGAACGCGAAGGCGAAGTTCTCCGAAACAAGTTTCGCAATCTCTGGAACACCCTCAATGAAAGTCGTGGCTTCGGTTGGAACGCGAACCCATGGGTGACCGTGACTGAGTTCAAAGTGCATCGCTGCAATATTAACGAGCTAACTAGCAAGGCCGTCGCATGACCTTCTTCCCTCTCATCCTCACAGTGAACACTATCCGCATGTGGCAGCTCTACTGGTTTGGTCAGGAGCCAGTTCACTACGGCTCAACTTTGCCGCAGGAGAACGAGCAATGAAGTGCCCAACTTGCGTAGGAACCGGACGCGATGACTATTTCCACCTTGCATTAAGCGAGTGCGAACGCTGCAACGGAACCGGCTCACTCCCGATTGAAGACCTAAATCCATCTGCCTTGAAGTCGGCAACACGAGCCTACTGGTCTACCCTGCCCGTGAGCGAACACCAGCCCTTTGATGTTCTCACGCCTGACAATCAAATCAACCTAGCTTGGCACGCTGCGAAGGTCATTCTCGCTTACCAAGAACGCGACGAAGCAAATCAAACCTCGTGATGACTGAACTGTAAACCAAACTCAAGGACACCAAGATGCTGAAGATATTCGGACGTGGCAGATCAACAGAGAACGACGCTTTTTGCGGCATAGGGTTAGGCGACAAAGTAAAAGATACATTGTCAGGCTTCACTGGCATTGTTCTGGCACGATCAGAACACATTACAGGCTGCAATCAACTGTTCGTGCTCCCTAGTTCAGAGAAAGATAATAAACTGAACGACGGCCAGTGGTTCGACGTTGAACGAATTGAGAAGCTGGAAGACAAAGCCGTTGAAATAGCTTCGCGTCGTACGGGAGCAGACATTCCGCTACCGCGAGTTACAGGCCGTTCAATCTAATTGCCGAGGTTACTCCTCCCAAGCGCAAATGCGTCGCCTCGGCATGAGCGGCTCAGGAAAGGCGCACCTGAGCCGCTTCCCATCTCCTCTAATCAGGAAACCACCACAATGGCAATCGACCTAGCTGCAAACGGACTCTCGAAGGACGACACCCTGATCATCGAGATCATGTCTCTCGCCTATAAAGCAAATCTTGCAACCGACTACGCTGTCTTTGTGAGCTTTGACGGACACGTCAGCATGCTTCGAGTGGCCATCGCGAAGAGCAAGAAAGAGTATCAGTTCAAGTTAGCTGAAACGTACCTCCTGCCGTCCTGCACAGCCACACAACTGGAACGTTTCGAGAAACTGGAACGGATCAGAGGTCGCCTGCAACGCTTACTAGACACTGGCGACATCGCGGCATGCGGCATGGCTACAGTTCCTGAATGCCACGACCTCTTCATTCTCTGAACTTCAAACACTGGATTGAGCCATGTTCCGTATTTCCCTTAAATACCACGAGATCAGAGGATCGCTCGAAGAGGGTCCAACCCTTCTCATCAAGCGCATCGTGTCACTCTTTGGCTGCAAGATGCAGCTTCACAAGTTCATTAGAGCTGACAATGAAGGCTCGTTTCACACACATCCAGCATGGGCCATTCGCATTGTACTTCGAGGCGGCTACATCGAAGAGCTTGGCAACGGAGAATTCCGCGAATGGAAGCCCGGCAACATCGGGATTGTCCGCCCCGAACTTGAGCACCGAATCCACAAACTACGCAACAGCTATGTGAGCTACTCGCTTTGGCTACGCGGCCCTAAAGTCCGCAACATCAAACTACGCGGGTACCCTAAGCAGTTTGAGGAAGACGGGAGCGAGTAATGCAGTTGGAGCCCGACATGAACCCTATTCACATCGGCATCAAGCTCACAACAAAGCCTGAAGCCTTGGCAGAGATCCTGACTGCTGTCGCCGTGAATGCTCCTCCTGAGCTTGTCGAGCAAGTCAAAGAGCACATGCCGGAAGCGCTCCACGATCAAACATCCAACTTTCTTGAGAAGTTGCTGATCGCAATAACCATCTAAACCGACGAGGTGAGATCCAATGGAAGTGAAAGAGCTTACATTCAAGGGCAGTGAGAAGACAGTGCTTTACGCTTGCGGTGCTTGCGGACTCCTGCATTCTCCTACGATCTATGCATGCGATAGCGAAAAGGCCCATGCAACAGCCCACCGCTTTGCCGAGGACTGCTGCAAGCCAAAGGTTTGTGAGTGTGGCGTTGAGCTTGGAAAATCGCACTACACCGCATGCGAGAAGTGCCGAGAGAGAAAACGACTTGAAGCAGCCCAGGTTGTTAAGGCCGAAGACTACCATGGCGTAGTACAATCGGAGACCAACTCTGGCGACTGGGGCGAAGGTTACTTCTCAGACCTTGGCGAAATCAGCGAGCACTGTCACGGCCACGATGAAACCGAACCAGCTTATGTGTTTACATGCACCGAGAAGCTACTTCAGATCGACCCCGAGAGCATCCTCTTAAACGCTGCAGACGACATGCATGAGGATGCCCACGACCAGATTGAAGCAGCAGATGAGCTTTTCGCATTCATCAAAGAATGGAACACCAAGCAGCACTGCAAGACCTATTACCCCAACTGGAAGCAAGTGATCATCCTCGATCAAGCGCGCTTCGACGCTGTTCTCAAGCAACCCACGTACCCCATTTAACGCTGGAGCTTGAAATGGAATTTCTAGCAATCATCCAAGGGGGCGTCGGGCCAGATGAATGGGAGGAAGAAGTGAAGATCGAATACGCTGACGACTTCATGGACGCGGCAACTCAAGCACAAGGCCACGCAGAAGAAATGCGCGGGTTTGTCTTCTCACTCGAATTATCCAGCTAAGTCTGTTTTCTGGATACCCGCTCTATAAACGAAGGTTTGTTATGACGCAGCCATCGAAAACAACACAAGCCCAGATGAAACGAGCAATCAAAGCCGCTCAGGATTGCGGACTGACACTGCACGAATGCGTCATAACAAGCGCCGAAACACGCTTGGTATTCTCAAAAGTTGACGCCAAGACAGCTAAGTCGCAAACTGCGGGACCGAAGCAATGGCCAGAGCACATGACATGAAACTCAAGTTTCCCGGTCTAATCAAGGAAACAATGCCTTCTGGAAACACCCGTTGGCGCGTGAGAGTAGAAGGCCAAAAGGCACGTCGAATTGTTCTTCACGTCTCACCTGACCACAAAGAATTCCTCGAATGCTACCTCGCAGCAAGACGCGGCATAGAGGTCAAACCAGAATCCAAACCAGAAGAAAAAGCAATCAGAGGTTCTGTAAGTTGGTTGATCTATCGTTATCTTGAAAATCTAAAATCAGACGTAGAGAACAACTTGTATTCTGAGGACACGCTCAAGCAAAGAAACAATCTCTTGAGCCGACTACATGCAGAGTATGGTGAATACGATTTCCAGATGCCGCAACAGGCTGTCTTGCAAATTCGCAACAATATGAAATCCACCCCCGGAGCTGCCGACAACATGATGAAAGCAATCCGAGCCATGTACAAATGGGCAGGCGAGATCGGAGACTGCAGCAAAGATTTCAATCCGGCAACTGGAATTAGCAAGCTCAACAAGAGTTCAAAGGGCGCTATCCCATGGACAGTTGAAGACCTGAGGAAGTTCAGAGAAGCGCATCCCGCTGGAACGACTGCCCACCTATGCCTTACTCTTTTTATGTTCACCGCTTGCCGCATCTCGGATGTGATTTGGCTAGGTAGAGAGAATGAGTTTGACCGAAGCGGAATCAAAGGTCTTGGCTGGCAACCCCGCAAGCGAGGATCAGCCTTTGTTGAGATCCCAATGCTACCACCTTTGATGAAGGCGACCAGAGCGGCCACTGTACAAGGACGCACCTACCTTCTTACTGAGCACGGCAAATCCTTTGCTTCACCAGAGAGCCTACGCAATCGCTTCAGGAAATGGTGCTTAGCAGCTGGACTTGAAAACCGAAGCTCTCATGGAATTCGTAAAGCAGCAGGTCACCTCTTAGCCCTTGAAGGCTGCTCTCAATATCAGATCATGGCAATCCACGGCCACGCCGAAGCGCGAACCTCTGAAGTTTATACTGAAGGTGTTGAACGTTGGAATCTCGCCCGCTCCGCAATGGAGACCCTGAAGGGGCTAGAGTGGTAAAGTGTCCCACGCCTGTTTTTTCATGGGACACATTGCAACTTAACTAATTGAAAATAAACAACATTGAATGAGGAATGGTAGGCCCGGAGGGACTTGAACCCCCAACCAGTCCGTTATGAGCGGACGGCTCTAACCAGTTGAGCTACAGGCCCTTACCGAAGACAGGTTCTACACCAACAACCACGGGTGAGTAAATTGTTTATAGCAGTGAACAAGGCAGATCCTGTTGAAACTTGGGGATGCGCCTTTTCCCCGGCAGATCAACAGAGCATTCATCACAAAGCTTTATAAATACCTGATTTTAAGAGACTATGTGAAAACTAACAGCTTCCGGCAGCCTGACCCCTTGGAGTGCATGATGCGCCAGCCTCTCATTAAGTTCACCGCCTCTTTGTTCCTTCTTGTCATTATTGGCTGGCTACTCTTCATAGGGCGCTCCCTCATTATACCCCTGATTATCGCACTAGTGCTTTGGTACATTATCAACTCCATGTCCTCTGCCCTGCGACATTTGCCTGTGGTTGGACCGTATCTGCCGCGCCCGCTCACCATTTTGTTGGCCCTGTTCGCGATCTTTTATGTCGTCGGCATCCTGTTCAACATCGTCTCAGTCAACCTGCAGCAGCTGGCGTTCGATGCGCCGACCTATCAGGGACGGCTTGATGAGCTGCTGCTCAAGCTTGCCAACCAACTGAATATGGAAAAGCCGCTCCAGCTTTCCGACATCCTGCCCAACTTCTCGCTAAGCGCAGCCCTCAGCACCGGAGCATCCGTTCTCACCAGTCTGGCCGGGTCCAGCTCACTGGTGTTCATCTACGTGCTCTTCATGATCTTTGAGGCGGCAACCTTTGACAAAAAGCTCGCTGCCCTCTTTGAAGATTCCGACCGCGTACAGCTTGCGTTCGCCATCCGTGGAGAGATTGGTCGTCGCATGCGCCACTACATGGGCATCAAAACCGGTGTCAGCATCATCACCGGTTTCCTCACCTACGGCATCACGTCATGGGCGGGCCTGCCCTACGCGGCCCTTTTCGGGTTCATCGCCTTCCTGCTCAACTACATCCCGACCATCGGCTCTCTGATTGCCGTCATTTTCCCAAGCCTGCTGTCACTGGTCTATTTCGACACCCTCACACCATTTATCGCGATTACTCTTGGGCTGGGAGCAGTTCAGTTCATTCTCGGCAATCTGGTGGAACCACGTCTGATGGGCACACAACTTAACATTTCACCCCTCGTCATTATGATCTCCTTGAGCTTTTGGGGGGCATTATGGGGCGTCATTGGAATGGTGCTGTGCGTGCCACTTGTCGTGCTTGCCATCATCATTTGCGCCCAATTCCCATCTTCGCGCCCCATTGCAATCCTGTTGTCGGGGGATGGCAATGTCGGCGATCCGATAAATCTGGATCATCAAAATCAAACCCGTGAATTGACATGATCACGCCTGAGAGCCGCCGCAATTGTAACTTCTAATTGCATTTCTCGATATTCGGCTGATCAAGAATGACAGTCCGCAGCACGGATCAGGCATCAGCCTCAACAAATTTGAAACTGGAGAATTTAATGCAGAGCGAACAGAAGAAATTGCGTCTTCCAAGTATAAGCGCGCTGGCAGTTGCTGGTCTTGTTGCCGCTGCTCTTGTTGTATCCAGCGGTGTCAATGCCAAGGCTGCTGAACAAACTGGCAAGATCACAATCTCAGGCCAGGGATCGGTCAACGTGGCGCCTGATATGGCGACGCTGGTCTCCCGCGTAATCACACAGGGTGATGATGCAAAGTCCGCCCTTCAGCAAAACTCCGTCACCATGCGCGCCATCCTGCAGGATGTTGAAGACGCAGGCATCGAAAAAAAGAACATCCAGACCACCGATTTTGACATCTCACCGATCTATGACAACCGCCGCCTCAAAAACAATGAGCCAAAAGCTCCTGAGATTGTTGGCTACCGCGTGCAGAACGGCATCCGCATCAGTCTGAAGGACATCACCAAACTGGGCACCACACTGGACATGCTGGTGCAAAACGGCTCCAACGATGTTGGCCAGATCCAGTTCGGCGTATCCAATCCTGAAAAATATATTGATGAAGCCCGCGAAAGCGCCGTGAAAGACGCCCGCACCAAGGCGGAAACCTACGCGAAAGCTGCCGGTGTTAGCCTCGGCAAAATTCTCAGCATTTCCGAAGCCGGGTACAACCCGCGCCCTTACCCGGAAATGATGGGCATGAGAGCTGCAAAAATGGACAGTGCCCCGCCAATTGCAGCAGGTCAGGAGACCCTCTCGTCATCAGTTACAATAACCTACGAACTTGTGCAGTAACACAAGCCTCCAATGCAACCTCTCAAAACCCCGCCCCAAGCGGGGTTTTCTTTTTTAATGCCGACAACCATCATAGTCCGGCAACATGCACACTCCCACGAGTGCTTCTATATCGGGGGCTGATAGGCTCCCCCAGACATTCATTATTTATGCATATTCTGAAGCCGCCTCGTTTCAGTACACCTCACAAAGCACGCAGCATTTTTCATCGTTTCAACAACTCAAAACCGCGCCAGGCTTCACGTAGGCGACCGCCAAGTGCCCGCATAAACCTAGCTATTCAAGTTGCCTTCACATCTGCCGAAAAAAGGACCTCCTCGTGCTGTAAGAAAGCTAAGCCTGCGAAACAAAAGGAACAATCCGCCAATTTATGTTGGGCCAATTTTTGCAAAATCGATTTATTGAGATAGCAGGTACGCCACGATTTAATAAGAAAAGACTTTACTTATTAAATACCTCAAATTAAATAAGTGATATATTTTTAAATAGGCGATACTCATGACCATATCCAGCCCGGCACAAACAATCCCATTATCGCCCTTCAAAAAGCTGACCATGGATGGTCGCTGGCTTGCGTCTCTCATCATGATTTTGGGTGTTGGGTCGGCAAGCATGAACAACTTCCTCTCCTCTGCCATCATGCCAGATATCATCCGCGATCTTGGCGGCCAGCAACGCGCCTTCTGGGTCCTCAGCTTGTTTCAGATCGGCTCCATTCTGGCAGGCACGGTCACAGGCTCGTTGAAAGCACGCATTGGCGCACGCCCCCTTTTTATCGCGGCGGCCCTGTCGTTTCTGGCAGGCTCATTCGTTGGCGGCGCTGCAAATTCACTGGAACACCTGCTGCTTGGCAGAATGCTGCAGGGCCTGGGCGAAGGCATGATTGTCTCCCTCTGCTATACGTTGATTTCAGACCTTTATCCGGAAAACGCCGTCTCCTCGGTCTTCGCTTTGCTCTCAGGAGTTTGGGCTGTCTCCGCAGGCATCGGCCCCCTCACCGCAGGTATCCTGACAGAAAGCTGGTCCTGGCGTGCAGTGTTTTACGCCAACCTGCCTCTGTCTTTGATGCTGCTCCTGCTGGCAATCACCGTCATCCCGTCCACCACCAGAGACAAAGCCACAACGACGCAATCCTCAGATAAGATGAGCATGTTCCCCCGCCTCGGACTTCTGGCTGTGGCGGTATTGCTCATTGCGTATGTGGGCGAACTGCGCAGCCTTCCCCGCATCACTGGCGCTCTAGGCATTGGCTTGATCCTGCTGTTCCTCGCCGTGAAATGGGATAAGAAAAGCACCAGTCCATTCATTCCTCGCAGCGCATTCAAGTTCACTGGCATTTTAGGCCTTGGCATGTGGGTCACGCTGCTGCTGTCCATCGCCAGCGCGGCTCGCGTTGTCTATGGCGCTGCTATGGGTCAGGTTCTTTGGGGGCTTTCCGTCACTCAGGCGTCCTATGCCATGGCCATCACAGCCTTCACATGGACAGCCGCAGCATGGATTGTCGCCCGCGTGCAGACACCGCACGCACAAACCTCTCTGATCCGTCTGGGAACCTTAAACATCATCGCTGGCACATTGCTCACCGTTGTTTCGCTCTACACCATGTCCCTATGGATCTTCCTGCTCTCCTCCGTCTTTAACGGAGCAGGCTTTGGCATGAGCAGCCAGTTCTTGAAAAAAGCAATCATTTACGCTGAAACCGATGACGAGCGTGACAGAGCCTCCGGTTTCATCGGGCCTCTGCAATCCGCAGGCATGGCCATTGGCGCAGCGCTGGCAGGCCTTCTGGCTGGCCTCTCCGGCTTCTCCGTTCCAGGTGCTGAAGACTTGATTACACTGGAAAATGCAGCGCAGTCCGGCCCGGTCCTGTTCCTCATCATGGCAGGCATCGCAAGCATTGCCGCTCTATTGGCGTTCAAGATGCCAAGAATGGTCTAGTCACATTGAAGGGAGGACAAACATGTGCCGCAAATGTGGAGACAACCCCGGACGTGATCCGCCAAAGCTTCAGGCACTGGCCGGTGCTTAAATCGCAACTTGCCAAAGTGAGTACCGATTTTCGGATCAGAACACGCAGGAAAGTAAGTCAGCGTGGAAGCGGCTGACCCGGTGGTGGCGGAGGCGCTCGTCGCAAAGGCTGATCAAAATACCTGTCAGGTCCATGCCCACGCCAACCAACACCATGCATGCGGTTCATCATCGCAAACATCATAATCACGGCAATCACCACAAGAACCAGCAGAGTCGTGATGATCGAAGTCGCAATCACCCATCCCCTGCTCGGCTTCCGCCCAATCGAAGCCCTCAACCCATCCAGCTCACGCCGCATATCTTCCGGTTCCATATCCTGCTCCATCAAAAACGATAGAACAATCCTCTCAGAAACACCGGAACACCAACTTACATCAATCGCTCACAATTGATGCACTCCCGAAAGCCTCTCACCTCACGCAAACGTCTCACCCCATTTCAGCAGTTCCAGCAGGATGGGGCCGACGGCTTGGCCTTTTTCGGTCAGGACGTAGTCGGCACGTGGAGGGTGGGAAGAGTAGAAGCGCTTTTTGAGGACACCGTGTTCCTCCAGCTTTTTCAGGCGAGTTGAGAGCGTGTTGGGACTGACCTTCAAACTCGTTTCAAGGTCTTTGAACTTACGCGGCCCATCCAGAAAAAACTCTCGTAATATCAAGAGACTCCACGGATCACCCAGCACGCCAAGCGAGCGCATGATGGGGCAGTTATCGCGATCAATTCCAGCAAGTTCAGGCGGCAGAAGAGAAGGGTCAAACTCAGTCATAAAAGCAGAGGTAGCATAGTAAATTCAAAAATGGAATTGACTCCTATATTTGAAGTCACTACTAATATTGAAGTTATTCAGGAGAACTCCCATGACTTCAATCATTCTGGAATTCATTGTTTTAGCCTTTGCTGTTATATTCCCTGCTACACTTGTTGCTATCGTCGCAAACAGAGCCAACCACGCGCAGCTATCCCCTCCCGCTCAATGTTGGGCCGTCGGCGTCTTCATCACATTGCTTGGGGTGTGGTTTGCAGCTGCCGTCTTGCTTGCCAAGGCAGATCTGTTCACGCTGCCCACCGAAGTCCCACAGGTTCCACGATTGATCCTTCTGCTTCTGGGCGGCTCCCTCACCGTATGGGCACTGGTAAACTTCACGGCAGCAGGACGCAAGATTCTGGAAGCCACAGACCAAAGCATCTTCATGAGAGTTCAAATCCTGCGTGTGATCGGCTTTGTGTTTCTAGTGGGATGGGCAATGGGGCCAGTGCCATGGGAATTTGCCATGCCAGCAGGTCTTGGAGATATCGCAACAGGCATTCTGGCCCTGTTTGCTTATAAAGCAGCCCGCAGCAACGCCGCCAACGCCCGCACTCTCATGATCCGTGTTCACATTCTCGGCCTGTTGGATTTCGTGGCCGCAATCGGCACAGGTGTCCTCACCTCAAACGGCTACTTCCACCTGCTCTCAACAGATGCTCCCAACATCATAGACAACTACCCCCTCGTCCTCGTCCCGGCCTTCTTCGTCCCCCTCTTCCTGACAGCGCATATTCTGTCGATCCAGAAGATGGTGACAGAAAATAGGAAAGAGAAAACGGTAGCAGCATAACTCTCAATTAATGCAGGAAAGCCCGTCCACTCTCCAGCCAGAAAGTCTCAACCCAACAAAAAAGCCGGTCTCCTCACAGAGACCGGCTTTCTTAATTCTCAACCAATGCAGCGGGTTAGCTGTCCAGGAAGCTCCGCAGTTTGCGGGAGCGGCTTGGGTGCTTCAGCTTACGCAGCGCTTTCGCTTCAATCTGACGAATACGCTCACGGGTAACGGAGAACTGCTGACCAACCTCTTCCAGAGTGTGGTCGGTGTTCATGCCGATGCCGAAGCGCATGCGCAGGACACGCTCTTCACGAGGTGTCAGCGATGCCAGAACGCGGGTCGTGGTCTCACGAAGGTTCGCCTGAATAGCCGCATCAATCGGCAGGATGGCGTTTTTATCCTCAATGAAGTCACCAAGATGGCTGTCTTCCTCGTCACCAATCGGTGTTTCAAGGGAGATAGGCTCCTTAGCGATCTTCAGCACCTTGCGAACCTTCTCAAGCGGCATCTGCAGCTTTTCAGAGAGCTCTTCCGGGGTTGGCTCACGGCCAATCTCGTGAAGCATCTGACGAGAGGTACGAACGATCTTGTTGATCGTCTCGATCATGTGCACCGGAATACGGATGGTGCGTGCCTGATCCGCGATGGACCGGGTGATCGCCTGACGAATCCACCAGGTCGCATAGGTGGAGAACTTGTAACCGCGGCGGTATTCAAACTTGTCTACCGCCTTCATGAGGCCAATATTACCTTCCTGAATAAGATCCAGGAACTGCAGGCCACGGTTGGTGTATTTCTTGGCAATGGAGATAACGAGACGAAGGTTCGCTTCCACCATTTCCTTCTTCGCGATACGTGCTTCGCGCTCACCCTTCTGCACCATGGAAACCAGGGTACGGAATTCGGTGATCTCAAGACCAGTCTCAGTCGCAAGCGTCTGAATCTCGCCGCGCAGTTCGCGGATCATATCGCCATCATTAGTCACAAACTTCTTCCAGCCACGGCCAGAAAGGTTTGCAACTTTGCGGATCCAGTTCGGATCCAATTCAGAACCCTGATAGTATTTGATGAAGTCAGCGCGGTTAACACCGTTGCTGTCTGCAAGACGCAGCAAGCGACCTTCATAACCCATCAGCATTTTGTTGATGGAGTAAAGCTGCTGAACCAGCGTCTCAATACGGTTGTTATTGAGGTGCAGGCTCTTCACTTCAACAATGATGTCTTCTTTGAGCTTCTTGTAACGACGCTCCTGAGACGGAGACAGAGTTTTGTTAGCCAGCTTGTTTTCAACCAGCTGATCCTGAAGCTTGCGCAGCTTCTTGTAATCCTCTGTGATCTTGTCAAAGATCTCAACGACCATAGGCTTCAGTTCTGCTTCCATTACAGAAAGAGAAACGTTTGCCTCGTACTCGTCGTCATCGTCATCAGTGGTTTCACCACCTTCTGCAGGTGCTTCACCCGGCGCACCCGAAGCGGTATCACCTGGTGCAGCAGCGGCAGGAGCCGCAGCACCGTTAGGCTTGCGGGCTTCTTCTTCCTTGCGCTTGCGGGCTTCTTCTTTTTCCTTAAGGCGCACGGCCTCAGGAACTTCACCCTCGCCAGCGTTTTCCTGCTCAGAAAGGTCATCATCAGATGGACCGTTCTTGTCATCAGGTCCGGAATATGTTGCATCCAGATCAATAATGTCACGCAGCAGAACCTTGCCTTCAGCCAGCTCCTCACCCCAGATGATAATCGCCTGGAAGGTCAGTGGGCTTTCACAAAGACCTGAGATCATAGCCTCACGGCCAGCCTCAATACGCTTTGCAATGGCAATTTCGCCTTCGCGGGACAACAGCTCAACAGAGCCCATCTCGCGCAGGTACATACGCACCGGATCATCGGTACGGTCTGTAGGTTCTTTGGCAGTCGTGGTTTTGGTAACAGCAGTAGAAGAAGCAACAACCAACTCACCGCCGTCTACAGCGGGTGGAGCTTCCTCTTCCTCTTTACCTTCTTCTGCATCTTCCGCCTCAACAACGTTGATGCCCATTTCAGAAAGAAGCGACATGGTGTCTTCAATCTGCTCAGAGCTCACCTGATCAGGTGGAAGAACTTCATTCAGTTCGTCATAAGTGATGTATCCGCGTTTTTTCGCGGACTTGATCATTTTCTTGACGGCGGCGACCGACAAATCCAAGAGAGGACCATCTTGTCCCTCTGCGCCTGCCGGTTCCTGCGTATCTTCAGCTTGTGTCGCCTTCGTCGCCATATTCTGCTCCAAAGTCGCTGGTCGTGCTCCAGCGAACTATCGCGTTACGCAATCAATCACCCCCGTGTTTGGACCACACAGGCGGCATTTGAATCACATTTGACTTTGGGGTTTAACGCAAAGTCCCTTAAACCTGACTTAACCCTGGTATCAAAATGTTTTCACGGAATTGAAAACCCAAAACTCATTCGGGCAGGACTACTCACCGGCATCCCTACCGTTTTAGGCCGTATCCGGCACATTCCAGGCATCGACAGCGCTGATTATCCGATTATGATATCGCCGCTTTAAAGACATCTAAGGTCTACGGGCGCTCGTATCGGCTGTCTGACTTAGTGTATGTAGCCCGCCTTTTGTGATTCGCAAGGGCGATTCGGCTTGGTCAATCTGATTCTGGGGGATTTTGGACAGTTCATTGCCTGTTTTTCTGGATAACTTTGAAAAACAAGAGTTCTTCCATCACAATTCCATCTCAAGTTGCCGTCAGCAATTCCTCTGAGGCAAGCAGATTAGCAGACCTGTAATCCCTCTTCTCAGATCAGACTAGAATAGATCCTTTTGAGGAGCGCATTTTCGCAGCACGCTCTGCCAGCTCCTGCTCATCACGCAGACAATCCTCACGCCGACGAGCCAAATCCTGTGTGAGGGCCTGAAACCGGCCCCAGCTTTCTTCGGTCAGATCCTGCTCCATGGCCCGCGTTTCATGTTCAAGCTCCTGCTCCAACATGCGCAACTCAAGCATATCTGCATAATTCAGGAACAGCATCTCCACGAAATCCTCGGGTGGGTCTTCCTTCAAAACCTGCAGACGGTTGGTCAGCGCATCCCAGCGGCGCAAGGTACTTGCCTTGCTGCCATCGCTTTCAGAGCTAGCACTCACGATGGCTTCCTGCAGGATTTGATAGAACCGTTCATCCAGCTTGTTGTAGATCTGCGTAACAGCCCCTTCAGCAAGGTCCGTCGCAATCCGAACCAACGCCGTCATAAACATGGAGTGCAGCTCGTTGGAATACGTCAGCTGCGAAATCCGTTCAAAGTGGCGGTCAAACAGCTCCGGATACATCAGGCACATGGTGCAGAAGCTGCGCTCCACCCCATAAGATGGCGTGTCGGGCGCTTCAACGCGGGCACGGGATGCCCACTCATCATCCGCGCCTTGTTTCTTGTTTCCGCGCCAGCCCTCATCACGACCGCCGCCGCTTTTGCCACGGTTCCGGCGGCTCTCCTCGTAAAACAAGTTGGAGAGCTTAAGACGCAGATCCATCCGGTAACGCTTCTGGACACGCTCATCCTTGATGGTGCCAACCAGATCTTCAACGGCCTTTTCCAGCGCAGCCTTGCGCTCAGGCGTATCTATCCGGGCTTGCTCGCTTTCACGGCGCCAAACCACTTCGGAGAGAGGCAAAGCCTTCTCAATCTCTCCATACATAGCAGCAGTGCCGCCAGCATTAATCACATCATCCGGATCCTGCCCGTCAGGCAAAAACGCAAACTGGAAGGACTTGCCGCTGGTGAGAACCGGAAGAATGCGATCCACGGCCCGATGCGCTGCAGAAATACCGGCAACGTCACCGTCAAAGCAGACCACAGGCTCATCAGCAAACTTCCAAAGCCGCATAATCTGGTCTTCGGTAAACGCAGTCCCCAAACTCGCAACCGTCGCCTTAATGCCAACCTGCCAGAGGGCAATGGCATCCATATACCCTTCCACCACAATCGCCTGCCCGCTCTCATAAGCAGGCTGCCGCGCACGATGCGCGTTAAACAGCATCGTCCCTTTGTGAAAGACGGGTGTCTCCGGTGAGTTCAGATATTTCGGTTGGCCATCCGGATCCATGGTCCGGCCACCAAAAGCAACCGCCCTACCCCGGTCATCATGGATCGGGATCATCAGACGATTGCGGAACCGGTCATAAGACGGACGTCCGTCCTCGGGTTTAATGAGCAAACCCACTTCAATCAGCTCAGCTTCAGTGACGTCTTTCGCCATCAAAGCCTTCTTCAGATTATCACGTCCCGGAGGTGCAAAGCCGAACTGAAACTCATTCAGCGTCTCAGCGCTCAAACCGCGCCGCTGCACATACTCTTGCGCAGCACGCCCGTCAGCAGACTGGAACACATGCCGGAAATAGCGCGCCGCCATCTCACAGACATCGGTCAGAGAATTGCGCTTTGCAGCTCGTTTTGCCGCCTGAGGATCGGGTGCAGGCATGGCGATTCCGGCCACACCGGCCAGTTCTTCCACAGCTTCGGGGAAACTGAGGCCCTCAGTCTCCATCAGAAACTTGAAATGATCTCCACTTTCACCACAGCCAAAGCACTTGTAGCGGTTGCGGCGCTCATCAACGTGAAAGCTGGGAGACTTCTCTGAATGGAAGGGACAACACGCCCAGTAATCACCCTTTCCGGGCTGCGATTTACGCCGATCCCAGGTTACACGCCGCCCCACCACATCTGTAAGCGAGACGCGGTTGCGAATGTCATCAAGAAAGAGCTGATCGAAACGCATAGTGGTCCAATTTGTCGTAGTGGCCTGAAAGCAGCTGAGCTGGGTATTATATAGCCGCGAAGGCCCCAAGAAGCCAGCAAAACCCCCATTTGCGCTGGCTTAACTCAATTAATCGCTTCAGGAAAAAAGAAAAGCCGCATCACGACGACGCGGCGGCCTGTAAGTGCTCCAAAAACGCTGACTTACTGCGGAGCACGCAGCATCTGCTTCACCATGCAACTGGCTTTCGCAAAGTCCATCTGGCCCGGATAACGTTCTTTCAGTTCAGCCATACAGCGGCCCATATCACGCAGTCCGCGCGCTTCAACGCACTCGACAACTGTTTGACAAACAAGCTTCATTTCGTACTCGCTGAGCTGAGACGGCAAGAACTCACGGATCATTTCCGCTTCTTCACGCTCCTGCACAGCAAGCTCTACTTTACCGCTCGCCTCACAATGCGCCGCTTCCTGTTCACGCTGGACAAGCATGGTGTGCAGGAGGTCCATCAGCTCTTCGTCGCTTAAGCCATCACGGCCTTGCTCACGAGCAGCCATATCCCGGTCCATAATGGCAGCGGTGATCAGGCGCAACGTGGCGGCACGTCTTTTGTTAGTGTCTTCTTGCGCGGCTTTCAGCGCATTCGCTATTTTGTCTCGCAACATACTAAAGGAACCCTGACGCGGAAACTTTAAAAGAGGCTCTCCAAATCCCGGATAATACGTCTCATCCGTCCGATTTGGGCTGATTTCCTGTAACTCGAGCGCTATTATTTCTACACGAGTGATATTGACCAGAGGAACCCCTTCTCCTATGGTCCCGGCCTTGATGCGACTGTGACGCGCCAAAGTCAAGTCCCTTCGGTGCGTTTCAGATGGACGCATACTGTCATCAACCGTATCAAGAAAGCAAGTGATGAAAGCTCAAGACGCGTGGTCAGCACCTAAACCTACCGCCCTCCTCGTTCTCGCAGACGGTACAGTCATTGAAGGCCGAGGCGTTGGAGCTCTTGGAAAAGCGTCCGGCGAAGTCTGCTTCAATACGGCAATGACCGGGTATGAAGAGATTCTCACAGACCCTTCCTATGCAGGACAGATCATCACCTTCACATTCCCTCATGTTGGTAACGTGGGCTCGAATGAAGATGATGTTGAGACTGTAGATATGGAAGGCACGTCTGGCGTACGTGGCGCAATTCTGCGAACCGACATCACCACTCCTTCCAACTATCGCTCTGGCAACCACTTCGACGCATGGCTCAAGGCACGAGGCATTGTTGGACTGACCGGCGTAGACACCCGCGCACTTACAGCCCTCATTCGCGAAAAAGGCATGCAGAACGCCGTTATCGCTCATAACGCTGATGGTGAGTTTGATGTGGAAGCGCTGAAAGCAGAAGCAGCCAGCCTCCCGGATCTGGAAGGCATGGACCTTGCAAAAGGCGTAAGCACTCAGAAAACCTACGACTGGAACGAAACCACCTGGGATTGGGATGACGGGTTTGGCGCCCAGACCAAACCAAGCCATCATGTGGTTGCTCTGGACTTTGGCGTGAAGCGTAACATCCTCCGCCTTCTGGCAGATGCTGGATGCCGCGTGACTGTTGTGCCTGCAACCACCTCTGCTGAAGACGTCCTCGCTCTTAAGCCGGATGGAGTATTCCTGTCCAACGGCCCCGGCGATCCAGCTGCAACCGGTGAATATGCAGTTCCAACCATCCGCAGCCTCGTGAAATCAGGTCTGCCAGTCTTCGGTATCTGTCTGGGTCACCAGATGCTCGCGCTTGCACTTGGTGGTACCACCACAAAGATGCATCAGGGTCATCATGGTGCAAACCACCCGGTTCACGATTACACCACCAACAAGGTTGAAATCACCAGCATGAACCACGGCTTTGCTGTGAGTGCTGGCAGCCTGCCAGACAACGTGGAAGAAACACACGTTTCCCTGTTTGACGGTACCAACTGCGGTCTGCGTGTAAAAGATGCACCTGTCTTCTCAGTACAGCACCATCCGGAAGCGTCTCCAGGCCCACAAGACAGCCACTACCTGTTCTCTCGCTTCATTGAGCTGATTGAGAACCACAAAACACCTGCCGCCGCTTAGAACGCGACGTGCTCTAAGCAAAACGGTACAGCAGAATGAATAAAAGCGGGGTCCAGTACCCCGCTTTTCTTTTGCCCGACCGTAAGCAGAACGTGACCGGAGACACCGCTTCAGCAACGTCAGGACAACAAAAAACCCGGCACCAAGGGAGCCGGGTTCCGTAACTCTTATCAGAAGCAATTAAGCCGCTTCTGTTTCCAGCATGCTGCTCAGTGCATGAGACACACCGCGAACTTCTGCAATCTGTTCCTGAAGCGCTTGCTCCTGCTCATGAAGCAGCTGCTCCTGCGCACCACAAATTTCCTGAAGTTCTTTAAGTTGCTCAGGACGAGGGCTGGAACCCTCAACGAGCTTGATAATACGACGAACTTCTGCCAGCGTCAGACCGATCTTCTTGGCCTGCAAAATGACCCGCATACGGCTCACATCACGACCTCTGTAGAAGCGGCGTGCTCCACGACGTACTGGGTTAAGAAGTCCCTTCTCCTCATAGAATCGAAGTGTACGCAGAGTGACGCTAAACAACTCTGACATTTCAGAGATTGCGAGCAGTTGACCGTCCCCATCGTCCTCACGAATAGGTCCAGCGATATCCGCAGCGACATCTAGCTTACTAGGAATACTGTTCATTTCCATTTGCCCGGTGGTTTGTATGTTAAACCTTAGAAGAGTTACAAAAGCTCATCATTTCAGCTCCCCACCCGGTGCCTCCATGAATTCCCCTAATAACTTTTGTACTCCCCCACTTCTGTACTAGCTTATGCAGTAGCATTTGATACCCACTCACACTGCGGAAGCTTTTCGATGTTCATTTGAACAATCTTCAATGCATCCCCAGTGAGGAATGAGTACCCCCACTTTCAAAGTCCTCAATGAAATCTATGATAATTCATATTGGACAATTGATAATCTACACAAGGAAACTGATAAAATATAGCCCGACATCGCATTTTTTACTTCGTAAATGCAACGTATACACTAGGACATCCGAGAATTAACATCATAAGTAGTTATACTAGATAAGTATTATAAAAAAATAGCGGCACCTACTTTTGCAGTTCCGCTGATTTATTCTACATTTTCCGGCAAATCTCCAAAGATGTTCCTGCGTTATCTGAGCTAATATACTATAGAAGCGTCAATTACATATTGTCTATAATATGTGAACATGACGAAGAGATAGCGAGAGTGAGCAATATAACTTCTAACTACTCTCCTTCTTTAGATCTGCTCTGACTTTATTCTTTCTCAGTAAAACGAAAATTGGCTGACCAAATGATCACTCTGCACATTTTTTAAACAGGATGTTCATTTTTCGCGCTGCAAAACTTTGAACTGCCGTCGCGTACAGAGGGGATAATGTGGAATCTGTCACATTAAAAGGCAAGATGCCCCAAAGATTCACTAAGCCAAAAGTGCCAGATTGTGCGCATTGCACAATTTTGGCCACCCAATTTCATTAATTGAAACATCTTCAGCATGTGCAAGCCAGAAGAAAGACACCGCATTCAGCAGGTAAACTCAATTTACCATCAAACACGTACTTGCGCTTAGCCCTTCAACAGGCCATTGACGATCCGTCTGATTTGAAATCTGAAAGTCGCATGACGATGAACATCCATCTTCTTGCCCTTCAGATTAGCCCGATACAGGATGAGTTCGTTTAACATGATTATCTCCTTGATGAGCCACGGGAATGGAAAGCCACCTCAGTTCTATGCAAAGAAATCACACAGGCTTACGGGAGTTTTCCTGAAACGCCACAATTATAAGCGCACTAATTGCACCTCATCAAGGTAAATGACGCAATTTTTGCGCCTTTTGCATTCTGTTATATGCAATGGTACGAATGCAGATTATTATGCATCAGTCTGTACAATGAATTTTCAGTCTGGGAATCATTAGGTTAGTATCATGAAACCATCTCAGTTTCGGGCTTGGCGCAAGTCGATGGGCTATAAGCAAAAAGAGGCAGCGGAACGCCTCGGCTTAAAAAAACGAATGATTCAGTATTATGAAAACGGCAATCGTGACGGTAAACCGGTAGAAATTCCGAAGTCTGTCCGGCTGGCTTGCTATGCCTTAAGCACTGGTATTGCTGACTTTGATGGTGAGAAAACCACAGAGAATGCGACTTTAGCTGAATAAACTCCCCTTAAGTCTTGAGAAAAAAAACCGGATTATTTCGGAAATAGGCGTTCGTCGGGGTTTATCATTACGCGAATATTTCTTATAACGCGCGCTCAGCCGACATACTCCTAAAGAGGGCACCACCAGAGCACCGATCGGGTGCACTGGTGCTTAAACGCGAGCACATGTGAGTCACCATGCCTAAACGCAATGACATCCAATCTATCATGATCATCGGGGCTGGCCCCATCGTGATTGGTCAAGCCTGTGAGTTCGATTATTCTGGAACTCAGGCTTGTAAGGCACTGCGAGATGAGGGCTACCGAATTATCTTGGTGAACTCAAATCCGGCGACCATCATGACAGATCCGGATCTGGCTGATGCAACCTACATCGAGCCAATCACCACGGACGCCGTTGAAAAGATCATCGCCAAGGAAAAGCCGGACGCGCTCCTGCCAACCATGGGCGGACAGACCGCACTCAACTGCGCGCTCGAACTGGACCGCAAAGGCGTGCTGAAGAAATACGGTGTTGAGATGATCGGAGCAAAAGCCGACGTCATCGACAAGGCTGAAGACCGTGAAAAATTCCGCGCGGCCATGGACAAGATCGGGCTGGAAAATCCACGCGCCGCAATCGCATCCTCTCCGCCAATCCTTGATGATGAAGGCAACATCACTGGGTATGATCGCGGTTCAGGCTATGCTGAAGCCATGCGCCAGATCGACAGCATCGGCCTGCCAGCTATCATTCGCCCTGCGTTTACGCTCGGCGGCACAGGCGGCGGCGTAGCGTATAACCGTGAAGAGTTTGAACAAATTGTTCGCTCCGGTATCGATGCGTCTCCAAACGGTCAGGTGCTCATCGACGAAAGCTTGCTCGGCTGGAAAGAATACGAGATGGAAGTGGTTCGCGACACAGCGGACAATTGCATCATCATCTGCTCCATTGAAAACATCGACCCGATGGGCGTCCACACGGGCGATTCCATTACGGTTGCCCCTGCCCTGACCCTCACCGACAAAGAATACCAGATCATGCGGAACGCCTCGATTGCGGTTCTACGTGAGATCGGCGTCGAAACAGGCGGATCAAACGTTCAGTTCGCGGTCAACCCGGCAGATGGCCGTCTCGTTGTGATCGAGATGAACCCACGTGTGTCCCGTTCTTCCGCGCTGGCATCTAAAGCAACAGGCTTCCCGATTGCGAAAATCGCGGCAAAGCTCGCTGTTGGCTACACCCTTGATGAGTTGGAAAACGACATCACCGGCGGAGCAACACCGGCATCGTTTGAGCCAACAATCGACTACGTCGTCACCAAGATCCCACGTTTCGCATTTGAAAAGTTCCCCGGCTCTGAGCCAACCCTGACAACAGCTATGAAGTCTGTTGGTGAAGTGATGGCCATTGGCCGTACCTTCAAGGAAAGCCTCCAGAAAGCTCTGCGTGGTCTGGAAACAGGTCTGACAGGCCTCGACCCAATCGAAGTCGAAGGTCTTGGCCAAGGCGAAGACTACACCGCGATCCGCAAAGCTCTGGCTGTCCCAACACCAGATCGCCTGCTCAACGTGGCTCAGGCTATGCGCCTGGGCACCTCTGCAAAAGAAATCCACGACATCTGTAAGATTGATCCGTGGTTCCTGGAGCAGATGCAAGAAATCGTGGACATGGAAGCAAAGATCATCGAGCACGGCCTGCCGGACAACGCAGCCGCCATGCGCATGGTCAAAGCTATGGGATTCTCAGACAGCCGTCTTGCGGTTCTCACCCAGACGACTGCTGACAAAGTAGCAGCTCTGCGGGCTGAGCTCGACGTGAAGCCAGTTTATAAGCGCATTGATACCTGCGCCGCAGAATTCGCGTCTCCAACGCCTTACATGTACTCCACCTACGAGACACCAACACCGGGTCTGCCTTCCTGCGAAGCAAACCCAAGTGAGAAGCAAAAGGTTGTCATTCTGGGTGGTGGTCCAAACCGGATCGGTCAGGGCATCGAGTTCGATTACTGCTGCTGCCATGCTGCGTTTGCGTTGAAAGATGCTGGTTTTGAGGCCATCATGATCAACTGTAACCCGGAAACAGTCTCAACAGACTACGACACCTCAGATCGTCTCTACTTCGAATCTCTGACCTCTGAAGACGTGCTGGAAATCCTCCGCCTTGAAAACTCCAAGGGCACACTGAAGGGTGTTATCGTTCAGTTCGGTGGTCAGACACCTCTGAAACTGGCACAGGCACTCGTAGAAGCTGGCATCCCAATCCTCGGCACATCTCCAGACATGATCGACCTTGCTGAAGATCGTGACCGGTTCCAGCGTCTGCTGCACAGAATTGACCTGAAACAGCCAGAAAACGGCATCGCCTATTCTGTTGAACAGGGCCGCCTCATTGCCAATCAGCTTGGCCTGCCGCTCGTCGTCCGCCCGTCCTACGTGCTGGGTGGCCGTGCAATGCAGATCATTCGCGACGAGGAAGCACTCAACAACTACCTGCTCGGCACACTGCCAGAGCTGGTTCCACATGATGTCCGTGCCAAGTACCCGAACGATAAAACCGGCCAGATCAACACCCTGCTCGGCACCAACCCGCTTCTGTTCGACCGCTATCTCGACGGCGCGATCGAAGTGGATGTGGACGCTCTGTGTGATGGTGAAGACGTCTTCATCTGTGGCATCATGGAACACATCGAAGAAGCAGGCATCCATTCCGGCGACAGCGCATGTTCTCTGCCAGCCTACACGCTGGATGATGAAACACTTGCCAGACTGGAAGAGCAAGGCCGCAAACTCGCGCTGGAGCTCAACGTTGTTGGCCTCATGAACGTGCAGTTCGCAATCAAGGACGGAGAGATCTACGTCCTGGAAGTGAACCCGCGTGCATCAAGAACAGTGCCGTTCGTTGCAAAAACCATTGGCGTGCCGATTGCAAAAATCGCAGCCCGCGTCATGGCAGGCGAGAAACTGTCAAGCTTTGACCTCAAGCCCAAACAGCTTGACCATGTCGCAGTGAAGGAAGCGGTCTTCCCGTTTGCTCGCTTCCCGGGTGTTGATACGGTTCTCGGTCCTGAGATGCGCTCTACCGGTGAAGTCATGGGTCTGGACACCGACTTCTCCTTCGCATTCGCCAAGTCACAGCTCGGCGGAGGCACCGTTATTCCGGAAGGTGGGACAGTCTTCATCTCATTGAAAGATGCAGATAAGTCGAAAATTCTTGAAGCAGCTAAAAAACTTGTAGCATCAGGGTTTTCCATTATATCCACCGAAGGCACGCAAAGATACTTGGAAAACCAAGGCATCCCGTGCGCAAAGGTCAATAAGGTGCTTGAAGGGCGTCCTCATATCGTTGATGCTATCAAGAACGGAGAAGTTCAGCTCGTCTTCAATACAACCGAAGGCGCACAAGCACTCTCCGACAGTCGGTCACTTCGTCAAGCTGCGCTGATGAACAAGGTTCCTTACTACACAACTGTGGCAGGAGCCGTAGCAGCAGCTCAAGGCATCGAAGCTTTCCGAGCGAAAACGCTTGAAGTAAGGTCCCTACAATCTTACTTCTGCTAAGATAGTTTAACAGGTCCGGGTTGAGGCTTCTCAGCCCGGTCAGTTTTTTAGTGTGATGGGCCACACCACCACAACGTAAGAAAGGTGTACGAGCCATGGAAAAGGTACCTATGACGCCGGAAGGTTATGTGATGCTCACAGAAGAGCTTAAGCATCGCACGACCGGAGAACGCCCGCGCATTATCGCAGCCATTTCCGAAGCACGTGCTCACGGTGATCTTTCAGAGAATGCGGAATACCACGCAGCGAAGGAACAGCAGAGCCTGAACGAAGGCCGGATCAACGAACTGGAAGCTCTTCTGGGACTTGCAGAAATCATCGATCTGACCAAACTCAGCGGCGATACTGTCAAATTCGGTGCAACCGTATCTCTCATTGACGAAGATACCGAGGAAGAAAAGAAGTACATGATCGTTGGTGATGTTGAAGCTGACGTAAAACGTGGACGCATTTCTATCTCCTCTCCAATTGCACGCGCACTCATCGGCAAGTCTGTTGGTGACAGCGTCGAAGTGACTGCTCCAGGTGGCGCACGCGGTTACGAGATTACTGAAGTCCAATTCGGTTAAGTAAATTGTAGAGCTGAATTCAGCGTTTCAAGACTTCTCATGAACTGAGATAATCTTTGCCGAATTTCAGAACCATATGATTTCAAGAAATGAAAGTGCCGCTCTGAGCGGCATTTTTTATGCAACCCACACGAGTTATCCACTAATTACAGAACAAACAATCGGTTCTTCGATAAGTTAACGTATTTACTTCAAAAATCTGAAAAAGCAGCAAAACCCTGCGACAATCTGGCACGTATCCCTGCCTAAAAAGCTCATATCACATCACAATCTGCGCTTACTAACACAATTATAAGTATATATTCGGCATTTTGCATGGATAAATCTACTTACTGTTAACCCTTGTAAATGCAAATGATCTCGACAAATTGACGGGAAATTTGCTGCCATGACCACCAATTCATTTTCAGGTCTGAAAAGCCAGCTCGGTTTTTTCAAAATTGATAGTCAGACCATACAAACACTTTCAGATCTCTGGCCCAGTGTTGAGGGCCACCTAACACAGATTTTGAGTGACTTTTACAACCACGTTCAGCGTGATCCGGAACTGAAGAAAAAGGTATCCGGCAAAGTTGATGGCTTGAAATCAGCTCAAGCAAGCCACTGGAAGATCCTGTTCACCGGCGGTTTTGACTCCACCTACATGGAGCGCGTTGACAAGATTGGCCGCGCCCACGTGTACACTGACCTTGAGCCGGATTGGTATATCGGTGGTTATACGTTTATTCTGGAAGAGCTGACCAAAGTGCTCGCCAGCAAGATGCGCTTTTCGCCAGGGCGTTTGTCACGCAGCCTGATTGCTCTTCAAAAAGCAGTTATGTTCGACATGGGCCAGGCAGTCTCCGCCTACCATCGTCACTACACAGAAGAGCGTGATGAGCGCACCCATCAGCTTGAAGATGCCATCAACGCTTTTGAGCGGACAATCACCAAGCGGATAGAGCAGACGGCAGAAGCCGGCAATCGCGTCGAAAACTCTGCACTCACTCTCCGCGAGACATCCGAGCAAAGCAAAATGGCTGCAGAAGCTGCGAGCCAGTCTGCTGACTACACAGCCTCAGATGTCCACTCCGGTGCGGCAGCGGTTGAAGAAATGTCTGCCAACGTCGCCGAAATCGGTTCGCAAGTGACCCGCTCTGCAGAAACAGCACAGACTGTTTCCAAAGATGCAGAACGCACCAACGACACCGTCCTCGGCTTGCAGACAGCAACCAACGAGATTGGCGCAGTGACAGAGCTCATAAGCGCGATTGCGGAACAGACCAACCTTCTGGCCCTCAACGCAACCATTGAGGCAGCCCGTGCAGGTGATGCAGGCCGCGGCTTTGCCGTTGTGGCAAGCGAAGTGAAAGATCTCGCAAGCCAGACAGGTCAGGCAACTGACGAGATCGCCTCCAAAATCAGTGCTATTCAGAGTGAAACCAAGCGCTGTGTGGAAGAGATTTCAGCTATCTCCCAAAAGATTGAGGAGGTCAGTTCAACCGCAACTGCAATTGCTGATGCAGTGGATCAACAGGCCATCGCAACCAACGAAATCTCTTCGAGCATTCAGTCCGCCTCTCAAAATGCGAAGGGCGTGACAAGCGAGCTAAGCAACATCCTTGCAACTGCTGACGAATCCAAACGTGCTGTTGCCACGGCAACATCCGCTGCGACAGAACTCAGCCAGCAGAGCGAAGCAATTTCAGAAGAAATCTCTCATTTCTTCTCAAGCATCCGCTGCCTTTGATTGTCGCGGCGACAGCTCAAGCATTCCAGAACGGCCTTCTTCAAGAGGGCCGTTTTTGCATCTGCAATCCAGAATCGCCGCTCACAAAACCAGCTGGCACACGTCCCTAAACACCAAGAAGAAAAACAAAAAAGGGAACGCAATGTCCATCAAGTTCAAACTGGTCGATGAAAGCGGTCTGCCCGGCTCCACGGCACATATCTGGGTCGCAGGCTGGATCAACGGAGGGTCACAGAAACACTTCAAGGTCCTGGAAGGAAACAATTTCACAAGACCCAGCACGACAAACGCACCAACCAGCGTTCCGTTTCAAAAGCTCTCGGATATCGGTGATGTAGTGTTAGAGGACAAAACCAACGGTGATGACCGCTTCCTGTTTGTTGTCTCCAAAGACAAGCCGCAGGACCTCACAGTCACAAACAACAATCCAATCCAATACACCCAGTACCCTTATGCCAACACACCGGGCGTAGAGGCTCCCGGCCCGTTTGACGTTTTCGAGTTTGGTCTGGATGCTCAGCTAAATCTCTCCGCTGTGAGCGGCTTTGGCCTCAACCTTCGCTTCGATGTCGAAGGCCCGGATGGCCCACAATATGGCATGCGCAAAGATGTAACACGGTCTCAGATTGCCGAGGCTTTCACAAAGTTCATGAAGAACGAAGCAAAGACAGATCCGGCAGCTGCTCACTTCCTTCCTCTGCTATACTCTACGCCGCTCACAAAAGGCGGGTTCCAGCCACCCATTGTCGACAATCAGTTCTTTGCCATCTGTGATCCCAACGACTGGCTCGCTTCAAAATCCGGCAACTACCAGAAAACGACGGATGATCCCTTGGCAACCTATTGGGATGAAACCCTCGACCGTTTCTTCTCACCGGGAAACGTCTTGAGCATCAATCTCGGTTCAAAAGCGGCTCCTCGCTTGTATGAAGGAAGCTGCACCACACAGGCTCGCTCTGGTTCAACCGAGCAAACCCAAGTCTATACGCTGACAGGCCCAGCTGGCACTTTCCACTTCTACAAGCCGGAAAGCGGCCTGACGAGCAGCCAATACGTCTTCCAACAGTCCTTCGGTGTCGGTTTAACTCCGGCAGGGGCTGCAGGAGATGCAGGCCTGCTCCAGGACAGCATCTGGGAAGCGCTGTGCCGCGGTGTAGCACTAGACGGCGTGTTGGCCGCAGAAACAACAGAAAGCGCGCAGGCAGCCTTTAGCACCACAAAATGGAACGATTGGAGCAAGTGGTACGAGGCAGGCAAGACATGCCACTATTACTCAAAGTTCTTGCACTACAGCGACAGTGATGGAAACGACTCACGCCTTTCCGGCAAACCATCCCTCATGCTCAATCAGGCAGCCTATGGCTTCAGCATGGATGAAAACCCGGTTGGCCCCTATGACGGCCCAGAAGTGCCCTCAAAAACGACCGACAATGTGAAATCTGGCACAGTCACCATAACCGTTGGCAAGTGGACATAACCCAGTTGCCCGCATGCAAAACCACGCATAAAAAAAACGGCCTTCCTACGCGAAGGCCGTTTGCAAATTCTCCCGGATCGAAAGCCTAGAAATACTCAGACTTATCAATCGGCACGTTTGGCTCATCCTTGATACGACGGATGGTCAGTGCAGTGCGAACGTGATCCACATTCTTTGTGGAGGTCACATCGCGAATAATGAAGTTCTGGAAGGTTTCCAGATCTTTAGCCGTACAGCGCATGATGAAGTCAACTTCACCGGACACCATGTAGCTCTCCCGAACCAACGGCCATTCCTTGACTTGCGCTTCAAATGAGACGAGGTCATTCTCTGTTTGGTTATGCAATCCAACCATGACAAAGGCGGTGACTTCATACCCCAGTTGTTTCTCATCAAGTAGCGTGCGGTAGCCGCGAATGAGTCCTGCTTCTTCCAGGGCTCGAACCCTGCGCAAACATGGGGGCGCAGAAATTCCTACACGACGAGCCAGCTCCACATTGGTAATGCGGCCGTCTCCCTGCAGCTCCTTCAAAATTTGCCAGTCGATCGAATCCAGACGCGCTTTCAAGCTCGTCTCCTTTGCTTGTCCTATTGGATTAACAGTTAACCTGTTTTACAACACTGCCTAAAACACGAAGTTAGGCGAAATGCTAGTTTATTGCTTATTTGCGACAGACTATATCAACAAATAGCATTTTGCAGACACTTCCCGAAAGCTGGGGGAACAAAATGTCGCAAAACCTGTGGGTTTTAACAGATGGCAAGATCGGAGACGTAGCACAATGCATCGGTGTAGCCGACGCGTTGGGACTGCCCTACGAAATTCGATTAGTTGCCCCCCGCAAGCTCTTTACCTACGCAATGCCTTGGGGACCAATCGATCCCAAAGACGCACCACACAAGCTAGAAAGCCCGCTTGCACCCCCATATCCCGCGGTCGCGATTGCATCCGGGCGCAGAGCGGTGCCCTACTTACGCGCACTAAAGCGGCTTTCCAAGGGCCAGACCTTTACTGTTTTCCTCAAGGACCCAAAGATCAACAGCAAATTTGCTGATTTTGTCTGGGCGCCGGAACATGACGGAATTTCTGGGAAAAACATAGTAACAACACTTACGTCACCTCACCGTTTCTCAGCGCAAAAACTGCAGGACGCGCGCGACAACCCGCTTGAGGCAATCGCAGCGCTGCCAAAACCCAAAGCAGCAGTCCTGATTGGCGGCAATTCCCAGCATCACACCTTTACGCCCGACAATATCAACACGCTTCTCGCCGCACTTAAAAACCTGTCGCAAACCCACTCGCTCATGATCACCTGCTCCCGCCGCACCCCAAGAGAGCTGGCGACGCAGCTGCATGATCTGGGCAGATCAGAAGGTCATCTCTTCTGGAATGGAGAGGGTGAAAACCCCATCGCCCAGTACCTGGCCAACGCAGAAATCACAGTGGTTACAACAGATTCCACCAATATGGTGGGGGAAGCTTCAGCCACCGGAAAGCCTATCTACGGCTTCCGCCCAACAGGTAGTCACAGAAAGTTTGATAGGTTTTTATCAAGAATGGAGGATTTGGGAGTACTTCATCCCTTCCCCGGAGACATATTAGCACCTACTTATGAACCGATAGACGCTACACCGGATATTGCGGATGCCATATCCAAAGCGATTGAACAAAAGCAAACGAGCGGATAGAACCCCTCCCTAACACGGCACTGGTACTATCCAAGCGCGCACGAAATTTGAGGTTCTGAGGAAATGACTGTTAAGCACACCAAACTCCTGATCGTAGGCTCCGGCCCTGCTGGCTACACCGCCGCAATCTACGGCGCGCGCGCTATGCTGGAACCGCTTCTGGTCACAGGTGTGCAGACTGGCGGTCAGCTGACCATCACCACCGACGTTGAAAACTACCCAGGCTTTGCAGATCCAATTCAGGGTCCATGGCTCGTGGAAGAAATGCGCAAGCAGGCAGAAAACGTCGGCACCAAGATCGATTACGACACTATTCTGGAAGCTGACCTCTCCAAGCGCCCGTTTGAGCTGAAAGGCGACAGCGGCACCCTCTACACCGCAGACGCGCTCGTCATCGCAACCGGTGCACAGGCAAAATGGCTCGGTCTGCCTTCTGAGGAAAAGTATCAGGCTGGCGGCGTATCCGCATGCGCAACCTGTGATGGCTTCTTCTACCGTGGCAAGGAAGTTGTTGTGGTTGGTGGCGGCAACACCGCTGTTGAAGAAGCGCTCTACCTCGCTAACCTGGCAGAAAAAGTCACGCTGGTTCACCGTCGTGATGCTCTGCGCTCCGAAAAGATCCTTCAGGAACGCCTCTTCAAAAACGAAAAGATCAACGTGGTCTGGGACAGTGAAGTGGATGAGATCCTCGGCACCGAAAATCCAGCTGTTGTGACTGGCATCCGCCTGAAAAACCGTAAGACCGGTGAAACCACAGAAATGTCCACACACGGCGTATTCATCGCTATTGGACACGCTCCAGCGGTTGACCTTGTCAAAGATCAGGTAAAGATGAAGGAATCCGGTTACATTTGGACCGAAGCTGATTCAACTCAGACATCCATTCCGGGTGTGTACGCAGCTGGTGACGTGACTGATGAGCAGTACCGTCAGGCCGTGACCGCTGCAGGAATGGGCTGCATGGCTGCACTGGAAGCAGAACGCTACCTGGCAGCTTTGGAATCTGAAACCGAAGCAGCAGAATAAGAAACCGGGAAGATGGGGGGAAAGCAAATGCCAGGCCGTTCTTTGGATTGGGACAAGCTGCGAATTTTCCACGCAGCAGCACAGGCAGGAAGCTTTACCCACGCAGGCGAAGCTCTCAACATGAGCCAGTCGGCTGTCAGCCGTCAGGTCAGTGCACTTGAGGCAGAGCTGGGTGTCCCCCTCTTCCACCGTCATGCGCGCGGGCTGATTCCAACAGAACAAGGCGAGCTTCTTTACAGAACCGCCCGTGAAGTTCTGCTGAAACTGGAAACCGTTCAGTCCCGCCTGACAGACACCAAGGAAAAGCCAAGCGGCACGCTTCGTGTCACCACCACAGTGGGCCTCGGCTCCACTTGGCTCACCGCCCGTGTCAACGAGTTCGTGGATCTTTACCCGGACATGCGTCTGGAACTCATCTGCATGGATGATGAGCTGGATCTGGGCATGCGTGAGGCAGATGTCGCCATCCGCCTGCGCCAGCCAACACAGCCAGACCTCATACAGCGCAAGCTGTTTACGGTGCACTTCCACGTCTACGCCTCACCGACCTATATTGAGCGCTTTGGCAGCCCAAGCACCATCGATGATCTGGACCACCACCGTCTGATCACCATCGGTGACAACATGGCCTCCTACCTGCGCGCGATGAACTGGCTTGCAACAGCCGGTTTGCCAAACGGCGAGCGCCGCGATGTTTCCCTGCGCGTGAACAACCTGTCTGGCATCAAGAAAGCCGTACAGACCGGCGTCGGCATCGCTATTCTACCGGACTATATGGTTGAGCCCGGTGCAGGCATCAAACGCGTTATGTCTGTGACACAGGAAGAGCTGCCAAGCTTTGATACCTACTTCGTATATCCATCAGAGCTGAAAAACACTGCTCGCGTGACCGCATTCAGAGACTTCCTCGTCTCCTATGCAGAACGTTGGACACACTAGGCTGGAACTCTGCAAAAGAACTGATTTGGCTTGATGAGCCAGCTCAGGAGTTTCAACCCTAAGTTTTGCACTGCAAAATAAATAATATTCCAGATCTCTTTTGAAGCCTCTCAGACCGTCTGTGAGGCCTTTTTCCCGCCATCCCATCCCGAAATGACAATATCTTACGCAGAGTTAGCTTTCTGATAGTTGTCAAATCCTGCAATGAAGTTCCGAGGGTTTTGAGCCCCCTTAAAAATGCATAGCTGCAATGCAAAAATTAAGGATTGCTGTTTCGGCGCTGCACTGCATATATACACCTGCTGTTGATCAGTTGTTGTCACACCTCTCCTCCCAGTGACATCAACATCCGATCAACTGTTCCCCTCTGGAAGGTGATTGCACCCATTAGGTGCTTTATCATTCATCACTTCGAAACCGGACCGCATGGTCCGGTTTTTTTTTGCCAAATGCCAAAGATGACCAAGGGTCTCCCTAAGTCTTTTAGTCAGCAAACCTCTCCAAGCACCTCGCAGCACACAAAGCTAACAGCGCACCTGACGCGCTATAAAGCTGTTTTGAAAGGCCTTTTGCTGAGCAGTTACAGCCGCTGACAAACACGCATGACATGCTCAAAATCGCCCTGCCTAAAAACAGACCTAAGGTCGCTTACTTCTTGGGCACACTAAAAAATCAACAATCCCGGATACACGCAGAGACATGCGGATTCATCAGGCTATTGCGCAGCACCACCTTGGGAAAACCCATCAGATTCAAGGTATTCCCAACTCACATAAACTAGTAGTTTCTGCAATCCTTACTCAAATTAACTATATTTTTCCTAGGTAAATCTTCAAACAGTGAAATTTCACCACCTCTAATCAGCGAAATTACAAATCAGCTTGCATCCTTTACTTATCGAATCATACCTATTGGCAAATATCCGAGGTAATGGATGTGAATGACCTGAGAAAAGCATTTTACACTCTGGTTGCCTGCGCACTTTTCGCAATCTATGGCGAAATCTCCCACGCCATAAGCGAAGCTGACAGAGCGGAACGGCTCGGCAGTCAAATCACTTTGCACATTCCAGCAGAATAACAGCGGCACACTTTGATTCCTCTTTTAACGAGGACAAGCCGCTTTTCAGTTATCCACAACAACCGGCAGGTTATCCTTCCAGTTCAATCCTGCCTAATCCTACAGCTCTAAAAATCCATTGAGTGAATAGGCTAATTCGCCAAACCCAACACCACATCACAACGCGCACAAAAAAGCCCGAGTGGCTTTGTCGCTCATTCGCAATCAAACCACTCAGGCCTTTTAAAAGCTTATCAGCAAGCGTTTACCGGTAGAGGTTCTGCCCTTCCAGATCCTTATAAAGGTGCGCCACCTGCTCCGCATAGCCATTGTAAAGCTGTGTTGGCACGCGCTCATCCGTACCCAGCAAACGCTCAGAAGCCTGCGACCAGCGAGCATGCGGCACTTCAGGGTTCACATTCGCCCAGAAACCGTACTCGCTCGGGCCAATCTTTTCCCAGAAGCTGACCGGACGTTGATCAGTAAAGGTAATCTTCACGATAGATTTGATGGATTTGAAGCCGTACTTCCATGGCATCACCAAACGGATCGGCGCACCATACTGCTTCTGCAACGGCTTGCCATAGATGCCCGTCGCTACGAATGCCAGGTCGTTCATGGCCTCATCCATGGTCAAGCCTTCAACGTAAGGCCACGGATACCAGAACTGACGCTGGCCGCTGGCCACGTCGGAATCTTCAAAGGTCTCAAAACGGATATACTTAGCACCATTCTGCGGACCAGCGTACTTCACCAGCTCGGATAGCTGGAAGCCAGTCCACGGCACAGCCATCGCCCACGCTTCAACACAGCGGTGACGATAAAGGCGCTCCTGCAAAGGCATCTTACGCACCAGATCATCAAAATCGATGGTCTGCGGGTTATCAACCATACCGTCAATGGTGATCGCCCACGGACGTGTCTTCAACGCCTGCGCTGCACCGGAAATGCGCTTGTGTGAGCCAAACTCATAGAAGTTGTTGTAAACAGACGTCACGCTCTCAGGCGTAATTGCCCTTTTCAGGGTGAAATCAGGGTTCCGCTCAGCTGGGTAGAGATCAAGGGTTGGGTCTTTGCCATCCTGCGCAAACACACTGCTCACCAAACCGGTACCACCAGCAGCCAGACCAAGGCCAACAGCGCCCAAGCCCTTCATAAACCTGCGCCGGTTGAAGAACACATCCTCAGGTGTCGCTTCTCTTTCCGGAATAATCCATTCAGGCCTATGAATAATGTTCATGCTGCCATCTCCAAGCAGGTAAGGGTTACGGTAATGTCTATCAATATTGGCCTATGACTTAGCGGCGAAACCCCTTAAACTTCAAGTAAACCCCCCGTGATCCTTTTCGTGATCACGGAAGGCGGGCACAGGACGAACTGTCAGACCACTCGGTTCAAAGCCGCCATCAACACCCAATCAGATTAGATTTCTTTAAATTCAGCAGGTTCAAGACACCCGTTCAAATACGCCTCCAGCTTATTCTGAAACGCGCAGCGTATGTCAGACAGGGCAAAGGAACGGCACCATGACAATCGGATTTATCGGCCTGGGCGCCATGGGCCTTGGAATGGCCCAGCGCATCAACAAAGAACACGCTCTGAAGGTCTACAACCGCTCTCCGGAAAAAGCCGCTGATCTTGTCGCGGAGGGAGCACAGCAAGCCACATCCCTGCAAGACTTTGCAGACTGCGATATGGTTTGCTCAATGCTATCAGACGATGCAGCTGTTGAGGCCGTCTATCTTTCCGGAGACACTCTGGCACTCCCACTCAAAGAAAACAGCATCTCCATCTCCCACAGCACCATCAGCCCACCAATGGTAGACCGTCTAGTTGCTGCCCATGACCGTGCCAATGTCCGGTTCCTGTGTGTGCCAGTACTTGGCCGGCCAGACAAAGCCGCAGAAGGGCAACTGGTCGCGGTAGCAGCAGGCGAGCGCAGTACAATGGACGATGCCCGCTCTGTGCTGGAAGCCATATCCATGCGGCATTTTTGGATGGGTCCAACACCGCGCCAAGCTGCGGTCACCAAACTAGGCATGAATTTCATGATAGCGGCGGCAGTAGAAGCCTTGGCCGAAAGCTTCACCCTTACAAGAAAAGCTGGCATAGATCCGGAAACCTTCCTCACGCTGATAACAGAGACACTGTTCAGCGCGCCCATCTATCAAGCATACGCCCCCCTCATCGCCCGCGAGGAAAACCCCACTCCCGGCTTTAAGACCGCCTTGGGCTTGAAGGACGTCAATCTAGCGCAGCAAACAGCTCGGGACCTCAGAGTACCTCTCCCCACAGCAGAAGTCATCGCCAACCAACTCCGTACCGCAATCGCTGCAGGGTACGCAGACGAAGACTGGTCCATCCTCGCCCGCCTCATGGCCCAAACAGCCTCCCTGCCACCCATCAAACGAAGATGACAGGATTGATCACAAGAGGTTATGGTGCATCATTCTTTTGATCCACGTTATTTTGTTTTGAGTGTCCCATGACTGATTGCTTTGTCTGTACCAAACACAAAACCCTCTCACCCGACTTGGCGATGAACATTGACGGCTATAACGATTTCGTGGTGGCCCACGCGCCAGATCGCACTGCGGACAGCACCAACCTGATTGGCACCCTGATCATTGAGCCACGCGTTCATGTGCAAAACTGGTCAGAACTCAACCCACAACAAGCAGCGCAGCTTTGGTCTCTCATTGGGCGGGTAACTGGCACTCTCTATGCTCATTCTCAAATCGAGCATGTCTACACTTGGGTATTTGGAGATGCCGTTTCACACCTCCATGTCTGGCTCATGCCACGCTACAAAGGCACGCCTAGAGAATACTGGGGCATCAAAGTCTCCGAGTGGCCTGAAGCCCCAAAGGGTGGGCAGGTGCAAATGGCAAGTTTCATAAAAGAGCTAAACGCACTGACCAGCAAAGCTGAGACCGCCTAAGCATTACCACCAAAGAAAAACCCGGAGCACGGCCCCGGGTTCTTTTTCTGTCTCACTTTAGAGCGTATTCCCGAAAAGTGGTTCCGGTTTTCGGACAAGAATACGCTCGCAAGCTCTGGAGTATCAGGCTGGTGTTGTTGCACCCTCAATCACTTTGTCCGCAGCCTTACCAGAAAGCTCGGCCAGATGGTCAAAGTTACGAGAGAACGTTGCCACACCAGCTGTTGCAGAGCGAAGCTCTACAATAAGGTCGCTGAGTTCACTCTCAGGGATCATCGCTTCCACTTCATCCCAGCCATCCCAGTTATCGCGGGCATCAAATCCAAGGATCTGTCCACGGCGACCGGAAACAATCGCATTGATACGGGCTGTGGTATCTGATGGACAGGCCACAACAACCTTATCAACGGGCTCAAGAAGAACTGGCTTACATTCCTTCAAACCATCTTTCATGGCCAAAATACCTGCCATGCGGAAAGCCTGATCGGAACTGTCAACGGAGTGATAGGAGCCATCCTTCAGCGTCACAGCCACATCCACAACCGGGAAGCCTAAAGGCCCTTTCTCCAGAGCTTCCTTCACACCATCACCGACAGATGGAATGTACTGTTTCGGCACCACACCACCGGTAATCGTGTCGTTGAAGCTATGCCCTTCACCACGTGGCATAGGTTGGATTGACAGCACGACATCACCAAACTGACCGTGGCCACCACTTTGCTTCTTATGGCGTCCGCGCAGCTCAGTCGTACCGCGAATGGTTTCCTTGTATGGAATGCGAGGTTCAAAGCTCTTCACTGACAGACCATAGCGCCCTGTCAATTTCTCAAGAGCAACCCGCAGATGCATTTCACCCTGTCCCTCCAGAACGGTCTCACCCGTGCTCTGGACCTGGGTAATACTCAGGGATGGATCCTCATCCACCAACTTGGAAAGCGCCGTAGAGAGCCTGACTTCATCCTTACGTTCTGTCGCCGTGATCCCTTTGGAAAGAACAGCGTCGGGAGTATCAACGATAAACAGACTTTGCGAAGGCTTGGCACCAACACCAAGTGTCATGCCGGTTTCAATATTATCTAGCTTGCCAAGAGCCACCAGATCACCAGCAACAGCCTCCGAAATCTTCTTTGGCTGCAAACCCTGCATCTGGAACAGACCAGATGGCCGATACTCTTCCCCATGTCTGTCGTAAAGAAGCGCACCTTCCTTCACAGACCCACCAAACAGACGAGCAACAGAGAGCTTGCCGCCATGCGAAGTGTGATAGGTTTTCAGCACCTGAAGAACGGCGTCATCTTCCTTGAGCCCAAGACGCTTGCGCGTCTCAACAATACCTGGAGCATCATGACGCAAAGCCTTCAGCAAGCGCCGGATGCCATTGCCCTTGATCGCACTGCCAATGAATACAGGGCAGATTTCACCGCGCTGCATTTCCTGCACAAGATCATCAAAAATGACCTCACTCTCAGGCGCTTCGTCTTCTAAAAGCTGCTCCATAAGAACGTCATCGTGATCTGCCAGCATTTCCATCATGGCATAGCGCGCTTCCACCTCACGGGCACGCTCATCATCTGGAATCTCGATGGTCTTGCTTGGCTTACCTTCCTGGTAGACAAAGGCCCGCTCCAGCGCCAGATCAATAAAGCCTGTCGCAACGCCGTTCTCCCAAATTGGGATCTGGCGCAGCACCATTGGAAGGCTCGAAGCTGGCTGCAATGCCTGAAGCATCGCGCGCACACTGCCTGTTGCCTTGTCTATTTTATTCAGGAAAAGAACATGCGGGATGCTCCGCTGTTCGAGTGATTTGAGAATGAGTTGAAGAGCTGCTGTCTTCTTTTCATCTGGCTCAGCAACCACAACGGCGATATCTACGCCATTTAAGACACTGTTGCCTTCGTGAAGAAATTCTACGGATCCAGGGCAGTCGATAAATGTGAAGTGATCGCCCTTGTAGGTGCAGGTGGCAATGTTCGCCTCAACGCTCATGCTGTGATCACGCGCTTCGTCACTGCTGTCACCCAGTGAGCTTTTCGCGTCAACACTTCCCTGTCGCCCAATAGCCCCCGTTCGTGCGAGAAGAGCTTCCAGCAGTGTGGTCTTGCCACTTGCGAAAGGTCCAATTATGGCAACCGAACGAGGGCTGCGAACCCTGCCTCCGGCAACTCCGACATGCTTGTCTCCCATGATCCATACTCCCTGTTTGGGTTGGGAAGCAGGCACGGGCGCTTGCGCCACGGCGGCGCAAAATCACACGCGCCTTCCAGAGTATTATAAGACTCTGGATAAGTATCGTCACTCGGAAACACAGTGATATGCAAGCGCCAAAACAAAGGCGGACTGAAGCGTGACAGTCCGCCGCACAATATGAACCGGCGCTATTTATAAAGATCAAAGGGTTAGGATTCTCAATCTCCCTAAGATTTAAGGGATCACTGCTTGGTCAACCGCAACCCTGTAACACCCGCTGTGATGTTCGCTCCGGTCTGCCCCTGCAAGCTCAAAGGCTGCAAAGCGATGGAGCGGTTCAAGCCACCCAGCAGGACATTCGCCTGCACACCGGCACCCAGTGTGACACCAGCAGACACACCGCCATAACTCCCGGCAAGAGAACCCGGCTTCAGGTTAGCCTTCGGTGCAACAACACCCCACACCAACGTTCCAGATGTGACGGGTCCAATATCGATGCCATAGCTATTAATCGTACCGGTATATCCTTCGATGCGCTTGCCACTTGGCGATTTAAAGACACAGGAAAGTTCGTGAGAAGAGCCAACAATGAAGTTGGTCCCAGCAACCAGATCACAAGTCAAGGATCCAACTTCAACACCTGGGCGATCTTTCTTTGGCTCTTCAGCAGGAGCTGCGGGTGTGTCTGCAGAATAGGCGGAAGTGCTGAAACCAAGAGCGGCGACAGCAGCAAAAGCAAGGCATTTTCTCATTATTATTCTCCAGTGCTCAGGCTCTACGACCTTTTCACAATGGGAAACCAAAGCATGCAGACTGTCAAAGCCTTGCTGTGATCAGAGTGAACACTCCGCTTAGTTCCGGCGTTATTTTTACCTAGTGATATGCGTTAGAATTTGTGATTAGGATTTTCACCATAAACGTATTGCAGGCCCACCTGCGCTGCCCGTCACATCACCGTGTTAACCCTAAGCTTCTCTTAAGTCGCTTAGAGCAAATTGCGAGAAGTCCTGCATGCAGAAGGACTTACAGCGAAATAATCGATAAACCCTACATTCCGGGAAGGTTTCATAAAGCTGTAAACCGATTATTAACCATAGATGTTAAGCCTAATGATTTGACCCATTTTGGGACACTTTAGAACAATGTTTTAAATAAAACACGAGACTCTCCACTCAGAAATTGAGTACGGAGAATCAGCAATGCGCTCAAATTTGAAGACACTTTTGTTTGGCGTAACCGGTGCAATAGCCATTGCAACTCTTCCAGCGATCGCGCAGGCAAATCCCATCAATGCCCGCATTACCACTGCTTTCGGAGCACTCGAAGGCAAGATGCTGGGCCTGTTGTCAGGAACAGCTGCTTTCGGGCAGGGTCCAGGCTTTGCATCACAATTTGATGCGACCGCAGGCGGAACAAGAGACTATGGCTTTTATGCTGGCACAGGCCGCATGGGCTTCCGCACGCAGGACTACAACTACTTCGGTGTTGTTGGCTCTGCAGCGCAAATCAACGGTGGAGCCGGTTCCCTCGGCTACGTAGGTGCAGAAGCACAGGTTCACTTTGAGAACTTGTCTGTTGACAGCCTCATCGGCGTTCAGATGATCGACGATACGGGCTCTGTCATGGGTGGTGCAACCGCATCTTACTACGCCAGCGAAAACGCACGCTTTTACGCGGGTTACCGCTATCTGCGCGACAGCCATATCTACGCAATGGGTATGGAGTTCAAGCCAGGCACAGAAACCGCCAACGGCATGACAATGTTCGCAGACCTGCGCTCTGAGAAGCTCGAAAACGCTTCTATCATGGCAGGCGTCCGTTTCTCCTTCGCCGATGCACAGACATTGGTTGAGGAAAGCCGCGGCACATTCGTCAACAACAGTTACATTCTGGATGCTCTCCTCCCGGACTAAGCATCTAGTCTCGCGAAACACCTAAAACAAAAAAGGCGCTGCGTGATGCAGCGCCTTTTTTGTATTGAAAGCTGAGCACCAAAGAGGTCTTCGGCGCTCTTTTTCCAGATAAGCTTACTTCAGGTTTCCGCAGAAGCGCTGAATACGAGTACAAGCCTCAGTCAGAGCTTCAGTAGAAGTCGCGTAGGAAACGCGGAAGTTTGGACCCAAACCGAACGCAGAGCCCGGCACAACAGCAACACCTTCAGTCTCAAGAAGTTCACCTGCAAAGTCCAGATCAGTCTCGATCACCTTTCCGGACGGTGCAGTCTTGCCAATGGTGCCAGCACAGGATGGGAACACGTAGAACGCACCCTCTGGAACCGGGCACTCAAGACCGGAAGACTGGTTCAACATAGAAACAACCAGATCACGACGATCCTGGAAGACCTTGTTGTTGATCGGGATGAAGTCTTGTGTCCCATTCAGCGCTTCAACCGCAGCTGCCTGAGAGATGGAGCATGGGTTGGAGGTGGACTGAGACTGAACCTTGGCAATCGCCTTGATCAGATCAGCAGGGCCACCCGCATAACCAATACGCCAGCCCGTCATGGAATACGCTTTGGAAACGCCATTCACGGTCAGAGTGCGGTCATAAAGCTGAGGCTCAACCTGAGCAGGTGTCGTGAACTCAAAGTCATCATAGACAAGGTGCTCGTACATGTCGTCAGACATGACCCAGACATGCGGATGCTTCAGCAGCACATCGGTCAGAGCTTTCAGCTCATCACGGGTATAACCAGCACCAGACGGGTTGGACGGTGAGTTGAAGATCAACCATTTGGTTTTAGGCGTAATCGCCGCTTCCAGCGCTTCAGGTGTGATCTTGAAGGTCTTCTGATCCGCTTCAACAACAACAGGCTCACCACCAGCCAGCAGCACCATGTCTGGGTAAGACACCCAGTACGGCGTTGGGATGAGCACTTCATCGCCAGGATTGATGGTTGCGATCAATGCATTGTAGAGCACCTGCTTACCGCCGGTTCCGACAGTAATCTGGTTTGGCTCATACTTCAGGCCATTGTCACGCAGGAACTTGGCGCTGATTGCCTGTTTCAGCTCAGGAGTGCCATCAACCGCTGTATATTTTGTTTTGCCTTCATTAATAGCTGCAACTGCAGCAGCTTTAATGTTGTCTGGCGTATCAAAATCTGGTTCACCAGCACCAAGGCCGATAACGTCGCGGCCTGCGGCTTTCAGTTCGCGTGCCTTCGTGGTCACTGCAATCGTTGCAGATGGTTTCACACGAGACAGCGAGTCAGCGATAAAGCCCATAATGCCCTCCAATAGAAGCGGGTACGTTCTTCGCAAAATAAGTGCGCGCAGACCCTAAGGCGCAGACCAAAGCTTGGCAAGCGCAAACACGCCAGTTTTTCCGCTCAAATTTCGCCAAAGACTGCAGATTTTTTCAAATATTACTCCCCAGATATAATTAGAGGTTCTGTGACGCTGCGTCTCTTGTATTTCCAAAGGAACAAAGCTAAGCAGCCTCTGAAGCTAAAGACCTGACTATTTAGCTGGTCCCATCAGAAATGAGAGCCCGAATTCCGTGAAAAGCCTGCTGCGAAAACTACTCGAAAATCAGTTCATTCGCTTCGGAATGGTTGGCGGCTCCGGTCTTGTGGTCGATCTGGTCGCCCTCGCCTTTTTCTGGCAGGTGGTTGGCCTTGATCCCCTCATTGCGCGAATCCTCTCCATCTGGATTGCCATGACCAACAACTGGTTCTGGAATCGCATCTTCACCTTCCGCTCGGCAGGAAGTCCGTTTGGGGAGTATGTGAGATTCGTTTTGGTCAACAGTGTGGGGGCGGTCATCAACTACAGCACCTATGGCGCACTGATCACCCTGATCGAGGGCTTCTCCACCTATCTGGCTGTCATCCTCGCCACACTGGTGTCTATGACCTTCAACTTCGTGCTTTCAAAAATCTACGCATTCAAAAACTAAGCTTGGATTTTCAGGAAAGAGGCGCTGCATTTGGATGTGCCGACAGGGTAAGAAACACCCCTGCCAGCACAAAGCACTCAGGTCCGCCAGCACCTAGAAATTCTGGGAGATTTGATTGTTTTCTCGCCCTTACATCAAATGCTACTCGTAGGTGCAGCGCACAAACAACCCCTACCCTAACGGTATATACTGTTTTTTTTAACCATAACGATATCCAGTATTCCGCTCAGTAGAACTACATAGGATAAGTTTTAGCTGCTCAATAACGCTCATTTAACCAACTCCCTTTTCTTTTCCGCTGCTTAAATCGCCTATTACTCTCACCAGCGTCATACTGCTGCACAGCCCGAATGGACTGCAGGCAGGTGTTCCATAAGTTCCACTTGCAGAATAATTCCGAACAGGAGTAACGTTCTGTTACAGCAATAAGCGGGGACGAACGATGGCCGTAGAACTAGCACTATCTGCAGAAACTGTTCGCTTGATCGTACAGAAAGCGCGCGCTGTTTCCGAAAGCCTGCCAGACACTTACGAGGACGGGCACGAAGGTGACCTCTCCTTCGATACGGAAAAGCTGGAAAACGTTCACCATCACGACGGACTTGCAGAAGAAGAGCATGACGACTTTTCTGAGTCTGAACTGAGAGAGATTATCGACGACCTCAACATCGACGAAGCGACAGAACTTGTCGCCATCGCATGGATAGGTCGCGGTGATTATGACCAGAACGACCTGGATATTGCTTTCTCTGAAGCACGCGAACGATCCACGTCTCCGGTCTCAACATACCTTTTGGGCCTCCCCCTCTTGCCTGATTATCTCGAGGCTGGTCTCGAAGCTCTGAATCTATAAGAAAATATGGGCAATAGCAGTTTTGCAATTGAGCGATCTGCTTAAGCTCAACCTGTGGTATCTCGAACACACCAAAATCCAGTAATATATACTTTCTGTATTCGATGTAATCCGCGTCTATTGGCCCCTACTCAGGAAAACAACTGACCAGGGCCGCAGGGGAGCACAATGAGAACCTCGCCAGTTGACTACCATCGTAAAGAGCACGTCAGCCACGCCCAATCACCATGGCCTGTTGCGGCAACAGTCATCGCCGCTTTCGTTGGCATAATGATCATGGTCTTGTTTGTCTTTTAGAGCGTAATCCTAAAAGACAAATGCCAGCACACGCAGCACGAGTGAAAACAAACGCTACGTTTCTGACACCGTCAAGAAGCTCAAAATCGCCTTGAGAGAAATTCAACGGAAGCGTTGATAGACCGCTTGCAGCACCTATTCGCTTGCAGTACAGCTGCGGGATGACTAGGGCATCTGCAAACATACTTCTTCTCATGGCCGGCCTCATCTGGGGCATGGCCTTTGTCGCGCAATCAACTGCAATGGAAAGTCTTGGACCCCTGCAGTTTTCTGGCCTGCGATTTCTCCTCGCCACCTTGGTGATCTTGCCGTTCGCGCTGCGCGAGCGCCGCATTCACAGCACCAAAAAACTTGGCAAGGCCCACCTGCCTGCGCTGTTGATGGTTTGTGTTGCCTTCACACTAGGCACTGTCCTGCAACAGTATGGCATCGTGATAACATCCGTCACCAACGCCGGTTTTCTAACCGCGATCTACGTTGTGCTGACGCCAATCCTTGTCACACTGTTCTTTAAAGGAAGGCCGAACTTCCTCGTGTGGCCTGCAAGCCTGTTCACCCTCCTCGGCATTTACCTGCTCGGTGGTGGTTTGACAGCTTTGAACGGCGGCGACTTACTCATGCTCTTGTGCGCAGTTTTCTGGGCCTTGCAAGTGATCTTCGTTGGACGCCTTGCAACTTCCTCTGGCCGCCCGATCACGGTTGCCGTCATCCAGTTCGCCTTCCTCGGTGTGGTGTGTGTGGTAGCCTCACTCTTCTTCGAGACCTACTCCGTGCAAGCCCTTCAGGATGCGTGGTTCGAGATCTTCTTCGCAGGCGCATTGTCCGGAGGCGTGGCCTTCACCTTCCAGGCATTTGGTCAGCAGTGGACCACACCGTCCGATGCAGCCATCATGCTGTCATCAGAAGCCCTCTTCGCCGCTCTGGCTGCAGCCGTCATTCTGGGCGAACGCATCGCACCAATCGGACTGGTTGGCTGCGCCCTCATCTTCAGCGGTATCCTGCTTGTTGAAGTCGGACCTCACTACCTCAAATCCCGACGAAGCATGGCGCAGGCCGAATAGAGCTTAAAAAAACATCAGCACAAAACACAAAAGGCAGCCAACCGGCTGCCTTTATTTTATCTAACTTCCGCGCAAGCTCTACACGCTCACTTGCTTTCAAGCTGATCCAAAATCTGGGAGATCTTGGTGCCCATCCGGCCACCCGGCACCACAGAACGAGCGCCCTCTAAATCCTCGGCACTGTCTTCACCCACCTTGATGATCATCGCCATTCCAAAACGGCCATGAATACCGCAGGTCACACCATAAATTCCCGGTGTATCAAAGGTAACATTCCGATCAGGAGACATCTTGCTGAACTTGAATTTCGGCCCGCCATCCGGCGTCATCTTCTTGATCGAAATAACCGTATGGTTTCCATCAAAATTATCAAACTTCACAGTAGCGCCCAACGGCACCTCAAGCAGATCAGGCTCAAAGCGGAACATATGAGAAGGTGTGTTCGCACTGGCATCAGTCACCTGATTAACGGAATACGTCTTGCCCTCCCCAGCAAGAGCACCACCCGCCATCAATACACTCACAAGAAGGGTTGAGAGAATTCTTTTCATCGAGAAACGTCCACCTGCAATTCGGAATTATTATCAACAATGCGTCCGTAACTGGCAGTCTGCATTGATCTAACGCAGCCTCCTAAGCAAAAACTATCTATGGCTTATGCTCTTTCCTTAAACAGCCTTCAGCAATCGACATTCGGTTGTGGTTTGTGCACCATTCAGAGATTGGACAGGGTCAGAAGCACCTGCAATACTTTCGCTTAGCTCTCTTCTACCGTTTTTCAAGGCCACCTATTCCAAGGCCTGATCTGCTTTTTTCTGTAATAAATTTAAGGCTTCTGACCATGCAGCTTAAGGAACGAACTCGCCTCATCCCCCGCAAGACATTCTTCGATCCTGTTGAACGAGCGTTGGTCGCAATCAGTCCCTGTGGTCATTGGATCGCCTTCCTGGCACCAGTCAACGGCGTATACAACCTGTGGCTCGCCAGTACTGAAAGCCCACAATCTGCCCGCCCCCTCACAAACTTTGAAGACCGCCACATCGGTTTCACAATCCACTGGACTTACGACAGCCGTCACATCCTGATTTCGCGAGACAAAGTTGGTGACGAAACCTTCTGTATCCTGAGCGTCCCCATTGATGGCACAGATCCCAGATATCTAACACCAACACACGGTGTAAGAGCCTACCTGCAAGAGGTATCGAGAAAACACCCGGACGAAATCCTGATTGCTCACAATGAAAGGTCAGCAAAGTACTTCGACCTGTACAAAGTTTCCCTCACTACCGGGCACAGCCAGCTCATTGAGCAAAATGACCAGTTCTCAGGTTTCGTGACCGACAGCGATTTTAACATCCGCCTTGTCCGCCGCTACACCGATGACGGCGAGGTTAAATTTCTCCATCGACCTGACGGCAAAGAATGGCAGCGTTACACCCTCATCCCGTTTGAAGACAGTTTGACCACCAAACCCATTGAATTCAGTGAGGATGGGCAAACTTTGTTCTGGATTGATAGTCGTGAACGAGACAAGGCCGCCGCCGTAGCAGAAGATTTCCAGACACGAACCTCCACGGTGCTCGCAGAGGACCCGCAGGCAGACATCAGCGACCTGTTACTCCACCCGCATACACATCACCCCATAGCAGCGACAGCAACATTTACTCGCAGCAATTGGACTGCCATAGATCCACAGTTTGAGTCAGTTCTCGCTTCATTCAAGAAGCAATTCTCGGGGGATATAGAGGTCAACAGCCTCTCAGAAAATGCTGAGAAGCTCATTCTTACGCATGTGCAGGACAGCGTGCCTTTAGAGTTCTACTGCTACGACAGATCAGCTGAAAAAAGCACCTTCCTGTTTTCCTGCCAACCGGACCTCGCAAGGCTGCCTTTAACCGACATGTCTCCCATAGAAGTAAAAGCAAGGGACGGCCTCAATCTGGTCTGCTATCTGTCACAGCCACCTAATGCAGAAAAGCCCTGTCCTATGGTGCTACTCGTACATGGAGGGCCTTGGTGGAGAGATTTTTGGGGTATGAGCCCAACACACCAATGGTTGGCCAGCCGCGGCTATACGGTGTTATCCGTCAATTTCAGAGGCTCCACCGGCTTTGGAAAGGCATTCGTAAATGCCTCAAACAAAGAATGGGGTGGCAAAATGCAAACCGATTTGCTGGACGCAGTGGACTGGGCCATTGAAGAAGGTATCGCTGACCCGGACCGCATCGCGATTATGGGCGGTAGTTATGGTGGCTTCGCAGCACTCACTGGCGTGACCCAGACACCGAAGAAATTTGCATGCGGGATTGATTTGCTTGGGATCTCAAACCTGCTCAGCTTTCTCGATGCGCTCCCCGAATATACGAAGTCAGGGAAATCCATCCTCAAGACGAGGCTAGGAGATTTCACAACTGAAGAAGGTTGCGCCTTCCTGAAGGAACGCTCACCTCTCACCCATGTCGAGAAGATCGAAAAACCGTTGCTGATCGTTCAGGGTGGCAAAGACGTACGCGTCAAGCCACCAGAGTCAGAGCAAATTGTCTCCGCCATGCAAGACCACGGCATCCCAGTCACCTACGGCCTTTTCCCGGACGAAGGCCACGGCATTCAGAAAATGCACAACCGTCGAGCCTATCATGCCATGGTAGAACTGTTTCTCGCCAAACATCTGGGCGGCCAGCAGGAGGCAGTCGGAAACGACCTGGAAGGCTCATCCCTCCAGATCCTCGCAGGTCGTGATCTCATCGACGGCCTGTAACCACTGCTCATAATCCGCTACTTCAGCGCCTCAGCGACAGCACCGGTAAGACTGGTGGCGACTGGGGCGCCTGTGGCGACGAGGCGGTCGTGGGAGTACATGCCGGTTGAAACCAGAACAGCAGAAGCCCCAAGACCGTTGGCCGCATCAAAATCATCAATGCTGTCACCAATCACGCAGACGCTGGCAGGTTCCACTCCCAGCTCATCAAAATGCGCTTTGAGTGCGTCGATTTTGAAATGCTTCTTCAAATCCCGTGCGCCATCAACACGGGTAAAGTGCTCGTAGATACCATTGTGCCGAACAAGCGAGACCAACTCCTCATGAGGAGCCATGGACAAGATCGACTGGCTCTTACCAGCCCCACTTATCGTCTCCAGAGCATGAAACGCATCAGGTGCCAGTGGCAAATCATACATCGCAGGCTCGTAGACTTTGCTGAAATCACTGTAGAAGCTGGCAAGCTCGCTTTCAGTAGCGGCACGCCCCATCAGCGACTTGATATAATCCGCAAATGGACGGGTATGATGCTGGCGAACATCCTCAAACGTCACACCGCTCAATCCAGCCTTTGCAAAATAGTCGATGCCATATTGCGCAGTGATTTCGAAATCATCCAGTAGGGTACCGTTCCAGTCCCAAACAATGTGCTTTGTCATGCAACGCCAATTACTACTACAAATTCCACTATAGCTGATCAGATGCGACTGCTATCAGTACGCACTCAGGCTACTGAGAGCACTATATGATTTATCCAAAGCAGGCCAGCGCGAAAGAACACAAACTTTGCCCGATCAGTTTCCAGGCGTCACCATTCAGTCCCTCCGAGAAGCAAACCGCACTTACTTTTCAAGATGAGCTCTGAGGAACCAGGCCATTTTCTCATGTTTGATAATGAGGTCTTCCATCAAACTGACAGTCCCCACATCATGCTCATATTCTTCAACACTGTCGTGATTAATCCGCAGCTCTCGAACAACGGACTCATGATCAGCCAGCAAACCAGCAATCATACCCATTTGATCTGGAAGAGCTACTTCGGAAGGCATTTCTTTAAGCCGTGTATGCTCATGGCAATCATGCAGAGATCTCAAAGCTATACAATCCAGCGCCCGGACACGTTCAGCAATATCATCAACAAAATCAACAAGCGCATGATATTGCTCATCGAGCAGTTCATGGAGACTAATGAAGTTGGGGCCTTTGAGATTCCAGTGACAGCTCCACGTTTTCATCAATAACACAAACTCATCTGCGAGCAGATTGTTCAAATGCTTCGCAGTCTGTTCCCGTGCTTGTTTTGAAAGTCCAATTGACGTTGGGGCCATGTGTTTTTTCCTCACAATTACATCGGCCTTTTTGAAAGGCGAGTGTAAGGTAAGCGAAGGCCTTTAGGTAACGTTTAGCTCTAACGCTAAAATCTTGCGTAGATTGGAGCAACACTGGCAGCATAAAACGAATGCTCGCCGAACCAAAGTTCAACGAGCATCAATTAAGTCTGCCCTAGTTCTTCTTTCGATGGGTCCGCGTGCCCGGTCGCCCGCCTGAACTGCGACCCGAGGAGGTACGGCGCGGTTTCTTCTCACCTGTGGCTCCAGCGGGTGTCGGCAGGTCTGTTCCGGGCCCCATCTCACCCAGCCGTGGCTTATGCACCTTGCTGCCAGCATCAGCTTTATCCGCCTCTGCCTTGGGCAGGTTGCCTGCTGCACCATATTTCTTCTTCCCGCCAAACCCACCGGTTTGCTGCGCAACAGAAGTTTGTCGTGCCATGGGGTCATCGGCAATTGCAAGCTCGGTCTCTTGCAGGCGCTTGATCTCATCGCGCAACCGCGCCGCTATCTCAAAATCAAGATCAGCTGCAGCTTCACGCATTTTCTTCTCAAGATCCTCAATATGGCCTTTGAGGTTGTGACCAATCGTGGCCCCTTCCTCGGCAAAGCCGGCATCGACCGAAACATGATCCTGCTCGTAAACGCTTTCCATGATATCGCCGATAGAGCGCTTCACACTCTCTGGCGTAATGCCGTGCTCTTCGTTGTATTCTTCCTGCTTCGCCCGGCGACGGTTGGTCTCCGCAATAGCCCGCTCCATAGAGCCAGTCATTCTGTCAGCATAAAGAATGACCTTACCATCTACGTTACGCGCAGCACGACCGATGGTCTGGATCAACGAGGTTTCAGAACGCAGGAACCCTTCCTTATCAGCATCCAAAATAGCCACCAAAGCACATTCAGGAATGTCTAGCCCCTCACGCAACAGGTTGATCCCGATCAGTACATCAAACGCTCCAAGGCGCAAATCACGCAGGATTTCAATCCGCTCCAGCGTGTCGATATCGGAGTGCATGTAACGTACCCGCACGCCGTTCTCGTGTAGATACTCGGTCAGATCCTCTGCCATACGCTTGGTCAGCGTTGTCACCAGCGTACGGAAGCCCTTGGCTGCCTTCTCGCGCACTTCGCCCAGCAGATCATCCACCTGCGTCTTGGCTGGACGGATCTCGATATCAGGGTCAGTCAGGCCGGTCGGGCGGATAACCTGCTCGGCAAACACGCCGCCGCTCTCATCCATCTCCCAGTTGCCCGGCGTGGCTGAAACCGCAACCGTCTGGGGCCGCATCGCGTCCCACTCCTCAAACCGCAAAGGCCGGTTGTCCATGCATGACGGCAGGCGGAAGCCATACTCCGCCAGCGTCGCCTTACGCCTAAAGTCACCTCGGTACATCGCGCCAATCTGCGGCACAGTCACATGGCTCTCGTCAATAAACACAAGCGCATTGTCAGGCAGGTATTCAAACAGCGTTGGCGGCGGTTCACCCGGTGCACGACCAGTCAGATATCGGGAGTAGTTCTCAATGCCCGCACAGGCACCGGTCGCCTCCATCATCTCCAGATCAAACGTACAGCGCTGATCCAGCCGCTGCGCTTCCAGCAAGCGGCCATGGTCATTCAGCTCCTGAAGGCGTTGCTTGAGTTCTGCCTTGATAGACTTGGTGGCCTGGTTCAGCGTCGGCTTTGGCGTCACATAGTGCGAGTTCGCATAGATCTTCACCAGCTGAAGCTCACCGGACTTTTTACCCGTCAGCGGATCAAACTCGGTGATGCTCTCAATCTCATCACCCCAAAGGGAAATACGCCATGCCCGGTCTTCATAGTGCGCCGGGAACACTTCAATCGTATCCCCCCGCACGCGGAACGTCCCACGCTGGAAAGCTGCATCATTGCGCTTATATTGCAGCGCCACCAGATCGGCGAGCAGCTGGCGTTGCTCAACCTTCTCACCAACCTCCAGCTGGAAGGTCATGGCCGTATAAGTCTCAACCGATCCAATACCGTAGATACAGGAGACCGACGCCACGATGATCACATCATCACGTTCCAGCAGCGAGCGGGTTGCGGAGTGGCGCATCCGGTCAATCTGCTCGTTGACGGAGCTTTCTTTCTCAATGAACGTATCCGTCCGCGCCACATAGGCTTCGGGCTGATAGTAGTCATAGTAGGAAACGAAATACTCAACCGCATTGTTCGGGAAGAAGCTTTTGAACTCGCCATAAAGCTGCGCCGCAAGCGTCTTGTTGGGCGCAAGGATCAACGCCGGGCGCTGTGTCTGCGCAATCAGTTGCGCCATGGTGAAGGTCTTACCGGAACCCGTAACACCCAGCAGAACCTGCGTATTATCGCCATCCTCAAGACCGGCTTTCAAATCCGCAATCGCTGTCGGTTGGTCCCCTTTGGGCTCAAACTCAGATTCCAGAACAATCGGAACCCCACCCTCGGACTTTGACGGACGCTCCGGTCGGTGCGGAACCCAGGCATCCTCTCCAGATTCATCAGAACGCCCCTGCTCAATCAGCCGTGCCAGCGCCTGAACAGTCGCTGTCGCTCCGGTGATCGTATCTTCCTTGGCCTTCTTCTTCTTTTTCTTCGTCTCTTTGACGTGACTATCAAGAAGCTTCTCAGCATCTTCGAGCGAAATATCCAGCCCCGCGACCGGGTTCAAACCACCCTTGGCCCGCTCACGCGGATCACTCGTGGCCCCCATGGACGTGCCCCGCGCAGACTTGGCAGGTGCTTTCTTCGCCTTGGCAGCAGGCTTTTTCGCAGCTGGCTTCGCAGCAGCTTTCTTCTTCGGAGCAACCTTTTCTTCACTCGGCTGCTCTGCTTCCTTACGAGCCTTCAGACCGGAAAGATCTTCATCAGCAATCTGGTCCGCCCAGTCAGAAACGGAACCTGACAACGGACTGCCGGAAAGTGCAGGCTGCGGAGCTTCCCCAAAGCCAGAGGAGGACCCCTCAGCTTCAGGCAGTGAAGAAGAACTGGAAGATTTTGTAGGGCGCTTAGTCATGGGTGCACTATGCCGTGAGTCATTTGGAAAAGAAAGTATGTTCTTAGTTCGTTCCATCACTCTCGCCTATTCATCCTCTTAATTTCTCAGCAAAGCGTTTCATCGAAAAGCGGGAACCCGCTCCCTACGACACGGGATAAGCAAACAGCTTTAGTTTTAAAAGAACCCGTTGCCTTCTCTTAACCAGACTGACCGCATTGAATTGAGTGGTGCCTGAGGTTGCCGCAGACTGCGCCACAACAGCCAGAGCGTGTTCCACTCAATAAAACTAGTGAGGAAATCACTCTGACATCAGCTTGACGCTCATCTCTCATACCGAGCAGGAATAACAAGAATGAAAAACGTACATTTCGGACTTGGTACAGTCACCTTCATTGCCACAGCTCTTTTCCTGACCACAGCTTCCCAGGCCGCACCCCCAAAAAACGTAAAGGGCGAAGTGCTCGTTCCACTCAACTACATCATTGGCTTAAAGGAAGACGGTTCATCAGACCCGGCTGTGACAGAGGCCTGCGAGAAAAAGTACGAATTCGGCATGGGCAAGGAGATCTTCGTCGAATACCAGATCAGCCCAACCCAAAACAGAGCAATCGCTCTGGTGGAAGACACCGAAGTCCGCCTCACACCTCTGGGTATACCGGAGACCTACTCCTTCACTTCAGACAAGATGCCCGATGTACTCAAAAGCAAAGGCTTTCTGAGGGTCATCTATACGATGGAAGACGACTTCGACGATGAAGTGGTGCACATCATCGCGGCAGGAGACCAACCAACAGACAAATGCTTTTTGAGCACTGAAGCCTTCAAGCTGAGACAGTAAGGCAAATGCCTTTCCCAGCAATCGCCCGTCAGAACAGACCATTTCGCGAGAAAGCGGCAGTGCTGTGCATTGCTGCTGCAGTCCATTTGGGCTCAGCTGGCATGGCAAATGCACGACTGGTCACAGAAGAACTCATGCTGCCCATCGCCCACTTTGGAACAGCAGTGAGCGCGGGCTCAGCCTCCTCAGCCATGACCGACCATTGTCAGGAAATCTATGATGAGTTTCGTGGAACGGCAGTGTTCGTAGATTATGAAATCGACACCAGCTCAACCTACGCCTTTGCTGAAATAGCAGTTGCAGGGGAAGTCATCAAAATGACAGCCCACCCGATCAAAGCGCACTACAAATTCTTCAGCAACAAACTACCCGACCATCTCTCAAGCCTCGGGGCTCAAGCCGTGATCTTTCGGATCAACAACAAGTTCAAACAGCCATCCGTCGAAATCCGCTTCAGCAACAACAACCGCTACGAATGCCACCTCATCGCCTCAACCCCAAAATAAAAAAGGGCCAGAGATCACCATCCCCGGCCCCATAATTCTCAAAGACACAAAAGCTTAGAACGCAACGCGAAGTTTAGAAGAAACCGCGAAATTCCAGGAGGAGTCGTATTCGTAATCAGTTCTGACTGAAGAGTCACCAGTAGCAGCTGCACTCTTATCGATCTCATAGACGCCTTCGCCAGATGTCTTGTAAATCGCACGGCCACCAAGTGTAAACTTAACGTTCTCTGCCAGATCGTAGCTACCACCAAGGCTGAGGGAGTATGTATCGGAATACGGGCCTCCAATGCCTTTGTCCCAAGTCACACTACTGCCAAGGCTCAGCTTTTCTGTTAGTTGGTGACCAACACCAGCTTCAACAATCCAGCCATCAGAATACCCAAGATGTCGAACTACCTTGTGCGGAACAGCACCCAAAGGAAGAGCACCACCAGGAGCATCTACATCGACAGCTAGTTCATTGAGGACACTCCAATCTGTCCATTTTACTCCAACAGTAGCCAGCCATTTTGGAGCAATGCCAGTTTGAATTTTAGCTTCAATAGACTGAGGGAGGGTCGCTTTTGCAACTGAGTTATGACTACCTAAGTTCTGAATACTCAAAGCACCATCAAGCTCAACATCAATCGCAGACTCATATGCAACCAACGCCCGCAAAGCGATCTCAGGCTTCTCAAATGCCGCACCAATGCGGAAGCCGTACTCACGCTCTGAATCGACATTAATCTCAGTGTCCAGCTCACCAAAACCAAGCGCAGAAGCATCGGTCTTCGACAGCTGCTCATAGTCGACGGTTACAGACCGAAGACCACCAAACACACGAACAAAGTTACCTTCGCTCACTTCATGTTTGTAGCTCAACATTGCATCGAAGCCTAAAGCATCTGCATTAGTTTCACCTATAGCAAAACGTCCATTCCAATCAAAGCCAGGCTGTTCGCGGATCAGATAAGGTTGGTTGAGACGTGCATACAGGTCCAGATTATCCAGTAGCTCTACTTTGACAGCACCAGAAAATACCGCAATATTTGGAGCAATGTCGTCAGCCGAAGAATTCGCCGAATCTGTGCTCGAACCTAGTCCGCTAGTCTGCGTTGTCTCAGCGTTCTTGAAATCAACGTTACGATCAGCGTAAGTCGCCTGAGTTTCAAAAACGAACTTGCCATCAGCAAACAGCAAATCGTAGTCAGCGATGCCTTCGGTCGACCAGCCGCCTGCAAATGCAGCAGCAGGAATCATGGATACCGCGCAGCCCAGAACGGTTGTCTGAGCCAATGTCTTGAGAACACGCATGCCCTCTCCCCCTTATGTTTCCCCGTACACAGTGTTTAAAACACTGATTTTAGGTTCATTCAGTTAGGAGCACTTGCTTAAGATACGGAAATTGCAACGCGTTTCACCCCAATGCGACACACATGCTATCCGCACTTAACGAGCATCAACGTGCCTCGCGCCAGTGCAATCCCACCAATTTGCAGAGCAAACTGATATAGTTCTGACTGCATGCATAACGCATCGGGAGAAATAATCACCCCTCCCATAGTATAAATACTACACTATTTCGCTTGGGTAAGCTTTTCTAGACTTTAATGTGACCCAAGGTAAATTATGATGTTATATTTACTAGTCTCAAACAAAGACCAGTTAATCGCAAAGAACGACTAAGCATTAGACGATAGTCAAACTTACCTATACGTAAGTTACTTAAGAGTTTTGGGATAGGTTTTCCAACAATCCAACATGCTCATTTCTCCACAAAACTGTTGCATAAACAGCACAAATTGAGCTGCATCTTGCACAAATCACACACAATGAGGGATTCCCCTAAAATCCCGGCACGAGCACCCAAAACAAAAAAAGCCGGAGACAACGCCCCCGGCTTTGTATTTGAGTTTTTTGAACTTACTTAGAACGCTATGCGCAATTTTGTATTCAGCGCGTAATTCCAAGAAGAATCATACTCATAGTTATTTTCAGCCCCACTAGCCAGATTGTTAGCATCACCCGCACCAGAGGTTTTATAGATTGCCGCACCACCGAGAATGACCTTGACCTTATCATTGAGTGCATAAGACCCACCAAGCCCTAGTGTGTAGGTATCAGAATAACTCCCCCCGACACCGCGGTCCCATTGCACTGAGCTGCCAAGACTCAATTTTTCATTGAGCTTGTGGCCGACACCTGCCTTAACAGTCCATCCGTCTTTGAAGTTCAGAGCCCGATCAGTCTTTTTGTCGCCCTTTGCATCCGTCAAAACAAGACTATCAATGACAGACCAATCCATCCATTTGACACCGAAAGTTGCCAACCACCCAGGCGCTATGCCTGACTGAACATTCAATTCAACTGATTGAGGCAACGTCAGAGAAGCAAAAGCCGTTCCAGGAATATTGGTCGTTCCTCCACCAGCAATAGGTTTCAACGGAACATCATTGACGTAGGTTTCACCTTCAAGGTCAAATTCAATTTCTGAATCGTATACAAGGCTGGCTCTCATTGCGTATTGAGGAATTTCATAAGCAACGCCTGCACGCCATCCCCAACTCATGCCCTTGGATTTTAAAGAAGCACCAGAGACAAAATCACTATATGTATTTCCATTTGGAGCTGTACGGCTTCCAAGATCGTGAGCAGTTTCTAGAGGTGTCCCAACAAGACCACTTGCTAAAGCAACACCAAGGACCATTCCATCAGAATCGTAAGTTAAGTCCAAAGCCTTAACACCAACAATCGCCCTGAAATTACTACTGCCATCAATTTGAAACTTATACGCGCAAGTTGCATCTAATCCGAATGTACCTGCCTCAGTCTTATACCCCCCATAACGGCCCGCCCAGGTAGGATCCATTTCTTCTGTAATCCCAAATGGATTATATGTGCGCCCAAGACAATCCAGATTTTCCATCAAAGTGGCCTTTACGCCGACCTGATAGTTCCAAATATTTGGAGTGGTACGTTCGTTGGTCGAATTGGAAGCGATAGGGCCAACGCCAACATCAGCCCCGCCTTGCGCCTTTGCACTCTTCACCTTGTAATCAACATTCCGGTCAAAGTAGGTCGCCCCACCTTCAACCACAAATTTTTCTGGCGCGAACAGCAGATCAAGGGATCCAACTCCCATATTATCCCACGCACCCGCAAAGGCAGCACTTGATCCGGCCAACACGAAGCAGCCTGCTGCAAGGCCGCGGCCTGCATTCTTCAAAACCCGCATTCTCTTCCCCCATACTCGTGAGCTTCGGGTAATTCCCCAAAACCGAGCTCACTCCTGAAGGGATGCGAAGATATGTCGTGAAAGAAGAGCTCACCTCATAAAGGTGACGCTATGTTTAAAACATTATTTGAGCATAGATTGTGACTATACTTCCCCCACAAGCACGAAAATCCCAACATCACTTCATAATAACTGCGTATATTTACCGAGTGATATATTATCCGTACATTTAGCGTGGTCAATACCATCTATCTGTAGTTTTGGGTATTTTTCTTCTGAAGATAACTTTATGTCAGCTGCATAATTGAGCAAATTATGACTTACTCATAGAAATGACATCTCAACCTGGATCGTAAAAATCTCATGCAATTCCAAAACTTACGTATAGGTAATAGCGCCTAGATCGCGCCTTTTTTGGAAAAGAAGATCACAGAACTGCCCCCCGAGATTTCAGCGGTCAGAAAATGTATATTTTTCCAGCGGAAGAGATACGCAACAGAATAGTTGATGCTCAGCACCCGGAAAGCGCAGAGAGCTTCGGCTGACCGATTCACAAACAGATCACTCAAATCCGGCAAATCTGTTTGAAGGCAGGGGAATAAAATTACTTCACAAAGAGAATATCGAACCTAGCGCCGCAGACACACCTGAAAGACCTGCTGTGCAATTTCACGCACATCCGCATCATTCGGTCTGGTCAACAGATCCTCCCAAACACCCCGATTCATCATTTCAGAGGAGGTACAACGACACGCCTGCTCACACACGCTAGCATCCACGGTCTGACTACAAGCCATCACGCAAGATTGCTGAAAGCTTCTGACCTGAACATCCCCCGCATTGGTACTAAGCACCCCAGCAGTCACGCCAGCCCAAACAACCCCGAACAGGATCGGTTGGTGCAGAAGGTAAGTCGCAAGGGAATGTCGACCGAACCACGCAAAACAACGCGAAATAACGCTTGGCGACGCAGAACCGCGCAAAAGCCGCAAAAGGTCATAGCGATGCAGGATATCCCCACACCCAATGCCCAGTAGCACAGGTCCAAACCAAGGAATAAGTGGCACATAATCAACGGAAACTTCGGGCAGAGAGTTGAGCCCAAGCCAGAAAAACTGGCGATATGGCAGCACATAATCCCCGAGCCAGTGGTAGAGAAGGATCACCCCTGCCCCACATAGCAACGCAAACACGTAATGAACGCGCAAAAACGGCAGGGCAAGAAGACTGGACACAACAATGGAATGCAAAATTCCAAAGCGAACCCATTGATCCTGAAAGATAAAGTAAGTCGCAACAGAAACCGCAAGTGCAGCAACTGCCACCTTTATCTCCCGGCGCCAGAAACTTTCCCACCGGATGCCGTTTTTATGCGCCAGCACCAGACTGAACCCAACCAGAAACAGAAAACTGCCCGCGATCAACTGCGCAAACAACCGCCACCCCGGCGAACCGGAAACATCCCAGTCGACAACACCAAACCAAGAAAGGTCCCAGGAGAAATGATAGATTGCCATTGTCAGGAGCGCGAGGCCGCGGGCGACATCCGCAAGGATAAGTCTTCCAGTCAATGGCTTTTGCTGCACTTTATTCCCCTATCCGGAATATGTTCGCGCGGTACGCACCGCTACAAACGTGATCAATTTTTTCAATCTACATAAACCAACTCACCAACACAGAAAATCTCTCTGGTCCCTAAAACAAGGGAAACCCTGTATAATTGGCGTAGCTAAATTGCCAATAGGCCTCAGAATGTCTTGGAACAATAAAGGCTTAGCCCATAGTGGCAGTCGCATCTCTGCTCTCCTTCTGTTCATCGCCGCTATCTTGATAGTGTCTATCGCCTTCATCTTGCGCCCTCATCAGGTGGAAATAAAAAGAACCGCCCAATGTGGAGAAGCATCCTGGTATGCCCTCAACTCTCAAACAGCGAATGGGGAAAAGATGGACCCAACAAAGCTCACAGCCGCTCATCTGACATTGCCAATGGGCACAAGAGTGCTTGTAACCAATCTGTCAAACGGCAAGTCTTTGACGGTCCGGATCAATGATCGCGGTCCATATGCCCAAAATCGTCTGATTGATCTTTCCAAAGCTGCTGCTGCAGAACTCGGCTTTATTCAAAGCGGCGTAATACAAGTGCGCATCTCTGTTGCCAATGAATTCAAGCAATACCTAAGTGGTCATAGTTGTAAAAAACAACAACTTACTTATGCTAGAAAGCAAAACATACTATCTGAATAAATTTTTAGGACAATTCAGATACCTATCAAGCAATCAAAATCAACAGCGATTAATAGTGCAGAGTTCGATTGCTATGATAATACCTAGAAGAGCAAGTACATTCTTTTTAGTATCGACCCTAATCTTATCTTCAACTGACTTATTGCTAAGCTCAGCACAGGCAAATGTTCCGCTTGTGGTTCCCTCTGGCAATCGCCTTCAAAGCCAGCCGACCATCCCCAGCGCATCTGCAACGCGTACCAAAGCCTTCAAACGAACCTATGAAAAAAAGTTTCAACGCATTCTCAAAGTGCTTAAACGAGAAGGCCGCCTGATCAAGAACATCAAGAAGGTCGCCAGCCTTTACAACATAGACCCGGTGCATATCCTGGGAGCGATCGTCGGAGAGCATACCTACAATTACGATAGCCTCGACAGTGCTCAGGGCTATTACATGAAGGCCCTGCAATACGCGAGAATTCCTATTTCTTTCCAACATGATGGCGAGAAAGTCTGGAGTTTTGTAGAGCGTCCGCAGTTCAACACATGCCGCAGAGCGGAAACCAGCAACAGTCGGTGGAGATGCTACGAACTCGTCTGGAACACAAGATTCATGGGAAAGACAATCGGTGCAGTCCGCTACCCGCAGGAACCCTTTCACAGAGCATTTTTCAGACCAATGTTCGCAGGGCAAAGCTTTGGACTAGGCCAGATAACGCCGCTCACCGCATTAAAGATGAATGACATGGTCAGCAGCATCAGCGGCCTGCCAAAACTCAGCTCCAAAGATGCGTCAGGCCTTTACAAAACGGTGATGAATCCAAACAAATCAATTCACTACACCGCTGCAGTACTAAGAGACGCCATAAACGCCTACAAAAAGGTCGCTAACGTCGATATCTCCGAAAACCCGGGCCTCACGTCGACCCTATATAATCTCGGAAACCCTTGGGAACGTGCCATTTCCTACCGAAACAAACGTAGAATGACCCCTGCACATTTGCCCCGAGAAAATTACTACGGCTGGCTCATCAACGAGCGCATCGACGAACTCCAGGCAATCCTTCGTTAAAAAGGGGAGCACAAACTCCCCTTCACGCTCTCAGATAACCATTGGTTATTTTAGATATGGGTTGTTCAGCCTTTCGTGGCCAAGCGAAGAAGCTGGCCCATGCCCAGGCAAGAAAGTAATATCATCACCCAGCGGCAAGAGCTTTTCCTTAATTGAGGCGATAAGCGTATCATGATCACCACCCGGCAGATCAGTTCGCCCAATCGATCCTGCAAACAGAACATCGCCCGAAATCGCCAGTTTCAGGTCCTTGTTGTAAAACACCACATGCCCTGGAGCATGACCTGGGCAGTGTAGAACCTGAAACTCAGCACCCGCAGCAGTGACCACATCACCCTCAACAAGCCATTGATCTGGCTCCACTTTCTTGACGGCGTCTAAACCAAACTGTTTGGCCTGATCTTCAACACGATCAATCAGTGGGCGATCATCTTCATGAGGGCCAATCACTTTAACATTCAATGTTTCTGCCAATTCAGCAGCACCGCCAATATGGTCGATATGCCCATGAGTGATGAGAATATGCTCTACCGTCACATCCAGCTCTTTAAGTGCTGCAAGAATGTGATCCACATCCCCACCAGGATCAACAACAACAGCTTTATGCGTATTCTTGTTCCAGACGATGCTACAGTTCTGCTGGAAGGCAGTAACCGGTACAACAGTTATCTGAATTCCCGTCAGATCTGCTTTATTGCTGGCATCACTCATAAGTGCTTCATCTCCAAATTCCGAATTCCTCGCACCATACAGTAATCAGATATGCTGGGCTACTCTCAGCCCTTTCAGAAATCTGCTAATATTACGACTTTCAAATACAACTCCCAAACTAAGACCCAGCAAATACCATTTATAATTGCAGCGACAGTCAAACATGCAAATATCATTTGTCTTCGCAAAATTATTCGATATTTTAGATGTAAATAATGTGATTTTATCCTCCCATTTCTGGCTACACCCCCAATTTCATAGGGTTTTACCTCCACCTTCCCTAGGAAAAGCTTGCCCTATTACCAAACTGAACCCTATGATATGCCGCGCATACGTAAAGACTGCCTATGTTGAACTGGCCAATATTATTACCCGGCCAAGCAATTAAGGAGTGTTTGCGATGCAAGGCAGGTAGGAGCTCTTAACCAAAGCCCCACTAAGACATTTGATTTATTTTTTGTGTGTTTTCGGACGGGCAATTGGCTTTGAGAAAGCGAGTACATGCGGATACTGGCAGGTTTAAATCCGCAGGAAAGGCGATATTGTAATGCATAATGGGAATTCGGGTCGTCGTCCACGCAGCAAGCGAGGCGGCAAGCGCGAATTTGGGGATTCGCAGAATTTCGGCCCGGAGTTTGGGGCACCAGCATATTTTCCAGGAGATTCCGAGCGCGGCGCCTACGCGCCTCCTGTGGTGGAAAATGAACGCAGAGGTCCCTACGGTAACCGCAGTCCGGGAGGATACGGCGGAGACCGGAATAACGACTATCGCGCGAGCGGGCATGGCGACAATGACCGTGGCGGCGGGTATGGCAACCGTGGTGGTGGTGGCGGAGGCGGTGGCTTCCGGGACGGACCAAACGGTGGAGGCGGCGGACGACGCAGCTATCCACCTGTTGAACGGGGACCTCGCCAATCTGGCACTGTCAAGTTCTTCAAGCTGGATAAGGGCTTCGGCTTCATCACACCAGATGATGGCGAAAGCGATGTATTCGTCCATATCTCAGCTGTTGAGCGCTCCGGTCTGACGACGCTTGATAGCGGGCAGCGGATTTCCTTTGAGACAGAACCTGATCGCCGGGGCAAAGGTCCAAAGGCAGTTGAACTGCGACTGGAAGACGGTACAGCCTCATCTGACACAGCTGAATCTCAGCCAGAGATGCGCGACGACTTTGACAGCATAGGCCAGGACTAACCACCTTGGACCTGCACTGTCGATTTACTAAAGGCAGCACTTTGCTGCCTTTAGTTTTGGGCTCAGTAGAGTGCTTTGCGCCTTGTGTCCCTGCCCACCATCAGACTATAAGGCCGACAACAAACCTATTAACAAGAGCGCCTCTAGAGAACTCCACCCTGGCAGCAGCGCGCGATAAAGGCCAACAGGCGCCCACCATGAACTATCGGCACATTTACCACGCAGGCAACATTGGCGATGTACTCAAACATATCGTCCTCGCCAACATCTTGAAGTACCTCCAGAAAAAAGATGGAGCCTACAGAGTACTGGACACGCATGCCGGAATTGGCCTGTATGATCTGACCTCTGAAGAAGCCCAGAAAACCGGAGAGTGGCAGCAAGGCATCGGCAAAGTGCTGGAAAACCTTGGCGATGCGCCAGATCCAGTGAAGGAAGTTCTCGCTCCCTGGCTGGAAACAGTCGAGAATCTCAACCCGGGCGGTGGTGTACAATTTTACCCTGGCTCCCCTGAAATTGCTTGCATGCTAGCCAGAAAGCAGGACCGCCTGACGCTCACAGAACTTCATCCAGAAGATTTTGAAGAGCTGAAAAACAATTACGGCGGGGACAAAAAGGTCAAGGTCATTGCACTGGATGCCTGGCTCGCATTGGGTAGCTTCCTCCCCCCAAAAGAAAGACGCGGTGTCGTCTTGATCGATCCGGCGTTCGAAGTGGAAGATGAATTCGCACGCGTTGCAGATGGTGTTATCCGTGGTTGGAAGAGATGGCCAACCGGAACATTTGCTATTTGGTATCCGGTCAAAAACTTCAGCGCAGTTCGCCAACTCATTGCTACACTTGACGAAGCTGGCATCCGCAACACTATGAAAATCGAATTGTCGGCTGGTAAAGTCAGCAAGGACGCGCCAATGAAGGCCAGCGGGATGTTGGTCATCAATCCTCCTTGGACACTCACAAAAGACATGAACGCCGCCCTGCCATGGCTCTGCAAAACTCTGACGCAAGGCATCAACCCGTCATGGAACGTGGAGCAGGTTATTCCTGAGTAACCCCTCAGAACCTTTGATTGACCCAAAACAGCAAATCACTGATTGCTAGAAGCGCAGGGCCAAAGCTCATGCGCTTTTAGTATCTCGTCGCGCCTCATAAAGAGGCTGGTGCATAAACGCTTCCTGCAGGCAGCTATCCGCTGCTTCAGACCAGCCAGCCTTTCCGTGGAGAGTGTTAATGCGCGCGAGATCAATCCTAACTCTGTTGACTGCAACTGTACTGAGTGTTGCCACCGGAACGACGTTTGCTGCTGATCTGGTTTCTCCGGGGAGCTATGACACGACCATCCCGCAGATAGACGAAGAGGATTTCATTGATCCAAATGAGAAAGTCTATTTCGGATGGTCCGGCGACTATCTGCCAGCTTGTGACTCCGGTTCGGCACAAAGAGCCGTCGCACGACAAATCGCACGTGCTGTTCCAAGTTATTATGACGGATTAGAGATCAAACTGATCGAAGAAATTCGCGAGTCGGATTTCACGATCAGGCGGCCAAGCCCAGTGGGCCGCCGCTATTGCAATGGCGTAGCAACACTAAGCGACGACACCCGCCACCGCATCTATTACGCACTGGTGCAGTATGATGGCTTCCTTGGCCTTTCATGGGGCGTTAAAGCTTGCCTTGACGGCCTCGACAAGTTCAGGGTCTACGATGGCGAATGCCGGACGGTTAGGCCAGAGCAGGAAATCATACCCCGCTAACGCAACGCCTTGCTACATCATGCCTCCTAGGACTATGTGCACATGAGATTTATATTCGATCTCAGCACAGTCCTACGGGTTCACAACTGATGAAATACTATCTCGCCTACGCCAGTCATGACGGCCAGACTAAAAAAATAATTGGCAAGATCTCAGAGTTTCTTGAAAAGAATGGAGAAAAGATCGTCTTCCTCCCTCTTGTAACGGGGGTGGAACAGCTCCCAACTGATTTGAAGAACAACCGAATTCTCATTGGAGCCCCTATCCGCTATGGCTTCCACTTACGTCAGGTTCGCCAGTTTGTCAGCCGCAATTTGGCCGAACTGAATCAGGCACATACGGCTTTCTTTTCAGTCAACCTAACGGCCCGAAAGCCGGAGAAGAGCACCCCGCAAACCAACGCATACCTCAGGAAATACTTGGAGAAATCGAAGTTTGAGCCAAAGAAGGCTGCTGTCTTTGCAGGTGCTCTCAACTATCCTGACTACAAGCCGTGGGATCGGGTAATGATCCAACTCATCATGAAGATGACCAATGGCCCGACAGACCCCAAACTCACTGTCGAATTTACAGATTGGAATGCTGTCGAGCATTTTGCAAAGGAACTCATCCAGTAACCGCAAGCTCTGACACAATCAAATCGAAGTCCCTTGCATTATTGGAAGAAACACGGATATCGTGCAGACCACTCAATTCTCCTAGAGCGTATCACCGAATGCACCTCCGGGTTTCGGATAAGGATGCGCGTTGCAACATGATCTAGTGTTTTACAGGTGGCTGCCATGCAAACTCTCCGTTCCTCCAGCGCTTCTCCATTTGGTCGCAAAATCAAGCTCGCACTATACGTGCTAGGCTTCGCAGACAAAGTGAATGTTGAAGTTGCACAGACACTCGATCCCAATGACACGCTCCGCCAGCAAAACCCACTCGGCAAAATTCCATGTCTTGTCCTTGAAGACGGCAACGTACTCTACGACAGCCGCGTCATCACTGAATATCTGGACTATACGGCTGGTGGCGAGAAGCTGTTTCCAGCAGGTGCTGAACGATTTGAAATTCTGACCAAACAAGCTCTTGCAGATGGTATCTGTGATGCGGCAATCCAGATCGTTTATGAAAGCCGTATGCGTCCTGAAGAGAAGAAGCATCAGGACTGGGTGGATTATCAACAGGCCAAGGTTGATCGCGCGCTGACAGCCTTCGAAAACAACCCATTGCCAAAAGTCCAACACAACTCACCTGATGCAGCTCAGATCGCACTCGCATGTGCTCTTGGGTATCTTGATCTTCGTTTCGCTGGTGAATGGCGAAAATCATATCCAACACTCGTTGCATGGCTGGATGACTTCGCTTCAAGCGTACCGTCATTTGACAAAACCAAAGCTGAGCCGGGAGTTTAGGCAAAATGGTCATCCTCCGCACATCACCAACTTCCCCTTATGGACGAAAAGCGCGTATCGCTGCTGCAGTTCTGGGACTTCAGGAACTGGTGAAAGTCGATTGGGCTGACACAAGAGCATCCGAGGGCTCTTTGTACGAGCAGAATCCACTTGCAAAAGTCCCGACACTTTTGCTGGAAAACGGCGACATCGTCTATGACAGCCGCGTCGCACTGGAGCTGCTCGACACTCTGGCTGGCGGAGGCAAGATTATCCCTGCAGATGACACCCGCATCTCAATCTTGACAAAACAAGCAATGGCGGATGGCATCAGTGATGCCGCCATTCAGGCTCAGATTGAAACAAGGAACCACCCGGAAGAGCACTGGAACCGGACCTGGATAGACCGCCAGCAAGGAAAAGTTGATCGCACTTTGAAAGCCTTCAATGACCATCCTTTGCCAACCCCAGCCGAAACCAATGTCATTCCGGACTGTGCCCAGATCGCACTTGCTTGTTCATTAGGTTATCTCGATTTACGAGCGAATGGGGATTGGCGGCAGAACAACCCGCAACTGGTTCGATGGCATGAAGCTTTTGTTGCGCAGGTTCCGGCCTACAACGAAACACAGGCACCAGAAATGCTTGAAAGAAGCTGAAAGCAAAAAAGGCGCATGCCGGAAGCATGCGCCTTTAATGCAGAAAATCAGTTCAATTAGAACTTCATGGAAACGCCTGCACGTACCAGATTTTCATCAATCTTAGTTTTTTCAGTGTCGCCACCGAAGTCAAACTTCTGATCGCCGAAGTCCTGATACAGGTATTCAAGGCGAGCAGTCAGAGTGTCGGTTACAGCGTGTTCAACACCAGCACCTACAACGTAACCAATAGCGGTTTTCTCATCCTTGCCTGAAGAGGATTTTGCAGTCAGGTCTTTGAATGCAGCACCACCTGTACCGTATACAAGCGTACGGTCGAGAGCATAACCTGCACGAGCGCGAACAGTTGCGTTCCAGTCGGACTGCAGCTCTACGCCAGCGCTTTTCTCTTCAAGGTCATTGTACTGAATGTCAGCTTCAGCACCCAGGACAACACTTGGAGCAACCATGAAGTTGTAACCGGCATGAACGCCCGCAGTTACACCATTCTGGTCGTCATCCAATGCACCGGATGCACCACTTTTGCCATCAGCGCCGAGGAATCCCCAACCAGCGTTGGCACCGATGTAAGCACCAGACCAGTCATACGCAGAAAAGGTCGCTGGTGTTTCATAAGAAATTTCTGGCTGAACTGGCTGTACTGGCTGAGGGAGGTCAGCAGCAAGGGAAGTGCCGGCCATCAGACCGAAAGCAATAGCGGTACAAGACGCAATACGCAGCATGTATCATTCTCCAACAAATTATAAACGGAGCGCATGAAACGCATCCGCTGGGGGAAGGCGATCAAATGAGACCGCCCCGGGATGGAGAAAGGTATGATTTGACTTTGTGGCTGGATCTGACACGAATTCTGGTTAATTCAAGGCAAACTACAGAAAGAATATGGCGCATTTGACAACCTGTTGTTTACGCTAGGTAATATACACTATTTGAGTGGCCTTTTTACTACACACAGGCTGTGATCAATTCTACCAACTGAAATTTTTGCAGAGATCTGCTGTCAAAAGTGATCTGAGACACTTCAAGAACGCTGCAAACCTGTCTATATACCCGGTCAGACTCCTGTATGCCCCCTTTGGTGTAGCAAATAACCTTACATAATTGGAATTTCAGCCTATGCTTTTCTCATATGCTGCCCTCCTCGGAGGTCTCGCACTATTGATTTTTGCCGGTGACTTGCTTGTACGCGGCGCTGTGTCAATTGCTCAGGCTCTGGGAATTCCAACTCTCATCATCGGTTTGACCATTGTCGCCTTTGGTACCTCTGCACCAGAACTCTTTATCTCTCTGAAAGCTGCCCTCGACGGAGTCAGCGGCGTTGCAATCGGTAATGTTGTCGGCTCCAACATCGCAAACGTGCTACTGGTTCTTGGTGTACCTGCTCTGATCGCAACAACGCCATGCGATGAAAATGGAGCTCACAGAAACGCTCTGTTCATGCTTGTGGTCTCCGTCATTTTTGCAGCACTCTGCTTCATGGGCACGCTAACCCATTATGCAGGTATCGGCCTTCTTGTTTTGCTTCTAATCTTTCTGGGGGATTCAGTACGCGCAACCAAGAAGCATAAAAAAGAGAACGGCTCTTGCTGTGTAACGGCTTCTGATGGAGATGAAGAAGACGATCTCGACGTCGATTCCGTTCCAGAAAATAAAGCGATTGCAGCACTCTTTCTCGTTCTGGGCCTGATCGGCCTGCCGCTTGGAGCCCAGCTGACGATCTCCGGGGCAACTGATGTGGCATCATCTTGGGGCGTGTCCGATGCTGTTATCGGCCTGACTGTCGTTGCTCTTGGCACCTCGCTGCCAGAGCTTGCAACAACCGTCATGGCAGCCCTCCGTCAGCATTCAGCAGTGGCTCTCGGCAACGTCATTGGCTCAAATGTATTTAATCTGCTGGCGATCATGGGCATTACGGTCACAATCATTCCAATTCCGATCCCAGAACAGATCCTCGTCTACGACATCTGGGTCATGCTAGCCTGTGCCGTACTGCTTTATATCTTTGCCGCCAGGCGTCTGTGCCTCGGCAAAGCATGGGGCATATTCCTTAGCGTTGCCTATGTCGCTTATATCTACGGCGTATTTGCTCTGGATTTCATCTAGGACACACAACTAAAACACTTCTGAGAGACCGCACCTGCCGTTGAATCGGATAAGGTGCGTTTCCATATTTTATTTCAGCATACACCGAGAGTAATTGGATCATGGCTAAAGACACATCTGACATGCCTGCTCAAGCAGAAGACAATGTCGATGTGCCCCAAAGCAATCCAGACATCCAGTTTGAAAGCAACGCCGCCCCGCGCAAACCTGGCGTAAAGGGCGTTGAAGTCATTGCGGACTTCGTAAAACGCTTGCCCCTTGGCCCCGGCGTCTACCGCATGTTTGATGAGGACGGCGAAGTCCTCTATGTGGGCAAAGCTCGGTCACTGAAGAAGCGCGTCACAAGTTACACTCGGCTTCAGGGCCAGTCCAACCGCATTATGCGGATGATCATGGCAACTGCTGCCATGGAGTTCGTTGAAACCCGCACAGAACCAGAAGCCTTGCTGCTGGAAGCAAACCTCATCAAGCGTTTACGCCCTCGCTTCAACGTTCTCCTGCGTGACGACAAGTCCTTTCCATACATCTTGATCAGTGCTGACCATGAAGCCCCTGCCCTGATCAAACACCGCGGAGCTCGGGCTCGCAAAGGCGATTACTTCGGACCATTTGCATCCGCTGGCGCTGTCAATGACACCATCAACGCCATGCAAAAGGCGTTTCTCATCCGCAACTGCTCCGACAGCTACTATTCCAATCGCTCACGCCCTTGCCTGCTTTATCAAATCAAGCGTTGTGCAGCACCCTGCACTGGCGAGATCTCCATTGAGGACTACAAAGGACTTGTCGCTGAAGCAAAATCCTTCCTCTCAGGCAAAAGCCAGCTCATCAAGCAAGACCTGGCAGTCGCTATGGAGAAAGCCTCAGAGAACCTCGACTTTGAACAGGCGGCTGTCTATCGCGACCGCATTTCTGCATTGTCACATGTCCAGAGCCATCAAGGCATCAATCCGCAGAGCATTGAAGAAGCAGATGTTTTCGCCACCTATCAGGAAGGCGGCCAGACATGCGTGCAAGTCTTCTTCTTTCGCACGGGACAAAACTGGGGCAACCGCGCATACTTTCCTAAAGCGGATAAAAGCTACGAACCCGCGGAAATTCTGGAGAGCTTCCTCTCCCAGTTCTACGAGGATAAACCGCCACCACGTATGGTCTTGCTCTCACATGAACTGGAAGAGCAAGAACTACTGGTAGAAGCCCTCTCTGCAAGGGCCAATCGCAAGGTCGAAGTTGCAATACCAAAGCGCGGCGAAAAACGCGAATTGGTGGAGCATGCGCTCACGAATGCCAAGGGCGCTCTTGGCCGTAGGCTTGCTGAGACATCCAGCCAGCTGAAGCTTTTGAAAGGCGTCGCCGAAGCCTTCGATCTGGACCGTACGCCACGTCGCATCGATGTTTTCGATAACTCCCACATCTCAGGCACCAATGCTGTTGGCGGAATGATTGTTGCGGGCTCAGATGGTTTTGCAAAAGGCCAGTACAGAAAGTTCAACATCAAGTCGGAAGACCTGATCCCGGGCGACGACTACGGCATGATGCGAGAAGTGCTCTCACGCCGTTTCGCCCGCCTGATGAAGGAGAACCCGGAAGGTTACGAGCAAGCTGCCCGTTTCACCACACAATCAAAAACTGAGCAAAAAACCGGTGAAGAAGAGCAGGATGTTGCGCCATCCAATGCTGACATCCCTCCATGGCCTGATTTGGTGCTGATCGATGGCGGTAAAGGCCAGCTCAGCGCCGTCCGCGAAACACTCGAAGAGATGGGCATCACGGACATCCCATTGGTCGGCATTGCAAAAGGCCCAGACCGCGATGCAGGACGCGAGAAGTTCTTCGTCACGGGCAAACAAAGTTTCATGTTACCTGAACGTGATCCGGTCCTGTACTTTGTGCAACGCATGCGAGATGAGGCACACCGCTTCGCGATCGGCTCCCACCGAGCCCGCCGAAAGAAGGCAATCGTCGCAAATCCGCTGGATGAAATTGCAGGTATTGGTCCGACAAGAAAGCGCGTTCTGCTTCGTCACTTCGGCACAGCAAAAGCAGTTTCAAAAGCTGGCATCGAAGATTTGCGAGCTATTTCAGGAATCTCCGAAAGCATTGCAAAACTGATCTACAACCACTTCCACGAATAATCACGGGATAACGCATTGTTTTCACAAATAGAAAACGACTATACGCTATTCTCATCAAAACTTAATAACCAAAGGTGAGAGCAGTGCGTTCAGACAGGGTATTATCAAAGAAAAAACCAAATACTCCGATCTTGCTTCATCTGGTGCGCGCAGGAACACTTGCGGTCACCTTCTTGCTCCTCGCCTCTTTATTCGCTCCCGGAAACCTGTTGAGCGAGGCGGTAGCTTTCTTCATCCCTCAGCTTATCGCAGTAGGTTTTGTCGGTCTCCTTCTCTGGCTCGTACTGGCCAGAAAGCTGCACTGGCTCCATTTACTCTGTCTCTTAGGATTGATCATCTCCAGCTTCTGGATGGTCACCAGCATCCGTCTCGTCACTCAACCTGTCGCAATTCTGGATAACCACCCCAAGAGCAAGACGTTCAACGTCATGAGCCTCAATCTCCTGCATATGCAGTTCGAGAAGGAGGCCTTGCAAGAGCTGATTGAAAAACGTCAACCAGACCTGATCGCGTTTCAGGAAACCGCAAGCGCAACTCCCCGCCTGAAAACATTCCTTACAGAGAATTATCAATACGCTATCCTGCCACCAGCAAAGCGCGACACTGATCTCACAGTCTTCAGCAAATTTCCGCTAGAGAACTCAAAACGAGTTCATATACCTGGCCTTGGGCAAAACGGGTACATCCCACGCGAGTTCCTGAGCGCAAATGTCGACATCAACGGCACCCTGATCCAGCTCTATGCAATCCACCCGGCAAGTCCACGCAGTCAACGTCGCCTGGACGGACGGACGACCTACATGAATTACGTGTCAAATTACATCCGGGAACAGCAGACAGATTCACCCATTATGGTTTTAGGGGACTGGAACACCCCTGTCTGGTCAGATACCTTTCAGAAACTGCTTTCAGATTTGAAGCTGAAAACAACGTTCACCAGCCTCATTCCGCAGACAACTCGATATTTTATCAATCCTTTTCTTGGAAAAGTGTTGGGATCAAAAGTCGATCACATCACCTCTTCTGAAGAAATTATAATCAAAGACCTCATAATTGACGAAGATGTCGGCTCAGACCATTTTCCAATCTTCGCGACACTTCACATATTACCCTAAAGTAAGCATATAATAACTTTCTAGGGATCGGTCCGGAGGGAAATTTGGAATGCCACGAGAATTGCTTATATCCTTCGATGCAGACCAAACCCTCTTTGATTTTCAACGAATTCTGGACGAAGCCCTCATCACCACCGCAAGTTTTTTAAGCCATTACTCCGACAAACCCATCACGCCCAAACGCCTCAAAAAAATACATAAATCCCTCGTTGAAGACGCAGACCCCAACAACATTCGCTATCTGGAAATTCGAAGAGCTTCATTTGAACAAGCACTTAATCCACTGAGTAATGCTAAGGATTTGTCTGAGCAAGCGCTGAAAATCTTCAAAAAAGTCCGCTTCGGAGACCCTTACTTTTACCCTCATGTCAAAGAAACGCTCGCAACGCTGAAGCGAAACTACAAGACAGCGCTCATCACCAACGGCAACTCATGCCCCAAAAGCGCAGGTATCGCCCACCTCTTCGATTTCGTGGTGATGGCGGAAGAGTACCCCTACAAAAAACCGGATCCCCGTCTCTTTGATGCCATGCTTTCAATGGCTGGTATGAGCCCCGACAAACTCATCCATGTCGGCGCCTCTTTGGAGCACGACATCGCAGGCGCAAACAATATCGGCGCCACTTCTGTCTGGTTTAACCCTCTGCAGCATGCCAATCGATCCCCTGTTCTGCCGGATCATTCCATAGCCTGTATGCGTGAATTGCCAAGTTTGGTTGCTGGATACGCCTCACGTTAAAAGTTTGCCGTGGAACCTTGTGAGTAACCTCCCAGGGTTCTGGCCTCTCTCACGAATCCATGTATGAAGACCTAATCAGATTGAACGCGATGAGGCGCGCCGCGCCGCGAAGGGCCAATGGCAAAACTATATTTCAATTTCTCCGCAATGAATGCTGGTAAATCCACTCTGCTGCTGCAGGCCTCCTATAACTATCAGGAGCGCGGCATGCGCAGTTTGCTGTTCACAGCAGCCCTCGACAATCGCACCAAGGTCGGAGAAATTTCATCGCGTATAGGTTTGAAATCAGACGCCCTCATCTACGACACAAAGCTTGATCTGTTCGCTTGTATTGAGGAACAACTCAAAGAGCACCAGTTCAACGCGGTCTTCATCGATGAAGCACAATTCCTGACAGAAGAACAGGTCTGGCAGCTGGCCCATGTTGCGGACCATCTTCGTATTCCTGTAATGGCTTACGGTTTGAGAACTGACTTTCAGGGCAAGATGTTTCCAGGCAGTGCCGCACTCCTCGCCATTGCAGATATCCTCCGCGAAGTGAGAACCATCTGCTGGTGCGGATCCAAAGCAACAATGGTGGCCCGCGTGGATGAAAGCGGAAACATTGTCGAAGAAGGTGATCAGGTTGTCATCGGCGGTGAGGAATCCTACATCTCACTTTGCAGAAAACACTGGTCCATGCGCAAACTTGGGGAACCTAACGGTGAAAACAAGGATGCGCTCGCCGACATGATGTGCGAACCTGTAGACCAATAAAACTACGTTTAGTCTGGGAGAATAAACATGGGCTTTTTCTCAAATCTGTTTGGCAGCAACAAAGATGAAAAATCAACGCCAGCTGCAAAGGCAGAAGAATTTGAAGGCTACCTGATTTACTCTGAACCTTCTCGCCGTGGTGGACAGTGGCAAACTGCGGGTCGCATCACCAAGCAATTTGGTGAAGAGACTAAAGAGCATACCTTTATCCGCGCAGACACACATGGCTCTGAGGATGAAGCAAAAGAGTTCTCTTCGCGCAAGGCAAAGCAGATCATTAAGGAAATGGGTGACGGGATGTTTACATAATCCCGTATACTCCCCCGAAGTCCTGCACAAATAAGCGTGCTACAATTGACAGGACGCACTTGGATGTGCACACCCTGCGTATGAGCGCTTGTTAGCCGCGTAAACTTGAAGGTTCATATGTCCCGTAAGCTTATATTTTCGCTTCCAAATATTCTTACTTACGGCCGTATTGCTGCTGTGCCAGCTCTGGCTGTGTGTTTCTATTTCCCAACCCACACCGCCCGTTGGATTGCATTAAGTATCTTCTTCATAGCTGCAATCACAGATTTCTTTGACGGCTACCTCGCCCGAATTTGGCAGCAACAGTCTGCTCTCGGTCGCATGCTGGACCCAATTGCCGACAAACTTCTTGTTTCTGTTTGTCTCCTAATATTGGCATGGGATCAAACAATCGGAAACTGGTCCATTTTTGCTGCCATCATCATTCTTTGCCGGGAAATCCTTGTTTCCGGCTTGCGTGAGTTCCTTGCTGAGCTTCGTGTATCAGTCCCTGTTACCAAACTGGCTAAATGGAAAACCACTGTCCAACTCGTTGCCTTGGGCTTTTTGCTCGCAGGTGATGCTGGCGATGTTGTTTTCCCCTACACCACATCAACTGGTATAGTGCTACTTTGGGTCGCAGCGATTTTGACCCTATATACGGGGTATGACTACTTCCGCGCCGGAATTGGCCATCTGATTGAAGACTAATTCCAGTAAAAGACAAGGCTTCCACGAAAAGGAAGCCATACAATACCGGGGCTCAATCTCATGAAAATTCGTTACTTCGCCTGGCTGCGTGAGCGCACTGGAACCTCTGAGGAAACCATTGAGCTTCCAGAAACTGTTAAAACCGCGGGCGAATTGATGAGTTGGCTCGCAGCTCGTGATGAAGGTTATGCATTTGCCTTCGAACAACCAGAAACCATTCGCATTGCAGTCAATCAGGAACACGTGGAAGAAGATCACGTTTTGTCTGGAACTGAAGAAGTTGCATTCTTCCCGCCAATGACAGGCGGTTGAGGAACACCTTCCCTCCAGCATATCTCAAAGTCTGCGAGTACCATGTCAAACAGCACCACCACAGAATTTACAGTCCGCGTTCAGGCTGAAAATTTCGACGTTTTAGCGGAAACCGACATCCTCACCAAAGGCCGTAAGGATGTCGGAGCTATCGTTACCTTCACCGGCCTCTGCCGCGATGAAGGCGGTACACTTGAGGCGCTAGAACTGGAACATTATCCAGGCATGGCCGAAGCTCAGATCTCAAAGTTTGCGCAGCAAGCCGTTGAACGTTGGCCTCTGACAGGCCTCACGATCATTCATCGTTTTGGCAAAATTCCTCCAGGCGACAACATTGTTTTGGTCATAGCAACCAGCTCGCATCGTCGAGCCGCCTTCGAAGCTTCTGACTTTCTAATGGACTTCCTGAAAACACAGGCACCATTTTGGAAGAAAGAGCATCTCAAAGAGGCATCCGAGGGAACTTGGGTCGAGGCCAAGGCAGTTGATGATACCGATGCAGCGCGCTGGGATAAGACGAAAACCAAATAGCTCCAGCATTCCATAAACATGCAGCACGCAACAATGAACTGGCACTTGCCTTGACATAGCCATGTTTGCCAGTTCAAATAGAAGCTAATTTGAGTTTATTAGGTCGCAATCGCGACCTCTTACCTTTTTTGCACCCAACAAACAGGTCTCTGATGTCTGCAGTTTCTGATCTGCAGCATGAGCGAGCACCTCATCCTGGGCTTTCCTTATGGGAAATTGTCAGCCTTGTTGCAGCGCTTATGGCGTTGAACGCGGTTGCGACGTCAATGATGCTCCCGGCTCTTCCGGCCATGAGCGCTGCATTGTCTGTCGCCGACAATGATCGCCAATTGGTGATCACAGCCTACATGCTTGGTCTCGCTTTTGCTTCGCTCTTTTTCGGTCCGCTTTCGGATACGATCGGTCGCCGAACCACACTGTTAATCGGCCTCAGCCTGTACATCATTGGCGGAGTGTACTCGACGTTCGCTGTAAGCTATGAGCACATGCTCGCGGCTCGAGCTCTTCAAGGTATAGGGGCTGCAGCACCGCGCGTTGCATCCATTTCAATGATCCGGGACTGGTACAGTGGTCGTCAAATGGGCAAGGTCATGTCCCTGGTCATGGTTGCCTTCCAGATTGCCCCAGTGATCGCTCCATTCCTCGGACAGATCGTCCTTTGGGTCGCTCCGTGGCAAGGCGTATTCGCCGCCCTCACGCTATTTGGCGTACTCCTTCTTGTATGGTGCTCCATGCGCCTTCCTGAAAGCCTCGCCCCAGTGAACCAGCGCCCACTGGAATTGCGTTCTGTCCTCAGTGCATATCGGTTAGCTCTCACCACACGTGTGACCCTTGGCTACATGATGGCAATGACATTCATCTTTGCCTGTCTGTTCGCATTCATCAATTCCGCACAACAAGTCTTCATGGAACGCTTTGCACTCGCTGACCTGTTCCCAATAGTTTTCGCAGCCATCTCAATCGCAATGGCCCTCTCCTCCTACCTGAACTCCCAGATGGTCGAGAAGTATGGTCTGAGAAAGATGTCTCACATGGCACTTCTCGGCTTCACGGCAACATCAGTCCTGACAGCAGCAATCGCCTACAGCGGTTCATTGACCATTGTTTCGTTCATCGCAATTCAATCTCTGGCAATGTTCTTCTTCGGCTTCATTGGCCCAAACTTCAACACCATGGCAATGGAACCATTGGGCCGCGTTGCTGGCGCAGGTTCAGCCATGATTGGCTTCATTACGACCCTGATCGGAGCCTTACTCGGCGCTGGTATTGGCAAGCTATATGACGGGACCGAACTACCCCTCGTCTATGGTGTGGCGCTATTCTCAATACTTGGCTTGATCTGCGTGCTGATCACAGAAAACGGCAAACTGTTCAAACCGCAGCACGAGCAGCAGTTCGCAGCCGAATAAAACAAGAAAGCCCGCTACTCAGTCAGAGCAGCGGGCTTTGAATTTTTATGCAGCGAAGAAATCAGCTTGCTACAAGCAACTCTTCTTTCGCAGGCTGCACCGCAGCCATGTAATCCTCGATCATCAGCTTAGTGATTTCACCCGGAGCAAAACTATGCGGTCCGATTTCGGAAACCGGTGTTACTTCAGCAGCAGATCCTGTCAGGAAGCATTGTTCAAAGCCTTCCATCTCTTCTGGCATGATACGGCGTTCAATTACCTCAATACCGCGAGCACGCGCCAGATCAATCACAGTGCGGCGCGTAATGCCATCAAGGAAGCAATCAGCAATCGGAGTATGAATTGCACCGTCCTTGATGAAGAACACGTTCGCACCAGTAGCCTCAGCAACACGGCCCTGCCAGTCAAGCATCAGCGCATCGGAATAACCTTTGGCTTCCGCTGCATGCTTGGAAATCGTGCAGATCATGTAAAGGCCAGCTGCCTTCGACTTGAACGGAGCAGTCTTTGGATCTGGGCGACGATACTCCGCCAAATCCAGACGAATACCCTTCAAACGTTCTTCTGGAGAGAAGTAGCTTGGCCACTCCCAGGCAGCAATTGCCAGATGGATAGTGTTGGACTGAGCTGAAATACCCATCATCTCACTGCCGCGCCAAGCAACCGGACGCAGGTAAGCGTCTGTCAGATTGTTCTCAGTCAGCATCTGTTTACACGCACCGTTAATCTGTTCTTCGCTCCACGGAATAGTGAAGCCCAGAACTTCTGCAGACGCATGCAAGCGCTTGGTGTGCTCTTCCAGCTTGAAGATCTCGCCGCCATAGGCGCGTTGACCTTCGAACACACTGCTTCCGTAGTGCAAACCGTGCGTGAGCACGTGCACCTTGGCCTCTGACCACGGAACAATTTTTCCATCCAACCAGATTGAGCCTTCTAGTTGATCAAAGGGTATACCCGCCATTTCTCTTCTCCATATGGCGAACAATTCACGGTGCAGGCAAAGCAAGGCCTTGCCAGTCAAGGTGTGTTCTAGCTAAATCAATGAATTCTGAAAGGATAGGTGTACAGAGCAGCCGTATTACAACTACAGATGATCAATACCTATCCACGATGTAAAACCGATGAAGAAATTAATTTTTCAACTATTGCGCACATGCGACGTGTTGAGTTCTTTCCTTTCTTCAGCGATGAGTAACTTGTAACTATCATTCTGAAATAAGTCAACATGACTGACGTATTTTTTGTAAGATTAAAAAATAGGCAGTTATCCGGGACGGGAAATGAATAAAAAAGACAGCGATTCACCACGGTTTGACCTTATTGAACTGTTTTTCTTCGCTTATCGCGATTTTACGGGTGATCCGGATGTGCTTCTCGATGAGCTGGGTTTTGGTCGTGCCCATCACCGTGTTCTTCATTTTGTGCACAGAAACCCCGGAATCAGAGTCTCTGACCTGCTCGGCATTTTAAAAATCACGAAGCAAAGTTTGGGACGTGTTTTGAAACAGTTGGTGGATGATGACTTCATTTGTCAGGAACCAGGAGCGTTGGACCGCCGTCAGCGCCTGCTTTATACCACTGAAAAGGGTACAGAATTTTGTGCCCGGCTATCCAAACTCCAGTCCCAACGTATTAATAAGGCGATCTCACTGATGCCAGATGGCAGTGATGAGATTGTCCGCCAGTTTTTATATCTTATGATTGATGAGAATGAACGTAGCGAAGTTGCCCGTCTCATCACCAAACAAACAGATTGAGGAATTACCGTGGCCCGCTCTGCTCTTCTGGAAGATGATGCACCTCACATTCTCCTGATTGATGATGACAGTCGTATCCGCGACCTGCTCCAAAGGTTTCTCGGTGAAAGTGGATTTCGGGTAACCGTCGCAAGAGACGCAGAAGAAGCCCGCCGCAGGTTATCCGGCTTGGAGTTCGACCTACTCATTCTGGACGTCATGATGCCAGGCGAAAGCGGAATTGAGCTCGCAAAAGACCTGCGCCGTTCCAAAGCTGTCCCTATCCTCATGCTTACAGCTCGCTCCGATATTGAAGATCGGATTGAGGGACTGGAAGCTGGTGTCGACGATTATGTCTCAAAACCGTTTGAACCGCGCGAATTGCTCCTTAGAATTTCTGCCATCCTCCGCAGAGGTGGCCCAAAGCCAAAAATGAAGCTCGAAGTCTTGGCGTTCGGCCCGTTCCAATACAACGCAGAACGCGGCGAACTGAAACGCAATGACGAGCATGTCCGCCTGACAGATCGTGAAAAGCAGATCCTCAACACCTTCGCAGAAAAGCCTGGTCAAACTGTAGCACGAACTGATCTGGTGGGAGCAGATGCTGCACTTGGCGAGCGCACAATCGACGTTCAGGTGAACCGCTTGAGAAGAAAGATTGAGGAAGACCCCGGCAATCCCTTGTACCTGCAGACTGTGCGTGGGATAGGTTATCGGCTTATTACCAACTAGCTGCCATTATATCAGCCAGCATACACGCAATCAGCGAGAGGACGATGGGCTTTTCAAACCGGTTCACACTCCCACAATGGATCAGAACGCTTTTAAAGCCCTACTTCGCGGTGACAAGCTGGCTGCACTATCGGCTACCGAAAGGCCTTTATGTCCGTGCGCTGCTGATCATCGTCATCCCTTTCCTGATCCTGCAATCAGTCCTCGCTTTCGTTTTCATGGAGCGACACTACGATCTGGTCACGCGCCGCCTGTCTGAGGCGGTGGTTCGGCAAATTGCTGCTGTTGTCGACATGACTGAAACCTACAATCATGACGACAACTATGCGACACTTAAGCAAATCAGCGCAGGTGCACTGGGTCTATCCGTTACAGTTCTTCCCAAAGAGCCTCTACCACCACCAAAACCAAGACCGCTATTTGATCTGGTGGATCGGTACATGACCCGTGAAATTGCTGCACGCATTGGCAAACCGTTTTGGATTGATACCGTCGGCGCTTCAAAGTACGTCGAAATCCGCATCCAGCTCGAAGACAAAACGCTTCGTATCATCGCCCGTCGCAGCCAGACGTATGCGTCGAACTCCCATATCTTCATCGTCTGGATGGTCGCCACCTCGCTGGTTCTGATCATCATCGCGGTCTTGTTCCTCAGAAACCAGATCCGGCCAATCGAGCAATTGGCAGATGCTGCTGAGGAGTTTGGCAAGGGTCGGCAAGTCTCCAACTTCCGTCCACATGGCGCTCGTGAAGTCCGCCGTGCGGCTCTTGCTTTCGTTGATATGCGCCGCAGAATTGAGCGCCATGTTGATCAGCGTACGACCATGCTTGCTGGTGTCAGCCATGACCTGCGGACCATCCTCACGCGGTTCCGTCTTGAGCTGGCCCTTCTTCCTCAATCTCCTGAGGCGGATGCTCTGCGTAAAGACGTCGACGAAATGAACCGCATGCTGGAGGACTATCTTTCCTTCTCCAAAGGCTATGGTGACGAGCCGCCTGCTCCTGTCGATATCTCGCTCATGCTGGAGGATCTGGAGGTCGAGGCAGAGGTTGTTGGCGCTGACGTTGCATCCTCCTTCGACGGAGATCCACTCGTCATTGTCAAAGGCCGAGCCTTTCGGCGCTGTCTGCTGAACGTGATTTCCAATGCTGCACGCTATGGCAAGACGCTGCGCATCAAGGGCAATCGAACGCCCGACTGGCTGATTATCACAGTTGATGATGACGGTCCGGGTATCCCTCGTGAAGAGCGGGAGAACGTCTTTCGTCCCTTCCACAGGCTTGATACGGCCCGCAATCAGGACAGCGGTGGCTCAGGTCTCGGTCTGGCGATTGCAAGGGATATTGTGAGAAGTCATGGGGGGGAAATCTTCTTGCGCCAGTCTCCACTGGGCGGCCTGCGCGTTCGTATACGCATTCCGATCTAGCCAACAATGTACAGGACATGCGAAGAGCACCACGTGACCTGTCATGCAGTGTTGAACCAGAGTTCCCGAAAGTCGAGATGAGCAAGGCGGCAGACAATGCCTGCGCTATTTATTAGTAATGAGTCTTCGGCAGTGGCTGCTCGCCTCGCCCGGGCTTTCTTTGAATGAACTACGTCGCCTCTTTTGCCTATAAGGCACGATAGCCGGTTTCCCGGAAAGACAATGGCTTATCCAGTCAGGTTTCCCTGACCAGACAGTTCCTCCGTCTTTGACAAACACTTCTGCAAAAGTGAGTTCCCTCACCGGTGCTCTTGCATCTATCACCGCGTGATACCCTATAGTCCTGGGCCCTTCCCCTCAAACCATGCGGTCACGTTTGAAGTTCGGTTCACCGGACCTCTGAAAGGTGCGTTACGTCTTCCAGAAGCCCCGCCCAACCTACGACAAACTGACGGTCGCTCCGCCAGCAGCCCGTTACGTAGGCATAGGTTCAGAATATGGGAGGAAGTCTGGAGGGGGATAAGTTTATCCCCTCACGCCATAAAGTACCGACAAACCTAGAGCGTGTTCTACAGCGTACCGCCGAAAAGTGGGAACCGGTTTTCGGATAAAGATACGCAAAAACAAAGGCTAATGCAGTTCAGATGTTTCAACCTAAATACGAACTGCTTTAGTGCATCCGGCCGCCGTTAGGCACCTTGCTGTCGGGATGAAGCAGAACGATATCTCCATTCTCATCCGCTAGTCCAAGCGTCAAAACTTCAGACATAAATGGCCCGATCTGGCGTGGTGGGAAGTTCACAACAGCAATGACCTGGCGCCCAACAAGCGCCTCAGGCGTATAGTGAGCAGTGATCTGAGCAGACGTTCTCTTCACACCAATATCATCACCAAAATCAATCTTCAGTTTGTACGCGGGCTTGCGGGCTTCGGGAAAATCAACTGCTTCAACAACAGTGCCAACACGCACATCCACATTCAAAAAATCATCAATACCGATGGTTTTCGTATCTTCTTTTTGGTCCATATTCTTCTCAATAACTCAAATTACAACGTATCTTTATCCGAAAAGTGGAAACCGATTTTTGAATAAAGATACACAAAAACAAAGGCTAAAGCAGTTCGCGTGTTTCAACCTAACGACAAACGGCTTTAGGGACTGGCTTCAGCCCCACCATTTGCAGTTTCAGGTGGAGGTGTGCTTTTACCTGCTGGGCGCGAAGGTCTCTGGCACAAACGTCCCAGCCCTTCAATAAAGGGAGCTGCCACTTTCTCAACGCGGCAAGCGCGGCCCACCCATTTTTCACCGTTCGCCAGCATATCGTCAACGGCAACCATAACTTTCGGGTGCCCTGGCGCATCATCCTCAAGCCAAACACGCACCAACCGCTCAAAACCCAAAGCCAAAGCATTGGACATGCCGACACTACGCAAACCAAATTCTTCAATGCCTGCTGCAACCAGCATCCACTTCATCGAGCGTGTCACCAGCTTGTGCATATGCATGGCCAAAGCCGGGTCCTTCACCACTGTCTTCCGTAGGTTACGGATCGCCTCTCTATGCGGCTCCATAATATCAAGCCGGCACATGAGGACGTCAAACAGCCGATCACGCCGTGTTTCATCCATAAGGTCAGGATCACGCTCTTTCAAAACTTTCTGATCAATGTCCTGCATAAAGGCTGCCAGCAGATCCAGCTTTCCATTGCAACACGCCCGCACCACCTCAATCTTCACACCAGCATTATCTGCGATCGCTGTATAAGTGATCTCTTCAATCCGGTGTGTTTCCAGCAACTCAATAAAACTTGCGATGACTTTCTGATGGGTCTTTTCGGTGGGCATGGCACGCTCCTGTATGGCCAACACTCCAGAGCGCGTTCCGTTTGATTGGCGCCAATCAAACACGTAGAAATCGCTCCACTAAAGAAGTTAGAGTGCGGAGCGTGAATGTAAATGAACGCGACCTGCTCTAACTACGCATCAACACCTAATCATACACACAGGAGCAGCACAGATACAAAGAAAAAGCCTCAGTCTAGTAACCGAGGCTTTACTTCAATATCAAGCAATTTTGGAACCTGCTGAAAACGTATCTCCAAAAAATGGAAAACGGTTTTAGGCTAAAGAGACGCGACAGCAAAACCTAAAGCAGTGCAGCAGAACCAGCACAAACAGGCGCTGCTTTAGTCAGCAAGTTCTGTGGCGCGATGAGCTGCCTTTGCAACAGCCTCACTCATCAGGTTTGTCAAAGCATCGTCTCCCATCAATACGGAAAGCGCAGCAGCCGTCGTCCCACCGGGAGAGGTCACATTCCTGCGCAAAACATCAGCATTCTCGGGAGATTGGCGGAGCAGCTCACCAGAACCTGCGACTGTTCCGCGGGCTAAAGCCTCTGCAAGTTCGGCATCCAGTCCCAATCGCTGACCAGCCTCGCTCATAGCCTCAACCAGATGGAACACATAAGCAGGACCGGAACCGCTGACAGCTGTTGCCAGATCAATCTGCTCCTCAGCATCCACCCAGTAAAACGCACCAATTGTTTCAAGCAGGGAGCTCATCAAAGCTTTTTGCTCATCCTGAACTTCAACCGATGCATAACCTGCAGTAACACCCCGCCCTACCTGAGAAGGTGTATTCGGAATCACGCGCACAACAGGCTGCACAGCTCCAAACGTATCTTTAAAACGCTTGATCGTTGTACCAGCTGCCACAGAAAGGATGATGCTGCTCTCATCTGCCACATTGGTGAGTGTTGGCAGCACAGCTTCCATCATTTGCGGTTTGATAGCCATCAGCAACACACCGGCCACAACACCTTCTGGCACGCTCTTGTGCCAGGTGATGCTGTTTGCAGTGATGGTTTCAAGTGTGTCTGAAGGTGGGTTGGGGTCAACAACCACAACATGCTCAGGTGCCATACTCTGCTTCATCCAGCCAGCAAGCATGGCACCACCCATTTTGCCTGCTCCAATCAGAACAAGCGGGCGTTCATTCGTTAGTTTCATGCATCACCGGCAGTTTCAAACATCACAGTTTCCATCGCTTCCTGTGCTGTCTTGCCAGCCCACACGACAAACTGGAACGATTGATAATACCGCTCACATGAATCAAGAGAATTAGAGAATAGGACTTCTATCTGAGATGAATTGGCTTCTGCACCACCAGCCAGCAAAAGCGACTGACGGAAAATAACAACACCTTCACGACCCCAGATATCAAAATGCCCCATCCACTGCTGCTCGTTAATGAGCGCAAGCAGACGAACAATCTCATCTTTTCTGGGAGCAGGAACCTTGAGGTCGAACGCACTTGCCATATGCAGTGCTTCCAACTCTTCCATCCATGAAAAGGTTACGTGGTAATCACACCAAGTCCCTGTAACCGATATGGAAATCTCATCATCACCAAGTCGTTCAAAGCACCAGTCATTACCGGTTGCAAGGTTTTCAATGGTATCAACCGGATTCAGGGGGCGTTCCGTGCCGAACTCAATAAGGCTCATTTCCGGTCCTCTTTCCGTTTGAGGAATGGTTTATCTACCCACTCCAGACGGATGCGGGTTGAGTGATCATGGACCAGACACTTACGTGCTCTTGGATAGAAGCATGCACTACAAAGGAAGTTCCAGACCGGAACTATTGATGCAGGACATCGAATCCCTTTTTTGCCAATATACCGATAGATTTGGCCTTTCCCCTATAGGGGGAATAGACAGATCATTGCGAAAATTGTGGACGACTCAAAGCCGCCCACAGCATATTCACATGTAATTTTCAGCCAAACCTATGCTTTGTCTTCTGGCGCAGCTTTTTCATCTAGATCGGCAAGGCGCTTTTCTACTGCTGCAAGGCGCTCTTCAAGCTTTTCAACTTCATCAAGCGCTTTGATCGCCATGTCTTTGACTGTGTCAAACTCATCACGCGAAACCAGATCCATATCCGACATGAAACGCTCGGCCTGCGCTCGGAATGCGGTTTCTACTTCCCGCTTGGCACCTTGCGCAACACCAGCGGCATCGGTCATCAGCTTTGCAAACTCGTCAAACATACGATTTGGAGACTGGCTCATGGCGTCCTCTTTAAATTTCTCTCTCACAAACAAGTATTGGTCCGGCCCGTCAGTTTCAAGCGCTGAGAGCTGATTTGCACCCAGAACCCTAAAGAACCTGTCAGTAAGATGTCGAAAGCTTGTGTTGAACACCTGCCACAAACCACTTGACCTAATCCTTCACTTGTCGGAATGCTCGCTGAACTGAAGCGCGTTCGGTTTGATTGCCTCCGATCAAACACTTGCAATGCGCTCAAACAAACCGAATTAGAGTAAAGTGCGTGAGGATCTCTGAGCGCAGGGCACTTTAATAGCAGAAGGGTTTCATATGCCGCTCTTAGCAATACCTTTCCCGATGATTGATCCGGTTCTGATTGAATTCGGACCACTAGCCATCCGTTGGTATGCACTGGCATATATCGCCGGAATTCTTCTTGCATGGCGCTACATGATCGTAACCGTCCGCAACTCGCCACTCTGGAACAAGACAGCTCATCCAACAGCAGCAGATATCGACGACTTCGTCATGTGGGCAACGCTCGGCATTGTTCTGGGTGGTCGCCTCGGCTACGTCCTGTTTTACAATCTGCCCTACTACCTCGCCAATCCAGCAGACATTCTTGCTGTCTGGGAGGGAGGCATGGCCTTCCACGGTGGCCTGCTGGGTATGATTGTTGTGCTGATCATCTATTCCAGAGCACGTGGCCTGTCCGGCTGGACCATGTTTGATCTGGCCGCAATCGCCGCCCCAATCGGTCTCTTTTTCGGGCGTATCGCCAACTTCATCAACTCAGAGCTTTGGGGCCGCCCGACAGATGTTGCATGGGCCGTGGTCTTCCCAACCGGCGGACCAGAACCAAGACACCCAAGCCAGCTTTATGAAGCGGCACTGGAAGGAGCACTTCTGTTCCTCGTGCTGCGCCTGTTGTCTCACCGCTTCAAACTGCTGCAAAAACCCGGCGTACTCGCGGGCAGCTTCGCCATCGGTTATGGTCTGGCACGCACTTTCGTAGAATTCTACCGCGTACCGGATGCCCACATCGGCTACCTCGCAGGCTTCTTTACCATGGGAATGCTGTTGAGCCTGCCAATGGTTTTGATCGGCATTGTCGTTGTGATTTGGGCACTCAAAAGAAACACAGAAAACAAAGAAGCAAAATGACCAGCTCTGCGGCCACGCCTCTTCAGGCAAAAATCAAAAAGCGCATCGCGGACCATGGTCCAATGACCCTTGCCGAATACATGGGCATGTGCCTGTCTGATCCCGAGCATGGCTACTACATGCGCCAGCAGCCCTTCGGGACGAAAGGTGACTTCACCACTGCGCCGGAGATCTCACAGCTGTTCGGCGAGTTGATTGGCGCCTGGCTTATGCATCAATGGCTGTCGCAGGATTTGAAAGGCCCAGTGCATCTGGTCGAAATGGGTCCGGGCCGCGGCACTTTAATGAAAGACATCCTGCGCGTTATCTCGTTACGCCCGCAGATGCTCGCTAACATTCAGATTCACCTGGTCGAAACCAGCCCATCCTTACGCAAAGCACAGCGCAAACTGCTCAAAGCCTACACAATCAAGTGGCACGACACGCTGGAGACCATCCCGGATGGACCAACCCTGCTCGTTGCCAATGAACTTTTCGATGCTCTCCCAATCCACCAGTACCAGCTCACCGAGCAAGGCTGGCGTGAGCGCTGTGTTGGGCTGGATGACGACGGCAATCTGACATTTGGCATCGGCTCAGGCACTCTGTCTCCGGCTGACGTCGCCAAAGCCGGTTTACAGGCAAAACTGGGCGATACGCTGGAGCTGTCTCCAGCCTCCACCGCAATTGCCTCACAAATCGGTCAGCGCCTCAAGGCAGACGGCGGTGCTGCTCTGCTCATAGATTACGGCTATGCAAAGACGGCCACAGGCTACACGTTTCAGGCCCTCAAGAAGCACGAATACGTCTCCACGCTGGAACATTGCGGCGAAGCGGACTTAACCGCTCACGTCAACTTTCAGGCACTCGCCAGCGCAGCCACTGCAGAAGGGGCAAACGTGCACGGCCCAATCGGTCAGGGCGAGTTTCTGCTCGGCCTTGGGCTGCTGGAGCGCGCTGGACAACTTGGGACTGGCAAATCCACACTGGATCAGGACCAGATCCGCAAAGACGTGGAGCGCCTCGCAGCCGATGACCAGATGGGCACGCTCTTCAAAGTCCTTAGCATCACCAACACCTCAAAAAAACCAATTCCTTTCCAGAATTGAACGCATCGAAACAGGGAGAAGCCAATGATTAAAGTGCCAGAGCTTGAAGCAATGCCATGCCTTTCACATGGCTTCTTCACCCGCGAAGGCGGCGTTTCCTCCGGCATCTACAAAGGCCTCAACGTCGGCCTGGGCTCAAGCGATGTCCGTGAAGACGTTCTGGAAAACCGCCGCCGTGTCGCCGAGCAACTCGGCACAACACCTGAACGAATGGTTACGCCCTACCAGATCCACTCGTCCAAGGTGCTGAGCGTATCGGCCCCCTTTGCTGAGGAAGATGACAAGCGCGCAGACGCTCTCGTCACCAACACCCCCGGCCTCGCGATTGGCATCCTGACTGCAGACTGCGGCCCAATCCTGTTCGCTGATCCGGACAACGGAGTTATCGGCGCAGCCCACTCAGGCTGGAAAGGCGCCGTCGATGGCATCCTGCCCAACACCGTTCAAGCCATGCAACAACTGGGTGCAAATCCATCGAACATCACAGTGGTGATGGGCCCGATGATCTCACAGCAGTCTTATGAGGTTGGCCCGGAGTTTGTGGTGCGCTTCCTCGAACAGTCTCAGGACAACAAGCGCTTCTTCGTTCCTTCACAAAAACCACTGCACAGTATGTTTGATCTACCGGCTTTCATCAAAGCCCAACTGGACAAACTTGGCCTCAAAGACGTCATTGATCTCAAACTATGCACCTATGCGGATGCGGACAGGTTCTTCTCCTACCGAAGAACCACCCATAACAAAGAACCAGATTACGGACGCCAGATATCAACTATCATGTTGACCGCCTGATTGTGCTGACGGACGAGCAAGAGTAAGTTCTGTTTCACATTGCTTTGCAAACTATGGATTGGGAGAAGACCATGGCCCTGCACTTTGCACCGGAAGAATTTGCTGAGCGCCGTGTTGCTCTGGACGCCAAACTCAAAGAGCGTCATCTCGATTGCCTGCTGATCTTCGCACAGGAGAGCATGTACTGGCTGACAGGTTTTGACACCTTCGGCTACTGCTTCTTTCAGTGCTTGATCTACCGCCCCGGTGAAGAACCTATCCTTCTCACCCGCTCCGCTGATCTGCGGCAAGCCCGTAACACCTCCAACCTCAAAGACATTCGCCTCTGGATGGACGTCGCAGGCAAATCTCCGGTTGGTCAGGTGAAAGAGCTTCTGTTTGATCTCGACCTGCTCGGCACCCGCATCGGCGTGGAATATGACACCCACGGCCTCACCGCTGCCAATGGCCGGTTGCTGGACGAATCTCTGCACTCCTTTGCAGACGTCGATGACGCTTCCGACATCATAAAGGAGCTCCGTCTGGTTAAATCTCCAACAGAGCTGGAATATGTGCGCACAGCCGGCAAGCTTGCCGATGCCGCCTTCCTTGCTGGTATGGAGGAAATCAAACCCGGAGCCGACGAAGGCCGCATTCTGGCTAAGATGCAAAGCGCAGTGTTTGAAGGCGGCGGCGACTATCCGGCAAACGAATTCGTCATTGGCTCTGGCCCTGACGCCCTTCTCTGCCGCTACAAATCTGGTCGCAGAACCCTCTCAGAAAACGATCAACTCACCATAGAATGGGCGGGGGTTTACCGCCACTATCACGCAGCCTCCATCCGCACAGTTATTCTGGGTGAGCCAACGCCGCGCCATCTGGAGCTCCATCGCGCCGCAAAAGATGCCCTTCTGGCTGTTGAACAAGCCATGCAGGTGGGCAACACGTTTGGCGATCTGTTTGCTGCACACGCCAACATTCTGGATGATCGCGGCCTGATGCCACACCGCCTGAATGCTTGCGGATATTCACTTGGTGCCCGCTTCACACCAAGCTGGATGGAGCCGCCCTACATCGCTTTCAAAGAAAATGCACATGAAATTCATGAAAACATGGTGTTGTTTATGCACATGATCATCATGGATTCAGACAGCGAAACCGCTATGACTTTGGGCCAAACTTACATCACACACGCAGATGGGCCTGAAAGCTTATCACAGCTTTCTCTCGACCTCCCTGTGAAGGCAGGGTAAAGACTGCCATAATTAACCTTTACGAATCTATTGGGGGCACCCCACGCTGATTCTCTGAGTGGACTTTAAGGACTGACATGCTGAAGCTCGTACTTTTACCTCGGGTATTAATCATTGCCGCTATGGCAATTCTTGCAGGCTGTGCGGCAAACCCTCTTCCCCCTTCCAGCATCGGGGACATGATTGAAACCAAGTCAGCTCCTCCGACTGTCTCTCCGGCAAAAGCAACTTTTGCATTTGAGCAGCTGACCGGACTGCCTGGCAATATTGCCGACGATCTCTCTGAGGAACTGGGGAATCGCGCAGCAGCAGCGAATCTCAACCTCGTCAGACGCGTTGGTGCACCAGCAACGTACCGAGTCAAAGGATTCTTGACCGCAGCTGGCGACCAATATACCACCACCGTCTTCTATGTATTTGATATTATTGACGCAAATGGCAATCGCGTTCACCGAATTGATGGCCAGGAGCAAACTGGCGGCAACTCTGGCGACCCATGGGCGTCTGTTTCAGGTGATGCGCTGCAAAGAATTGCGACCAGAACAATTGCATCTTTAGAAGCATGGTTACACAGCAAGTGACCTAATAAAATCAAATAGATACACGATTACGCAGCTCAGCTTTTGCAAAAAAGCTGAGCTGCTGTGCGTTCTGGCTATTGTCGGCTTAAGACGAGGTTGCTAAAAGGCGCGCAAGGCGACCTGTCAGGACGCCTTACCAGAAGAAATCGGGTTCCACCAAGGGACGCAAATTTCCACCTCACCACCGACAAATGTCACAGGGTGAGATCAAAGCCCAAGAAGGACTTGCGGGTTATGAAAATCGTCGCGGGTAACTCCAATCGCGCGCTGGCCGAGCAAATTTCAAAGTATCTTGATGTACCATTGTCGAAGTGCCAGGTTCGCCGCTTTGCAGACCAAGAAATCTACGTTGAAATCCAGGAGAACGTGCGCGGTGAGGACGTCTTTGTCATTCAGCCTACAAGCTATCCGGCAAATGACCACCTCATGGAACTATTGATCATCATTGATGCACTCCGCCGTTCTTCAGCACGTCGCATTACCGCAGTGGTTCCATACTTTGGCTACGCCCGTCAGGACCGTAAGTCAGCGCCTCGTACGCCAATCTCTGCGAAACTTGTTTCCAACCTGATCACCAATGCTGGTGCAGACAGAGTGCTCACACTCGACCTGCATGCTGCGCAGATTCAGGGCTTCTTCGACATCCCAACCGACAACCTTTACGGTGCGCCGGTGATGACCCGTGACATCAAAGAGCACTATGACACAACCAACGTCATGGTTGTTTCTCCGGATGTTGGCGGTGTGGTTCGTGCGCGTGCACTAGCAAAGCGCATTGAAGCTCCTCTGTCCATCGTTGATAAGCGCCGCGACAAGCCTGGTGAATCCGAAGTCATGAACATCATCGGTGATGTGAGCGGCTACGATTGTATCCTTGTGGATGACATCGTCGATTCTGGCGGAACCCTTTGCAACGCAGCAGATGCACTTCTTGCTGCTGGTGCTAAGTCCGTCACGGCCTACATCACACATGGTGTCCTCTCAGGTGGCGCAGTGGCGCGCGTTTCAGCATCCAAGCTCAAAGAACTGGTAATCACTGATTCTATCGAGCCAACGGCTGCTGTTCAGGCTGCTCCAAACATCCGCACTATTTCTATCGCCCCACTCATGGGCGAAGCGATCAACCGCACATCGCAGGAACGCTCTGTTTCCAGCCTGTTCGATTCATAACGAGCTCTAATCACAAGCTTTGAGAAACCGGGGTACGCCCCGGTTTTTCTTATTGTAGGCTCAGCAGTTGCCCTTGCTCTTTCTGGGAGTATCGGTTATACGAGCCGCGTACGTCGACACCCTTGGAGGAGGCGTGCGAAGTTGGCCGTAGTTGAGCGCAGAAATCTGTCGCTCCCGCGGCCTTACTTTTATAATCAAACTAGGAGATTCCACCATGGCAAACAGCTATGAGCTGAAAGCACAGGTGCGTGAACGGGCCGGCAAGGGGGCCGCTCGTGCAGCTCGTCGTGAAGGTCTTGTACCAGCAGTAATCTACGGCGACAAAAAAGAAGCAGTGTCTATCAGCCTGCCAATTAAAGAAGCAACCATGACCCTGCATAAGGGCGGTTTCCTGTCTCACGTCGGTACAATCGACCTGAACGGCGAAAAGTCTTCTGTAATTGCAAAAGACTTCCAGCTGCATCCAGTTAAAGACACTCTGATGCACGTTGATTTCCTGCGTGTTTCTGCAGATGCTACTCTGACCGTTGAAATCCCAGTGAAGTTCCTGAACGAAGAAACTTCCCCAGGCCTGAAACGCGGTGGTGTTATCAACGTTGTACGTCACACCGTTGAAATGACTGTTCCTGCGAACGCTATCCCAGAAGCTCTCGAAATCGATCTTGGTGAAGCTGACCTCGGTTCTTCTCAGCATATCTCTGCTGTTAAGCTCCCAGCTGGTTGTGCTCCTACTATTACAGACCGCGACTTCACAATCTCCACGATTGTTGCACCAGCTGGTCTAAAAGAAGACGACGACACTTCTGAAGAAGGTGAAGGCGAAGAGTAATTCTCTAACTAGGGCTTGGGACAATACCTATGAAGCTGTTAGTCGGCCTCGGTAATCCAGGCCCTAAATACGAGAGTAATCGTCACAATATCGGGTTCATGGCGGCAGATGAAATTCATCGCCGCCATAGCTCATTCAGCCCGTGGCGGGCTCGCTTTCAGGCTCAGGTTTCTGAAGGCACTTTGGCAGGTGAAAAAGTCCTGCTGATGAAGCCAATGACCTACATGAACGAATCCGGTCGTTCCGTAGGTGAAGCACTCCGTTTCTACAAGCTCACCCCACAAGATGTTGTCGTGCTCTATGACGAGCTGGACCTGCCTCCTGCGAAGTTTCGCATGAAGAATGGCGGCGGTCACGGAGGCCACAATGGCCTGCGCTCCATCACAGCACACATCACAGATGCCTATCGTCGTGTACGCCTTGGTATTGGCCATCCCGGCCATAAAGACCGCGTACATCAATGGGTCTTGGGTGACTTTGCAAAAGCGGATCAGGAGTGGCTGGAGCCTCTTTTGGAGGCCGTTGCAGATAACGCTCCGTTGCTTGCACAACATAACGACAACCAGTTCGCCAATAAGGTGACACTGGCAACACGCCCGGAAGGCTCTCGCAAACCTTACAAAAAGGATGATTCTCGCGAGGCTGCTGCTAAAAAGAAGCAGGACACCGCCAAGCCTGAACCAGAAAAAAAGCCAGCTCCAAAGGCAACGGGCTACCAAGACAAAGAAGCTAACAAAAAAGGGCCGCTCGCGTCAGCGCTTGAGCAGCTGTTTGGATCGAAAGGACAAGAGTAAATGGGTTTTCAGTGCGGTATCGTCGGCTTACCTAACGTTGGTAAGTCTACCCTCTTCAACGCTCTGACAAAGACAGCAGCGGCACAGGCAGCAAACTATCCGTTCTGCACCATTGAGCCAAACACTGGTGATGTTGCTGTGCCAGATCCACGCCAGTCCAAGATCGCGTCAATCGCGGGCTCCAAAGAGATCATCCCGACCCGCCTGACTTTTGTAGACATCGCAGGCCTCGTACGTGGTGCATCCAAGGGCGAAGGTCTGGGCAACCAGTTCCTTGCAAACATCCGTGAAGTAGACGCTATCGCACACGTTCTGCGCTGCTTCGAAGACGATGACATCACGCACGTTGATGGCAAGATCGATCCAATCGCTGATGCAGAAACCGTAGAAACCGAGCTCATGGTTTCTGATATGGAAAGCCTCGAAAAGCGTATTGCGCCGCTCGCTAAAAAAGCGAAGTCTGGCGACAAAGACGCGAAGATGGCTCTTCCGATCATGGAACAGGCACTCGCAATTCTTCAGGATGGTAAGCCAGTACGCGCACTTGGCCTGACCGACCCAGAAGACGTCAAACAGCTGGAAATGCTGAACCTGCTCACATCCAAGCCAGTTCTCTATGTATGTAACGTGGAAGAAGAATCTGCAGACAAAGGCAACAGCCTGTCGGTTAAGGTTCAGGCTATGGCAGAAGAGCAAGGCGCAGCCTCTGTTGTCATCTCAGCTGCGATTGAAGCTGAAATTGCACAGTTGGAAGACGAAGAACAGCGTGAGTACATGGCTGACATGGGCTTGGAAGAGCCTGGTCTCGACCGCTTGATCCGCGCAGGCTACAACCTGCTGCACCTGATCACCTATTTCACAGCTGGCCCGAAAGAAACACGCGCCTGGACCGTATCAAGAGGCACCAAAGCCCCTCAGGCTGCTGGTGTCATCCATACGGACTTTGAACGCGGCTTCATTCGCGCGCAAACCATCGCTTACAACGACTACGTTGAGCTTGGCGGCGAAAACCCAGCTAAAGAAGCGGGTAAGGCACGCGATGAAGGCAAGGAATACATCGTTCAGGATGGCGATGTGCTGCTCTTCAAATTCAATACATAGGTTTATGGCACAATCGCTATAAAACAAAAGGCGCTCAATCGAGCGCCTTTTTTATTGAAAAAACAATGAGAAAAAAATCAGATATCCAGCAATACGATCTCGCTGGAAGCCTCAGCCTCCACATCAGCCACATGGACTTCTTTCACGCCCTGCGCAATCAGCTTATCAAGAATACTCGGCTCGACACCACTATCCACGATCAGCATATCTGCCTGAGCGCATGAATTGGCAACAAACCTGCTCGGGACTCCAATTTTACTGGAGTTACACAGCACCATAGTTCGCTTGCAAGACGCCATGACCGCCCGCGCAAACTTAGCCTCCTCTTCCACGTAGTACATGAGATCCCCTTCGGTGGACAAACCGACGGGACAAATGATCCCCCAGTCCGCCTCAAGGCTCTCAACAGTATCCAGGGCAATCGGCCCCAAAGCCCCCTGCCCGTCTGTGTAGAGATTGCCGCCAATCACATGGATGTCTGCAGCCGTCTCAGCCCCAATCATCATAGAGGCGACTGCATATGAGTTGGTCGAAACCTTGATTTGCTGCACCTGAGCAAGATGCTGCGCCAGGATTGTCATTGTGCTTCCGGACTCAACAACCACATGGTCACCAGTCTTAAAGAAGGAGGTTGCCAGTCGGCCAATTGCATACTTCTCAATGTAATGGCTGCGAAGCCTTACCCGATAGGCATCCTGGTCTCGTGGCATGAGGAAGCAAATAGAATTGTCGAAGAGTTCAAACTCCTCACGACCCGACAGGACCTTTGCCAGACTGGTGAGCTCCTCAAAATCCATTCCTAAAATATCTGCCGCGGCAGTCAATGAAATACGTCTGTGGCGCTTAACCAGATTGGCAAGAACGTCCACCATTAAGTCATTAATCATCTAAATTGGCCTAGATCCAAGATACTATTCCGGTAGTAAACAACGTTCATTTTTATCGAAAAAGATTAAAATTTATCAACTATTCAGAAGAATGAAATCTTCGCTGTCAGCATCCTCTGAAATCGCATGAAAAACGCGTGCTTTTCTAAGATGATGGTCCACTTCAGCAAAGCCTAATTCCCCATTATTATCAGTAATAAAGACATCAACACCTTGCATTGTTTGCGCTGTGTAACGACTAGGAACACCCAACTTAGAACTGTCGCTCAGCATCATGGTTTTCTTCGCACTACGCTGCATCAGTAAGCTGGTTTCAGCATCAACCTTGTGGAAGTAGCAGGCCCCTTTTTGAATACACATGCTCGTAGGGCTCAGGATGGTCCAATCCACCTGCAGGTCGCGAATACGCGCCTGCGTCTCTTCACCATGAAGCGCAGTGGTATGCGCTTCCAGCCTACCGCCAATCAGCTCAACGCTACACGTACGACTATGGCGGACAAGACTCTCCGCTATCAGCGGACTCGTCGTCGCGATGGAGAGATCTTTTTTCTCTTTCAGATGATTGGCAAAAAGGGAAAGCGTACTGCCCGCCTCAATCAGCAAACGCTCACCATCCTTAATCAGACTGGCTGCAAGTTTGCCAATGGCATTCTTCTCGGCAAACCGAGAATGCATGCGCACGCTGATATCACTCTCTGCAATGGCCTCATTCGAAACCAGGGAACTGCCTCGCACGCGCATGATACTGTTGTTTTCCAGGCCATCAACGGCATACAGGATCTCATCGACAGAGCAATCCAGTACAGTGGCCAGTAAGGAGAGCCGTATCGTTCTATAGCGTCGCACCAATTCGATTATGCGGACGATCACAACACAACCCTCATGTACAATTTTATTCAATCTTTCATAAAATTAATCAAAGACCGTTTGAATGTAAAGCTAAGATCGATTTCCGGTGATGTCGCGGCCAAAAATCACCTCATCACGTAGCGGGATGCCGTGCAAGCCTGTGACTGGTATTTCGGGCTTTAACTTACGTTCCTCGTCAATGACGCCTTGCACCACTTTTTCTAAACGAAAGCCGCGTCTTTGATAAAACCGAAATGCATCCAGATTGTCGTTTGAAGTCCGCACCATAATCCGGCCAAGGCCTTCCTGCCGTGCAGCATCGACGGAAGCATCCAGCAGAAGCGTACCAATGCCGCCCCAACGCTGCAGCGAATCGAGCGTGAGGATCTCCCATTCCTGATCACGTTTGATCAGGGTAATCATCCCCACAAGACGCCCTTCATCTAGAGCGAGATATCCAGGCAGACGTGAGGCGTCCACCATTTCACCATCAAGCAATTGCTCAGGACTGGTCCACCGGTTAACGAGCAGTTCAACAACCTGCTCTCGATCTTCTGGTTCAATTGCTCTTACTTGGATTGACACGAAGAAGACTCCTGTTTGGCTTCTGGCCTGACTAAATCAATATCTTTTAACATTCGCAATTCAGTGGCAGTACGTGCCTGCCAGCCAGTGCGCTGCAGTTCGGGAACTTCGTTGTTCTCACAGGGGTAACCTATGCAAAGATAGGCAACAAACTTCCAGTGTTCAGGAACACCAAACAACTGCCCGATACTGTCCGGGTTGAGAATAGACACCCAACCGACGCCAATGCCTTTTGCTCTAGCAGCAAGCCAGAGGCAATTAATTGCGCTAACACAAGAATAAGCCAGCGTCTCTGGCATAGTCTGCCGCCCGAGCCCACTTCCCTGTGTTGGATCAAGATCACAAAAAACGGCAAATTGCAGCGGAGCATCGGTCAAACCTTGCAGCTTGAGTTTGGCATAGCTCTCCGCACGCTCACCCTTATAGCCTTTCAAAGCCTCTGAACTTGCCTGTTGGAAATTGAGATAAACAGCCTCTCTGTTCGCAGGCTGGCTCATCTCTATAAAGCGCCAGGGCTGACTGTTGCCGACGCTCGGGGAAAGATCAGTTAATCGCAAAAGCTCGTCAACGGTTTCGCGATCAATAATGTCTTGCTTAAAATGGCGCACATCCCGGCGCCATTTCAAAAGCAATTCAAAATCGTGGTTGAAGGCCTCAGAAAATTGCGGGCCATTCTCTACAAAGGCGTCATTCAATGACCGGGAAACTCCACCAATGTCCTGACAGGAATATCGAGTGCTTCCAGTTTTGCACGTCCTTGCAGTTCTGGCAAATCGACAATAAAGCACGCAGCCACAATATCAGCACCAGCGCTTCTGAGCAGCTTCACAGCAGCCTCTGCAGTTCCGCCAGTCGCAATCAAGTCATCAACCAGAATGACTTTGTCGCCCGGCTTCACAGCATCACAGTGGATTTCGATGGTATCGGTACCATACTCCAGCTCATATTCCTGCTCGATGGTTTTGAACGGCAGTTTACCCTTCTTGCGCACTGGCAAGAAACCGGCGGAGAGCTGGTGTGCAACGGCGCCACCAAGAATGAAACCACGCGCCTCGATACCAGCAACCTGTTCAATCTTCGAACCAGCCCATGGCTGCACCAATGCATCGACGGCACGGCGGAACGCACGAGGCTCACTCAGCAGAGTGGTGATGTCGCGAAACAGAATACCTTCCTTCGGATAATCTGGGATGGTCCGGATGGACGCAATCAGCTCCTCTGAGATTGTATTAAATTTGTCAGTCATGGTCATTTCCGCGTTTGAATTGCATTGTTTCTGTCAGAGGCCCTTCAATGAGAGCCCCATAAGCGATCTGTGCTCGATTATTTACGCAGCACACGTCCAGCAACAGCATCAAGCTTTGCAAGCAGTGCCGGGTCTCTTTTGTCGTCAGCAGTCATAATCGCAAAATCAAGTACCGTGTTGGAACCAACCGGGCACTGCTGATGCTCTCTCGGCAGTTTCCGAGCAACAGCTAGGACAAGCTTCTGAGCACTTTCCACGTTCTCGTGTAGAACCTTGATGATCGCGTTGATATCTACGTTTCCGTGGTCGGCATGCCAACTGTCGTAATCCGTTACCATCGCCACAGTTGAATAACTGATTTCCGCTTCACGGGCCAGCTTGGCTTCCGGCATGTTTGTCATGCCAATAACGTCACAGCCCCAGGAGCGGTAGAGGAGGCTTTCCGCCTTGGAAGAAAACTGAGGCCCTTCCATAGCCAGATAAGTACCGCCGCGGCTATACGTAAGGCCCTCTTCTTGACAGGCGCTTTCAATAACATCCACCAGCAGTGGCGAAATAGGATCAGCAACGGAGACATGCGCCACGCAGCCAGTTCCAAAAAAGCTCTTTTCGCGCGCAAACGTACGATCGATGAACTGGTCAACAAGAACGAAAGTTCCCGGTGCATATTCCTCTTTCAAGGACCCGCAGGCGCTAACGGAAATCAGGTCTGTGACACCAGCCCGCTTAAGCACGTCAATATTTGCACGATAATTGATCTCGGTTGGAGAGTGCACATGTCCACGACCGTGACGAGGCAGGAAGACAACCTTCAGGCCGCCAATCTCGCCGATACAAACATCATCACTTGGCTCACCCCACGGGCTTTCGATCCGTTCCCATCGGGCATTTTCAAAACCAGGGATATTGTAGAGGCCAGAACCTCCGATAATGCCCAGAACCGCCTGCATATCGCTCTCTCCGCTTTGCCTGTGTCGGCGCAACCTTACCTGATTCACTGATAGGAAGTTGGCGGTACATCAAATCCAGCCCGCAACCCCAAAAAAAAGGGCTACCCGATTAGGATAGCCCTTTTTGAATTTATAAATGTGACCTTAGTGGTCAACATCTCTCCAGATCTTACGCTTTGTAAAGTACAGCAGCGATGCGAACAGGATCAGGAATGCCATCACACCAAAGCCGATACGCTTGCGTGATTCCAGATGAGGCTCAGCAGTCCACATCAGGAATGCAGAAACGTCACGAGCATACTGATCGACAGTCATTGGAGAACCGTCGGAGTACTCAACCAGCTCATCAGAAAGCGGAGGCGCCATTTGGATAGCACCACCTGTCAGATGGGCATCTTTACAACTCTCAGGCAAAGAACCGCCAATGAACTTCGGGTTAAAGTAGCCATCCTGTTCACCAGCACACGCTGGGAACTCTTCCTCATAACCTGTCAGCAAAGCGTACAGGTAATCTGGGCCATTTTCCTGATACTGCGTAGCAACGTCCAGGACAAACCATGGGAACCCACGCGTAACTGCGCGTGCCTTTGCAATCAGAGACAAGTCCGGTGGATAAGCGCTGTTGTTCGCTGCGCGAGCAGCCTGCTCATTCGGGAACGGAGATGGAAATTTGTCGAACGGCTTACCGTCACGCTCAAACATCTCACCTTCGTTATCCGGACCATCTTCGATAGTGTACTCAGCAGCAAGAGCCTTCACTTCATCGACAGAAAAGCCTGGCCCACCTTCCTCAGCAAGGTTACGGAATGCGACGTAGCTCAGACCGTGACAGGAAGAGCAAACTTCCTTGTACACCTGAAAGCCGCGCTGGAGCTGGGCTTTGTCAAACTGACCGAATGGGCCAGCAAAAGACCAAGGCTGCTTTTCGACGTGAGGTCCTTCGCCAGCTGCAAGAGCCGGACCAGCTACAGCAAGACCTGCAACAACAGCCAGAGCACGAGCGCTTTTGAACATTAGATTTTTCATCTTTAAAATCCCCTGCCCTTAAGCCGCATCACTGGACTTACCCAGCACTGCATCGTTGATTGAGTCAGGAACTTTCCGAGGCGTTTCGATCAGTCCGAGAACTGGAAGAACGATCAGGAAGTGTGCGAAGTAGAGGACCGTAAAGAACTGGATCCAGGCAATGTATGGCTGCTCAGCAGGCTTAGATCCAAGCCACCCCAACATGATTGTGGTGAAGAAGAAGAGCCAGAAGAAGAACCGGTAAACAGGACGGTAATTCGCTGAACGAACTTTGGAAGTATCAAGCCAAGGCAACACGAACAAGATCGCAATCGCACCACCCATGGCAATCACACCACCGAGTTTGGAAGGAATTGGACCAATATCGAAAGTGATCGCACGCAGGATCGCATAAAATGGCAGAAGGAACCATTCTGGAACGATGTGCGCTGGTGTCACCATTGGGTTCGCTGGAATGTAGTTATCAGCATGACCCAGATAGTTTGGCAGGTAGAACACGAACCAGGAGAACAGGATCATAAAGACAACGATCGCGAACAGATCCTTCAACGTGTAGTACGGATGGAATGGAACTGTGTCTTTATCGGACTTAGGATCAACACCAACTGGGTTGTTGTTACCAGCAACGTGGAACGCCCAGATGTGCAGCATCACAACGCCAAGGATCACGAACGGCAGCAGATAGTGCAGTGAGAAGAAGCGGTTCAGTGTTGGGTTACCAACTGCAAAACCACCCCAGAGCCATGTGGTGATTGCTTCACCAACAACTGGAACTGCAGAAAACAGGTTCGTAATAACCGTTGCACCCCAAAGAGACATCTGGCCCCAAGGAAGCACGTAGCCCATGAATGCGGTAAGCACCATGAGGAAGAACAGCAGCACGCCCAGGATCCATGCGAGTTCGCGCGGCTCTTTGTAAGAACCGTAGTACATACCGCGGAAGATGTGGATGTACACTGCGAAGAAGAACATGGATGCACCATTTGAGTGCAGATAACGCATCAACCATCCGTAGTTCACATCGCGCATGATGTGCTCAACGGATGCAAATGCGAGCGCATCATTCGGCGTGTAGTGCATTACCAGAACGATACCGGTAATGAGCTGAACAACGAGCACGAAAAATGCGATACCGCCGAAGGTCCACCAGTAGTTCAGGTTCTTCGGGGTAGGAAACGCAACAAAACTCCCATGTACAAGGGAGAGTACCGGCAAACGACGCTCAAGCCATTTGGCGCCAGCGTTTTGCGGTTCATAAGTAGAATGACCAGCCATAGCTGCCTCCTGAAAGGGCCTCGTCAGCCGATTACAACAACGTCGTCGCCGGAAAACTTGTAAGGCGGCACGAGCATGTTTTCTGGAGCCGGGCCTTTACGAATACGACCAGCAGTGTCGTAGTGGGAGCCGTGACATGGACAGAACCAGCCGCCGTATTCACCAGCTTCACCAAGAGGCACACAGCCCAGGTGCGTACAAACGCCAACCATAACGAGCCAGGCTTCTTTGCCTGTCGTAGCGCGGTTTGCGTCAGATGCGTCCGCACCATCTTCTAGGTTAGCATTACGTGCAAACTGGTCTGGTAGATCAGCAATAGGCACTTCTGTCGCTTCAGCGATCTCTTTTTCCGTACGTTGACGGATAAAGACCGGCTTACCACGCCAGGTCACAGTGATGGATTGCCCAACTTCAACCGCAGAAACATCAACTTCGATAGAAGCCAAAGCCAGTGCAGATGCATCGGGGTTCATCTGATGGATAAAGGGCCAAGCCAGAGCTCCCGCACCGACCGCGCCCACGGCACCGGTCGCGATGTAAAGAAAATCGCGGCGTGACGGTTCAGCCGTGTCCGTGTGTTCCAAGGTCGCGTCCTCTCGAAACAAAATTGAAAGAGAACACCTACGATCTCTTCTGTGAGGACAGGCCCGCAACCAGTCAAAACCGGTCACTGTCTATACACCGCAAAGAAGACATAGGTGAAAATGCGCTAAATACGCACTTATATTGACGGATGCTATCTGCCACCAATGGTCGCACTTGTCTAGACTGGTTAAAAATTTGCGGACTTATTGTCGCAGACAACTTGGGCATAAGAGGAAAAAAACGGGATCAATTGAGATTTTGACACGCAAATATGAGTCAAAAGTCGAGTAGTTCGGGGACCATAGGACGCAAACTCTCCCCGAACCACTTTTGGTTTAAACCGCTTGATTCCCTGTCAGGAATCCTTATTCGGCGGCAACTTGTGCAAGGAAACCGCCAGATTGGTGATTCCAGAGGTTTCCATAGATACCTTCGGATTTCAGAAGTTCCTCATGGGTACCCATCTCAACGATCTTGCCTTGATCCATGACAATGAGGCGATCCATTGCCGCAATTGTGGAAAGTCGGTGGGCAATTGCAATAACTGTCTTACCTTCCATCAATTCGAACAGGCTTTCTTGGATCGCAGCTTCCACTTCTGAGTCCAAAGCAGACGTTGCTTCGTCCAGAACAAGGATCGGAGCATCCTTCAGCAAGACACGCGCGATAGCGACACGCTGACGCTGACCACCAGAGAGCTTCACACCGCGCTCGCCCACCAGAGTATCAAAGCCAGTCCGCCCTTCCGGGTCTTTTAGGCCGTCAATAAACTCCAGAGCATGAGCCCGTCTCGCCGCTTCAGTTGCCTCTTCCAGTGTTGCACCGTCTTTGCCGTAGGTGATGTTTTCCAGGATAGTCCGGTGCAGCAAAGAAGTATCCTGAGAAACCACACCAACATTCTGGCGCAGGCTCTCTTGCGTCACGCCGCGAATATCCTGACCATCAATGGCAATGTGCCCACCTTCCAAGTCATGGAAGCGCAGCAACAAGTTCATCAGGGTAGATTTCCCCGCACCAGAGCGACCAACAATCCCGATTTTCTCACCCGGTTTAATGTTGAGCGACAGGTTCTCCAGAACGCCACTGCCCTTGCCATAGTGGAACTTCACACCTTCAAAGCGAATTTCCGCATCAGAAACAACAAGCGCTTTCGCATCTTGCTTATCAGTGACCTCTGTATGTCGGGACAACATACCCAGTCCGTCCTGCACAGTACCGATATTCTCAAACAGACCAGCAACTTCCCAAAGGATCCACTGAGACATACCCTGCAAACGCAAGGCAAGACCAATCGCAATCGCAATATCACCAGTCGTCACCAAAGCCCTCTGCCAAAGCCAAATGGACAGAGCACCAAGAGACAACAAGAGCAGATTGTTGATCAGTGTCAGGCAGATGTTCAGCTTGGTCACATTCCGCATCTGCTTATGCACGGTATCCATGAAGGTGCTCATGGAGCCTTTGGCATAATCTTCTTCGCGCGATGCATGTGAAAACAGCTTTACGGTCGAGATATTCGTATAAGCATCAACAATATGGCCAGTCATCACAGACCGGGCATCCGCTTGCTTCTTCGAAATACGCTTAAGCTTGGGAACAAACACGTACATGACGAGGAAGTAAGAAGTCAGCCAGCCAATCATAGGCAATGCAAGACGCCAATCCGCGCTAGCAAGCACAACAAGCGCAGCCAGGAAATAAACAATCACATAGACAAAGATATCGACAATACGCGTAATAACTTCTCGCACAGCAAGAGAGGTCTGCATCAGCTTGTTAGCAATGCGACCTGCAAAGTCATTATGGAAGAAAGTCAAGCTTTGCCGAAGTAACTGCCGGTGCCCCTTCCACCTAATCAGCATTGGATAGTTACCAACCAACCCCTGATGGAAGAACATCTCCCAAACTGCTGACATGATTGGCGATATTACAAGAAGAACGACACCCATCCAGATCAGATGGCCCCAGTTGTCAGCGAAGAACGTTTCCGGGTCTTCGGTGCCTAACCAGTTCACCAAATCACCCATAAACGTAAAGATGACCACTTCAAGAACGGCAATAGCCGCAGCGAAAAAGGCGATTACAACAAGTAATATTGAAACAGGCTTGGTATAATACCAGATAAAGCCCCAAAATTTACTTGGAGGGGTCTCGATCTCTTCCATTTTGAATGGGTCAATAAGCTTCTCAAAATAAGAGAACATGACAAATCCCAATTAAGATATTTGGTTTGCGAGGTGCGCTACCACGTCAACATGGTAAGAGGATGACGGCTGCTTACTGCAGCCGCTCATCTCGATCATAAGGATCCCGGTTGTCTCTCGGAGAGCCGGAAAAAGTCCAGATCACACTGGCAATTCCAACCCCAACCGCAAAAGCGCCAACCAGGGTATCCACCAGACGTCCCTGAAACAGAGAGCCAGCTTCATCGATTCCGTTTGCTCTTACAATTTCAACCGACGCCAACTCAGCGTAAAGCGTTGGAATAATTGTAAAAAATGCGACTCCGGCACTAATCATCAAGAACCAGAACGCGTGCCCCAGGCTTTGAGAAAATGATCTTTTTTCAGAATCAGCCGAGCGCACATACCGGCCACCATCGACCGGAATTTGAGATGCAGAACCGTCACGGGACGCGATCTGCGCCCAGATAAATGACGTAATCATTGGAGATACTCCGACAACATATGCATGCAACCGCAGACGCAATACGTCTGTGAAAGGGGCTGCATTAAGAAAATACGAGCTAGAAAGTGTTGGAAATCCGCCTTCTAAGCGGAAACGGCGTAGCCTGCGTTTTTGGCGGGATGCATAGCGCATGCGCCAGTCGCTGGGAGAACATTTACGTTCACGAGCACAAATTCAGTATTCATGTATGTCTCCCTAGTTCCAACGTTAAAAAATAGCTGATCGGGCGATCAGCAACTCGGAGAGTCTCGTCAAGTGAGATGAGGGCTCTCGGCCGGTGCGAGATGCTTATACTCATAAAGGCGGAGAGATGCCTAGCCCCAAAAAATACGGAAAACCACTTTAGGATGTGGTGTATCTTTTTCGCAACATATATCACGAATTCCGATGAAACCTCTTGATTTCCATTAGGTTTCGCCCAGCGGAACGCCTCACCTATCAACAAACTCTATGATTTTTCTGGAGATTTTCACCGGGTTCCTCTAGATGCCCAAGAGATGCTTCCATAAGCCATTCTTTTAGGAACCAACGCGAGCACCCGACAACATGCCAGATATTGCCCTTTACCAGCCAGACATTCCGCAGAACACCGGAACCCTGTTACGGCTGGCCGCTTGCATGGATGTAACGGTGCACCTGATCGAACCGGCAGGCTTCCCGCTGTCAGATCATGCACTTAAACGTGCAGGGATGGATTACATCGAGCGCGCCAAACTCCAACGCCATATGGATTGGGAGAGTTTTCGTGAATGGCAGTTAGCCGAAAAACGCCGACTTATCCTCATGACCACCAAAGGATCACGCCCCTATACGCAGTTCGCGTTTAAGAAAGATGACCTGATCCTGATGGGCCGCGAAAGTTCCGGCGTTCCGGAAGATATCCATCAAATTGCAGATGCAAGACTGTTGATTCCTATGAAGAACGGCATGCGGTCTCTCAACATGGCTGTTTCCACTGGCATGGTCATAGGAGAAGCCCTTCGTCAAACAGATTGTTTTTGATTAAAACACAACCTAAACTAGTTGCGTTATTGAATGCGTTGCTTTGCGCGATTTAGGTTTTTATTGCGATGTTTGAGAGTTTTTCGAGAAAATTCGCTCATCTGTTTTGCTTTGCACTTTTGCTATCAGTTCCACAGTCCACTTTCGCAGGTGCACCGGTGGAACCCGTCCTCCATGCCAACCTGCATGACGAAGCCGTCTTGAAACCATATCTCCACCTGTTGGACGAGATATACCCCTGCGATTGGCATGATGCACACACACGTAGCGGGTATAACCTCTATGACATTGGCAATGGCGTCGAGGTACTGGAATTCTCCTGCACTGTGGGCATGCACAATCTGGCAAACCTCTATATCCGCCGCACCAGCAATACCAAGCAGCCTGCAAAACTCATCTCTCTGGACCGACCAAAGGGCCAGCCCAACACCAGCCGGTACATTCTGTTCAACAGCTTTTGGGACCACAATCGAAACGCCCTCACCAGTTTCACAGTGGATCGCGGCCTCTCTGATTGCGGCTCTTTTGAAATCCACCGCTTCACATCCCAGGGCTATTTGGAACTCGTGGAGTATCGCGCTAAGCGCGAGTGTGATGGCAAATTCCGAGAGCCAACGGATTACCCGCTGATCTTCCCCGCTAAGTAAGAGCAACCAACAAAACACTTAAAGCCCGAGGCTTCTTGGTAAGCGTGATGAAACCAAGAGTTTTAGCACAAGAGTAAGGCGAGCAAGGCATCTTCAAAAATACAGCCAGAAGACTACAGCGTATCTCCGAAAAGTGGAAATCGGTTTTCGGATAAAGATACGCAAAAACAAAGACTAAAGCAGTTCATATGTTTCAACTTAAATGCGAACTGCTTTAGGGTTGTCCAAAGAGGAAGATCGCCGTGTTCCAAACCTTGCCCCGAATGTTCGCAGCCTGTTTTGCAGCAACTGTTCTCTTCGCAGCTCTACTGACAAGCTCGTTACACGCCGAACCTGTCGAACCCGTCACACAGCATGGCCCGTCTGTTCTGAACCGCTACATAAACATGCTGGATGCAGCCTATCCCTGTGATTGGGAAGACGCCTACGACTTGACCGGCAACTACGTCCTACAGTTCAGCAAGGATGTGCAGGTTCTCGAATTCGCCTGTTCCGTAAGCCCCTACAATATGGCGCACCTTTATATTCGTGTAGATTCCAAACAGCCCAACAAAGCCAAACTGCTGACCTTCGAACGCCCAAAACAAGAAGACAACAGCGACCCGGATGTGGTCTTCAACGGTGTCTGGGACATCAAAACCGGAGATCTGACCAGCTTTATGAAAGGCCGCGGGCTTGGAGATTGTGGCACCTAAGAGGTTCACAAGTTCTCATCTGACGGTTACCCGCACCTGATAGAGTTCCGCGCCAAGCCCCAATGTGACGGCAACTACGTCCAGCCGGAAAAGTATACGGTCATCCTCGACAGATCCAAATAGCGCGGTCCTCCTCACCTGTACTTCTCAGTTGCGCTCCCTTACATAGAACAGCAAAGAACGCTTTGCGCTCAAGGAGGGACTATGAGCGAGACACAAAACACGCTTCCAGCAGATCTGGAAGACAAAAAACAAGAAGCATCCGCGTGGTTCAGCCAGCTGCGTGACAACATTTGCAATGCCTTTGAGCAGCTGGAAGTAGAAGTCGGGGAAAAGGACGGCCCCCTCTCAGACCAGCCTGCCGGGCGTTTTGAACGCACCCCATGGGAACGCACAGATCACAGCGGCGGTCACGGTGGCGGCGGTGTCATGTCCCTGATGCATGGACGTGTCTTTGAGAAGGTTGGCGTTCACGTCTCCAGTGTACACGGCGAGTTCTCACCTGAATTCCGCGACCAGATCCCTGGTGCCAGCGAAGACCCGCGTTTCTGGGCCTCCGGCATCTCCCTGATCGCTCACATGCACAATCCAAATGTACCAGCCGTGCATATGAACACCCGTATGGTCGTAACCACCAAGCAGTGGTTTGGTGGTGGAGCGGACCTGACACCTGTACTCAGCGCGCGCCGCACGCAGGAAGATCCAGACACAGTCGAATTTCATGAGGCCATGAAGGCTGCCTGTGCAGACCATCCGGGCGCAGATTACGATCACTTCAAGAAGTGGTGTGACGAGTACTTCTATCTGCCTCACCGCAACGAAGCACGCGGCATCGGCGGCATTTTCTACGACCGCCACAACACCGGCGACTGGAATGCGGACCTTGCCCTCACCAAATCCGTCGGCAATGCCTTCCTCGATATCTATCCAAAGCTGATCCGCAAAAACTTCCTGACCCCATGGACAGTCGAACAACGCGAAGAGCAGCTGGTCCGTCGTGGCCGTTACGTGGAGTTCAACCTCCTTTACGACCGCGGCACCATCTTCGGCCTCAAGACAGGCGGAAACGTCTCCTCCATCCTGTCCTCCATGCCACCAGTGGTAAAGTGGCCTTAAGCCAGACCAAACACAACAAGCTCCCCGGCCTAAGGGTCGGGAAGCATCTTACCTAATCAGAGCATAAACGCCCCGCCTCATCTTCAAACGACTGGTCAGATTGCGGGCTTCCAAGGGAGGCAGCTGTTCCTGCTGTCTGTAATCTGATCCATCTCAATTACCGTGCAATAACCCAAGGCCAAATAGCTCTCTTCGCAATGCAACAGCTTCAGAAGCTTAAACAGCAACACCCATTATGGCATTCTGTTTCCCAGCTCTTCGCATCCCCATCGCCACACAGCCAGCGATAGTCGTAAACGCGACCCACTGCGGCATAGCCATCAGGTTTCCCAGATGAGAGAGGCCGTAAAAGATAAACAGCAGGGCGAAGCCGCCATATTGGCCGATCACCACCCAGACGACACCGATAACCAACTGTGGTCGATATGCCGCCGCCAGCAACAACACACCATTCACCAGCATCACCATTGTGATCCCATGCCAGACCACCGACAGCACCGCAATAACTCTCGGATTAAGAGTACTGCCCAGTACAGGATTGTGGATCTCTGGCCCACCTAAAAACACATGTACCAGCATCAACAGCAACGACAAGATACCAGAAGCGAACAGCCATTTATTCATAGGACTTCTCTCATTTTTGATTCCATACGGTAGCGTATGGTAACTTAAAGCTGGACCATGTCAATACGGTAGCGTATGGTAGCAAAATGACAGAGAAAACCAAACTCGCAGCAGTGGACTGGATCAAAGGTGGCTTTCGGTCCTTGGCAACCAAAGGGCCCCAAAGCCTGAAGGCAGAAGCGCTTGCCAGAACACTGAAGGTGAGCAAGGGCTCATTCTATTGGCATTTCAAGGATGTGGCTGCTTTGAAAAAAGCAATGCTGGACCATTGGGAGCAACTGGCCACACAACAAATCATCGCGCAAGTGGATGCAGGCAGCCCCGACCCCAAACAGCGTCTCTTTGATCTGATTGAGATCGCAGCACAGGAAGTCTCATTGGAGTATGGCGCAAACGGTGTTTCTGCCGCGATCCGCAACTGGGCACAGTTTGATGATCTCGCCAGCACCTATATGAGTAAGATAGATCAGCGGCGTCTGGAATACGTCGAAAACCTGTTCTCACAAATCCCGCAGACCAAGAAGCATGCAAAGACCAACAGCCAGATCCTTTACGCAACGCTCATTGGGGCTCAACAGTTAGAGGAGGCAGACGCAAGAGCCTGCCTGAAACACGTGTTGGACATCATGATAGGCGGCAACCACCCTACCCAGGTCTGACCATCTTTTCTGGCCGGACAACACGGTCAAACTCCTCCGAAGACACATAGCCAAGACGAAGAGCCTCCTCCTTCAACGTTGTGCCGTTCTTATGCGCTGACTTGGCAATTTCGGTTGCTTTATCATAGCCAATGGTGGGCGCAAGCGCTGTCACCAACATCAAGGACCGCTCCAGCAGCTCTTCAATCCGCTCCATGTTTGGCTCAATGCCAACAACACAGCGGTCCGCAAAGCTCACCATACAATCTGCCAGCAGCTCGATGGATTGCAACAGGCTGTTGGCAATTACAGGCTTGAACACATTCAGTTCAAAATGCCCTGTCGCACCGGCCACACTCACAGCTGTCTGATTGCCCATCACCTGAGCACAAACCATCGTCACAGCCTCACACTGGGTCGGGTTCACCTTACCCGGCATAATGGAGGAACCCGGTTCATTTGCTGGCAGACTGATCTCACCAAGACCAGAACGCGGACCAGAGGCAAGGAAGCGAATGTCATTGGCGATCTTCATCAGTGAGCACGCCAATGTATTCAACGCACCATGTGCAAACACAGCCGCATCATGCGTGGCCAGTGCTTCAAACTTATTGACCGCCGTCACAAACGGCAAACCAGTAACCTCACTCACATGGGTAGCAAAAGCACTGGCAAACTCTGGCGTTGAGTTGAGCCCAGTCCCTACAGCCGTACCACCTTGCGCAAGCCGATAAAGCCCCACAAGGCTCTGCTCAATACGCTCTTTGGAATACTCCAACTGCGCAACATAGCCAGAAAACTCCTGCCCCAATGTCAAAGGCGTCGCATCCTGCGTATGGGTTCGGCCAATTTTTACGATATCCGCAAAGGCCGCCACCTTGGCTTCCATCGTGTCGTGCAGATGTGTCAGCGCGGGCAGCAACACCTTGTTGATCTCACAAGCTGCCGCAATGTGCATGGCCGTCGGGAAGGTGTCGTTGGAAGACTGCCCCATATTCACATGGTCGTTGGGGTGCACAGGAGATTTGGTGCCAATCTGACCGCCAAGCAACTCAATGGCTCGGTTGGCAATCACCTCGTTGGTGTTCATGTTGGATTGCGTGCCAGACCCCGTCTGCCAGATCATCAGCGGGAAATGCGCGTCCAGCTTGCCAGAAATCACCTCAGTCGCGGCCTGACAGATGGCCTTGCCCAGATCTTCTGACAAACGCCCCTCTTCCATGTTCACCCTGGCGGCAGCCAATTTCACCGCGCCCAATGCATGAATCAGCGCAGGTGGCAGATGCTCCCGGCCAATTGGAAAGTTGATCAGAGACCGTGCGGTTTGCGCGCCCCAATATTTGCCAATGGGGACATCCAGCACACCAAAACTATCGGATTCCTGCCGTATACCATCAGAATTTTGATCAGACATTGACACTTTCCTCTCAAGCGCAGTCCCGAAAAAGGAACGATCCCTCTCAGGCGAGAACACACGACAACGAAACCATAAAGCAGTTTAGACAACCCTGCCATGAAGCACAGGGCTTCATCAACCACAGGCGAACAAAACGTGAATTTCCGGTGCATGAACGCCGCGGTTCAATTTACATTCGTGAGCCAACCTGCTTATTCTCAATCATACCTACCGAAGATATATCAAAAAAGTTTCACCAGATGTCTATGCCCCCTCTCTCGGCGATCGGTATTGAGAATTACCGGTCCGTACATAAGCTTTTCATGCGTGTTGGTGCCGTCAATGTATTTGTCGGCAACAATGGCGTAGGCAAAACAAATCTCTACAAGTCACTCGAGCTTCTGCAACAGGCTGCGCTGGGCCGTATCACCCGCGCCGTTTCAGAGGAAGGCGGAGTAGACAGCGTCATGTGGGCAGGTGACCTGAAGACCCACGAGAAAAAACGCATCATCCTGCGCGCTGATCTGGGAGACCTCTCCTATCGCATCCAGCTGGGTCTGCCCAACCCGATCTCCGATCCCGCTCTTCCCTATGAGACCATGGTGAGAGAAGAAGAACTGACGCTGATGACGGGCGCCAAGTCTATCGTGCTGATGAACCGCAAAGGCCCAAGTGCCTTTCTGCGCGCCAGCAACGGCAGCAGAGTAACCTACGACAACGAGCTTCTGCCTTCCGAAACAGCGCTCGCCAGTATTCGCGATGGCAGTCAGTTTCCGGAGTTGGATCTGGTCCGCCGCGCAATTGCAGACTGGCGTTTCTATCACACCTTCCGCAGTGACCGAGACAGCCTGCTGCGCCGTCCAAGCCCCAATGTCACCACCCCCACGCTCTCCTCAGACGGAAATGATCTGGCAGCGGTCTTCGCCACCCTCAAGGAAATCCGCAAGGATACCTTTTATCTGCAAGAGGCCGTGGATGATGCCTTCCCCGGCAGCCAGCTGATCATTGAGGCCAACGGCCAGGATTGTCGCTTCGCTCTGCAAACACCAGAGATCCGGCGCGCCTTCCCCTCTCAGGAACTATCTGACGGCACATTGCAGTATCTGGCCTTGCTCGGCGCTATGTTGTCCTACCGCCTGCCTTCCTTCATCGCCCTCAACGAACCCGAGGCAAGCCTGCACCCTGATCTGCTGGAACCTCTGGCAAAAGTCATCGCCAAAGCCTCAGAAAGAAGCCAGATTTGGCTCGTCACCCATTCTGAGCAACTTGCTGATCATATTGCCAATCACGCAGGGGCGTATCCAAGACGCATTTATAAAGAAAACGGCCAGACCGGAATTGATGGCCTGAAAATCACCGGCGAGTTCGTCGGAGAGGAGTACTGAGTTTGACCCCTAAGGGCTTGATTGTCTGCCTTGCCACCATGGTAAGCTGGGCGTTTCTTATTGTTATCAGCAAAGGCTTGCTGCTTACCTACAATCTAGATCCGTGGATCTTCACCATCATTCAGTTGATGTTTGGCGGCCTGTTCCTCATCGCTGTCAGCCGAAAGCTGGGCGCAACCATGGACGCACTCAAGAGCCCATACACCTGGGCTTATGGTGTTGCCCGTGTCCTCTCCGCAGCCTGTTTCACAGCCTCTCTGCTTTACATCAGTGCGGCAAACGCAGGCTTCTTCGGCCTTGTGTCCGTCCCGTTTTCTGCACTCGCATTTGCACTCCTGTTTTTCCGGCTGCCCACCGCTCTGGAACTTCCCGGTCATCTGGTCATTATTCTCGGCGTTATCCTGCTGATCTCATCTCTGGAAGGCACCTACTCCAATCCCGCCGTTTATCTGATGATCTTCTCAGAATTCGCTGTGGTTGCCTCAGTCATCATTGCTGAATTTCATCCGCAAAATCAGGGGGATGATCTCAAAAAACGCGCCTCGCTCAGCGGCGTGATGCTGGTTGCCAGCGCGTTGATCATGCTCATCGCCCTCGCCGCCCTCTCCCTCATCACCGATGGCCCTGCTGCAACGCAACAAGCAGCAGATTGGACCAGCAATCTACCACTCATCGACCTGACACAGGTCTGGAGCCCAACCATGTGGGTGGCAGCAATCGCTGTCGGCATCTCCTTACGTGGTGTGTCCATGTTCCTGTCCATGCAGGCCATCAATCTGGTTGGTAGTCAGAATTATGTTGCAACAATCGCCGCTCTGCCGTTCACCTCATTGCTGTTTGAGCTCATCGCTGACAAAGCTGGCTACCTGCCTCAAACCGTACCAGATCCAATCGCCATTCTGGCAGGCGTCATCATGACAGCCGGATCACTGGGCATTCTCTGGGCACGCCAGCGCAAGTTCAAAACAGCAGCTGCATTCTCATAGTTTTAGAAAACCCGCATATTTCTGAAAGCAATTGCTTACTCGCCTTCGCTAGAGTTTCGGCGAACAGCGAGTAAGCAGGCATGACTGACAATAAAAACGAACTGCCGGAAGTCACTGAACAACGCATTCTGGAGGCATGGAGGTTATCCGGCTGGGCGGACCGCCTGCTGGAAGAGGCTGGTATCGGTGTCACCATCATCGATAAAGATGGCAAGCTGCTTTACTACAACAAATGGGCCTCAGAAAATCTGGATCGCAAGCCCCGGCATATTGGGCACAACGTGAAGGACAACCATCGCCGGACCATCACCAACCCGCGATTTGATGCAATGCTGCAGCTGTTCAGAGATGGCCGCAAAGACCCGGTGCGCTACGTGGCCAATCCTTATGGAACCACAACCATACTCGTCACCGTTTCTCCCATCCATATAGAGGGAGAGCTCGTCGGTTTTTCTCAGTTTGTCTTGCTAAAGGAAGAAGTGCAGGAACTGTGCTGCCTGTTTGACCAGCATGGCCGTGATCCTTTTGAAAAGGAAATGTTACCCGGCAGCTGACCGCTAACCGGAAACCTTTTCCTTGGCATCCGTCAGCATCTCTTGAATATCGTTGAGCTGCTCAACCAGCTGACCGATGGTCTCCACCGGCACATTCAGATTGGAAAAGGCGCAGTGCTGCACGTCAATCACGCCATCACTCAGATCTCGCCCTTCTTTCGTCAGGCTGACAATGACCTGCCGCTCATCTTCTTTGGAGCGTTCGCGAGCAATAAAGCCCATCTCTTCAAGGCGCTTAAGCAGCGGAGTCAGAGTGTTCGACTCAAGGAACAGACGCTCCCCCAGCTCAGACACGCGTTGATGGTCTTTTTCTAAAAGAGCAAGCAAAGTGATGTACTGCGGATAGGTAATACCAAGCTGCTTCATCACCGGTTTATAGAACCGATTGAAGGCATGGTTGGCCTTATAGATGGCAAAGCACAAATGCTGATCTAAACCAAAGCCTTGAAATTCTTCAGATTTCTTCTCGGCCATTACCGTATTCCAGTCCTGAGTAACATCTTCTTTCCCCGTTCTACCCATCAGGATAAAAGCCGTCAAACTAAATCGTACACGATTAATTCACGTTTTGATTGACAGCACCCCATATTTCTCCTTAACTATATCGCATAGGATTTAATCGTGCACGATACATAACAACAACGAGGAATACCAAATGCCAGTTAACGTTCTTTACGAAACAAGCGCAGTTGCTACCGGTGGCCGTGACGGCACTGCAAAAACAAAGGACGGTGCTCTGGAACTGACACTTGCAACCCCAAAAGAACTGGGCGGCGCAGGTGGTGAAGGCAACAATCCAGAGCAGCTCTTCGCTGCTGGATACGCTGCATGTTTCATCGGAGCTATGAAGTTCGTAGCGTCTCAGCAGTCAGACATCGATCTGCCTGCAGACGTAAACGTAGAATCAACCGTTGGAATTGGCCCACGTTCAGAAGGTGGTTTCGGTCTGGAAATTGCTCTCGCTGTTACCGTACCAGGCATGGACAAAGCCAAGGCAGAAGAGCTCGTCGCTGCGGCGCATGAGGTCTGCCCATATTCCAACGCAACCCGCAACAACATCGATGTAAAGCTTTCTGTCGCAACCTAAAGCATGTCTTCGAAAATTGAACACCGGTGATACGCAAAAGCTAAAGCAGATCAGGCGTTTCAGTTAAAACGCGAACTGTTTTAGCAGCACAAGACCCATCGAACCATTAAAGAGAAAGGGGCCCATGAGGCCCCTTTCCAATTTTTGTTATCTGCTCTGATTAATCAGCTTGTTGAATAGCTGAGAGCTTCCAGTTCTCACCGGCATCACGAACAAACGACCAGATCTCTGTCCGCTCTTCCGGTACATCCGGATTGCCTTCAACCACTTTGTTGTTGGCCCGCTCACGCATCACATCAATGGCCTCATAGCGCATTGCGACAGACGCATAGTCCTTGTCGCCTTCACGCCATGCTTCACTCAGATCACCCTGAAGCAGCTTGATGCCGCGCACTTCATTGACAAGACCGTTGGACGCAGCCTTGCCCAGTTCCTCAGCAAAGTAACCCATGATTTCAGGCGTCGCGATTTCGCGGATCTTACCGTAATCCTCAGAGCCATAAGCAGTCCAGACGGTTGTCAGCAGCGCTTCAAAGGCATCAAAGTCATCCGCAGTCAGTCCGATTTCATCATCCGCTTCGGTAGAAAAGACAGGCTTTTCTTCAAACTGAGGCGCCTGACCACCACCAAAACCGGTGTTCGGAATGCCAGAAGATCCTGAACGACGCGGCGCATCCTGCGCGCCCGCATCATTAAAGCTGAACGACTGGTTCTGCTGTGGCTCCTGCTGGTATCCATGGGCAGCACCAGCGGCCTGTGGCTGTTGGCGTCCCCGCAAGAACCGCATCAACAACATGATACCACCGCCGATCAGCAACACCTGCATGATCATGCCGAATAACCCGGCCATACCGCCGAACCCTGAACCGAACAACATGCCCAGCAATCCGCCTAGCGCCAGACCGCCCAGCATGGAGCCAAGGAAACCACCGCCAAACAGACCACGACGCTGACCAGCAGCTGCCTTGGAGGCTGCAGCCGCATTTTGCTGCTGCGCACCTGTGTTGGTGCCGTTGTTAGGTGTCATGGTCCGCTGAACCGGAGCTGTCTTTGGTGCGGTCTTGGTCGCTTTTGGAGCTGAGTAACTGCGTGAACCGCGGCTACCGAAACTGAACCCACGCTTTGCCTCTGCAAAGTCAGCCGTCACAAAGATCAGACCGATCGAAAACACCAAGAGTGTGAGAAACTTTGGAAACTTATTCAATGCAAGCATGTAACCCCTAAACCTGCCCTTAAACTCATGTTGCTCTCCATATGGGGGCATTCTGTTAAAATTTGAAGACCAAAGTGCATCCCCGAAAAGTGGAAGCCGGTTTTCGGACAAGAATACGCGCCAATGAAAAATGCTGAAGCAGCTTAAGCCCCTCAAAACAAAGGCAAACGACTTCAAAGTTTCATTGGATTGCGAAGATGGACTTTTTCAAAGCCAGATGAGGAGATTTCATCACAAAACTCCACCCACTCGCAGTTTTGGCAGGCTGTCTTAAAAACACCCTCAGCATATGCTTTCCGCATTTTGGTGACCAAATGCGAGTTCAGGAAAATCTCATCACCAACACACAGCTCAGTCCCAAGCAGACGAGAGATCAACGTCACAGCCGCTTTATCACGCTCCACCAAACTGCAATTAAAGCAATGTGGCTGCTCTTCTTCACTAATCAGAACCGCACAAATCTCATCTGGTCCCTCAACCAGTAGGGCAGCCTCTCCCGCATTCAGGCGCTTCACCACAGCCTCGTAGTTCTTGGAAAACGCAGGAGAATAGCCGTGCCCAATGAATGTAAGCACGCATAGCAAGTGATGACCACGCAGCTTGACACTCATGATCACTTCACCTCATCAGCCAGCAGCACTTTCACCTGCTCCAGTAAACTCTCAGCAGATTGCTGATAATCCGCATCAGCCCAGATCTGCTGTGCCAGCCGCATCGCCTTGCCCATATCAGGTCCGGCTGGAATACCGCCAGCAAGCATCATTTTACCAGTCAGCGGAAAATTCGGTATCACCCAGTTCTGCGCAAAGGCCAACAGCTCTTTCAGCTCCGCCTCACTCTGCACGATGTCGCTCATCCAGGCAGTCAAAACACCATCAACAACAGCATCTGTACCGTGAGCAACCAACAACGCTTTCAACTGCTGCTTGCTCTGCCCGTGTAAACGCAAGGCTTCTGCAATATCAGCAGCAACCTCAATCTGCTTCTTCTGCGCATTAGAAAGGCGCAGAAGCTCAGCAACCTTCGGCCCCGCAACACCACCAAGCCGCAACACTGGCTGGAGAGCTGTCTCAGGCAAATCCTCAAGGTCCAAAAGACGCGCCAGGCGAGAGCTCTTAGCCTCTCCACCCAAAATGAGTTGCAAGATTCCGCCCTGCTCCATCAGAAGCAAAGAACCGAGAGCACGCGGTGCAGACAACGTTCTCAGCACTTCCTTAGTGATACGCTCCTTGGAAAGGTGAGAAAGACCGTCTTTCAGTTCAACACAGGCAGCATACCCATCCGCATTGATCTCCCCTTGCCCATAAGTCGCGAAGAACCGGAAGAACCGTAGGATGCGCAGATAATCCTCACGAATACGCGCACGCGCATCTCCAATAAAGCGCAGATGCCGGTTGAGGCAGTCGTCCAGACCGCCCAGCGGATCAAACAGTTCACCATGACGGTCAACATAAAGCGCATTCATTGTGAAATCACGGCGCTGCGCGTCTTTCGTCCAATCCCGCCCAAACTTAACTGTTGCATGGCGTCCGTGCGTTTCAATATCCTCACGCAGGCAGGTCACTTCAATCGGCTGGCGATCAATAACCAGCGTCACCGTTCCATGGTCAACACCAGTTGGGATGGCTTTGACACCAGCAGCTTCCGCTCTGGCAAGCACCACATCCGGCAAGGCAGTGCAGGCGATATCAACATCATCCACCACTTCACCAAGTAGGGAATTGCGCACAGTCCCACCAACTGCACGCGCAACATCACCGTCTTGTTCCAGAACGTCAAAAGCCCGCTGAACAGCAGCACTGTCCAGCCAGCCGCTCTGTTGTAATCTGGTCATTTCTGAGGTGTCTCGTATCCACCTGGAACAAACTCACCATCCACCACCTGCGCTGGTCTGTATTGCGAGCCAAGAGGTGCGCGGCTGTTTTCTGCAAGCAGTACCAGGCTGGCGATGACAAGAGCTATTCCGGTAATGCTCAACCACAACATCGGGCCATCGCGAAATCGCTTGTCTTTCTTTGCCTTGCGTACCACCATCACCCACACCGCGTAGGCGATAAAAGGAACAAAGAACAACAACCCATGTGTCAGGAGCATTCGTATCATCAGGCATAAACCCTATTGTAAAGCACGCGCAGGATGCCAGCGGTGACACCCCATATGTAACGCTGCTCAAACGGCATGGCATAATAGTAACGCGTTTTGCCTCTGAATTCTCCGCTTTTTTTCTGGTGGTTCTCAGGGTTCATCAGAAAAGACAAAGGCACTTCAAATACTTCATCCACCTCTGCCGGATTGGGAGAGAGGATCAACGGAGGTTTGACTGTTGCAAGAACCGGCACGACCCGATACCCGGAGCCCGTGTAGTAATCGCCAAGATCACCCAAAATCTCTACTAAGTCAGATTCCAAGCCAACTTCTTCATGCGCCTCTCGCAAGGCTGCACCCACAGGCCCGTCATCATCCTCATCAATTTTGCCACCAGGAAACGCAATCTGCCCTGCATGAGAACGCAAGTGCGCGGTACGCTGGGTTAAAAGAATGGACGCCTCTGTCCCCCGGTCAACAATACCGATCAGAACAGCAGCATCCCGCACCTGCTCCAGATCCTCACCATAATCAGGAAGATCCGGATTAAGGATATGATCTCCTGCAGGTTCATAGGCTTGGTCGGTCAGCCGATCCATCACCCGAGACCTGAAATTCTCTGCTGTAAACTCAGACAAGATAATACGCCGTCCTAATGTCTCTTCCTAAAATCCAAGGTTCTGGACCGTATCCACCACAAAGAATGCACCATGGCTTTCAATGCCAACAACCCGTCCGCCTTCGCCTTCACGCTCTTGCAAATGCGGTGCGAGTTCATGAACCAGTGTCCGCGCAAACAATGCTTCCAGCCGATCACGCACAAGGATGTAAGGCTTCAGCCCACCATCTTCTTGCCTCTGCACAAACCGGATCGGGTTATCGGGCCCTGCTTCAACAACGTCACCGCAATTGGTCCGGATGGTAATCACCTGCTCGCCATCCTGCTGGTGAATATCCATCTCCACGCCTACAAACGGGGCATCTTCAACAGTTAGACCAATCTTCTCAACTGGCGTTACAAGATAGTACTTCCCATCTTCTTCCTGCTTCAACACAGTCGAAAACAGATGCACCAGAGCCTCACGCAGAATGGGCGTGCCCATGTAATACCAGGATCCATCCCGTTTGATCTGCATATCCAGATCACCACAGAACTCCGGATTCCAAAGATGGATGGGAGGCAGGCTCTTGGACTGTCCTGCACGCGAAATCAAAGCCTGAAGCCCTTTGGGCATCTCTTTGATTTCCGGAATGCTCTTTTCTTTAAGTTCGCTCACCACGGTCATTCTACCAATACATCGGAACACACCACTATTGGGGTAATATGGTGTCACGCAAGCTCTAACGCTACCCTCCCCCAAAGCCCGCGCCAAGTTATACCTTTGCGATAAGCACCAAGGCTGCAAGATAGAAACGTCATTGGCGCCCTCAACTCAGCACGCAATGCTCTCAATTCTCAGGGGCTAACAGATTCTCAGCCCTCAGACTCACTATCTGTTCACAGAAATGCCGTTAGGGTAGAGCCAACCAAACTATAACCCAGGGATGCTCTGACCCCGATCATATCAAAACATTTTGAAACTGGCTTTCGCGCCTTGCATTGCACTTCTGCCTGCATAGTCAGCCTATTGCTGAAAAGTACAGGCCTATAAATTTGCTAGGGATCGCCTTTTTTAAAACCGAGTATGATGCAAAGGTGAGCTAGGCAGGGTTGCAACGCGCGACGAAAAGAGAGCAGCGATGAACACCAATATGACAGGCATGCCCCCCAAACCAGAGGATATAGTCGCACGTACAGAGGCGGCTTGTGAGAAAATCCGACAGGCAAAAGAGGAAATCGCCCGTTCCATATTTGGTCAGGAAAGCGTTGTCGAACGCACATTGGTGACGATTCTCTCCGGCGGGCACGGCCTGCTGGTCGGCGTTCCCGGTCTTGCAAAAACCAAACTGGTGGAAACTCTGGGAACAGTGCTCGGCCTCGATTCCAGCCGTATCCAGTTCACACCAGACCTGATGCCCTCTGATATTCTGGGTTCAGAAGTGATGGAGGAAGCCCCGGACGGCAAGCGTTCCTTCCGCTTCATTCCCGGCCCGGTCTTCGCCCAGCTGTTGATGGCAGACGAGATCAACCGCGCCAGCCCGCGAACACAATCCGCTCTCCTGCAATCCATGCAGGAATACCATGTTACAATCGCAGGCCATCACCACGACCTGCCTGCCCCCTTCCACGTACTGGCCACTCAGAACCCGCTTGAACAGGAAGGCACCTACCCTCTGCCGGAAGCCCAGCTCGACCGTTTCCTCATGCAGATTGATGTCCATTATCCGGACATGGATGCAGAGCGCCGTATTCTGCTCGAAACCACAGGTGCAACGGAAGCCAAATCCAAACAGGTGCTGCAACTTGAAGAGCTGCGCGAGATGCAACAACTCGTGCGTCACATTCCGGTGGGTGAAACCGTTATGGACGCCATCTTGAAACTGGTCAGAGCAGCCCGCCCCGGCGAAGCCGATGGCTTTGAAGACCTCACGCCCTATATCGCATGGGGTCCCGGTCCGCGCGCCAGTCAGGCACTCATGTTGACTGTTCGCGCTCGCGCATTAGCGGACGGGCGCCTGTCTCCAAGCGTTGATGATGTCATGGCACTGGCAGAACCTGTGCTGCAACACCGCATGGCGCTCACCTTTGCCGCCAGAGCCGACGGAAAGACCATTCCACAACTGCTCAAAGACATAAAAGAACGCATCGCCTAACAACAAGCCGACAGGATCGCATATGTTATCTTCGAGGACCGCTCCTCAAGACAGACAGGAAAACATCTTCGGCTTAACGGGCGAAGCGCAATCCCTTGCTGATACCCTGCCAGCGCTGCTGGTTGAGGCGAGGCGCATTGCAGCCAATGTCACCGCAGGCTGGCATGGACGCCGTCGCGCAGGCCCCGGCGAAACCTTCTGGCAATTCCGCCCTTTCCTCTCTGGTGAAGCCGCCCAGCAAGTTGACTGGCGCCGCTCTGCTCGCGACGACAACTTGTATGTGCGTGAGCGCGAATGGGAAGCAGCCCAAACCATCTGGGTCTGGGCAGACCTCTCCGCCTCCATGCGTTTCCAGAGCAGACAAGCCACCGCCTCCAAACGCGACCGCGCTTTGCTGCTCATGCTGGCGCTAACCTATGCTCTGAATGAAGCAGGGGAACGTGTCGGTCTGGCTGGTCTGACAAGACCACTTGCCAGCAGAAATGGGGTGCAAACCATCGCCGAAACTCTGGCCCACGAAAACCCAGAGGCAACACTACCCAACCCTGAAGGAATCCGCCGCTTCTCAGAGATTGTGCTCTTCTCTGACCTGCTCGACCCGCCGGAAAAGCTGGAAGAGTGGATGTCCAACATCGCCGGCACAGGCGCCAAGGGTCATCTCATTCAACTGCTGGACCCGATTGAAGAAACCTTTCCCTTCACTGGCCCTACCCAGTTCGAAGACCCAGAGAATGGAGAGCAACTTAAGGCAGGTCGCGCGCAAACTTGGCAACAAGAATACTTGCATCGCCTCGCTGCGCATAAAGACCAGATCAACTCTCTCGCCCGTAAATTCGGCTGGAGCTATACGTTGCACCACACAGACCGCCCAGCGGTCGAGCCGTTAATGTTGCTTCATTCTCGTCTGGCAGACGCACCACAACACAAAATGAGAGGAGATCATCAATGATGGGCTCTCTTCTCCCAATCGGGTTTGCAGCACCGTGGGTTCTCACCGCTCTTGCCGCTCTTCCCGTTCTCTGGTGGCTGCTCCGCACCACGCCTCCACAGCCAGCACACGTCAAATTCCCGCCTCTGCGTCTCTTACTTTCTCTTCGCAATAAAGAGGAAACCCCGCAGCACACCCCGTGGTGGTTGATCCTGCTGCGCCTCATGCTGGCAGCAGTCTTGATCATCGCCATGGCTGGCCCTGTCTGGAAACCGCTGGATATTGCAGAGCCTAAAACAGGCCCACTCTGGCTCATTGTCGACAATGGCTGGGATGCCTCAGCAGATTGGGATCGCCAAATCCGCATGGCAGAGCTGATGGTTGACGGCGCAGCGCAGAACAACAGAACCGTCATGCTGGTCACCACCGCAGATGGCCCAGCTCAGCCCATGCGCCTTTCCAGTGCGCAGGAGGTTGCCGACCAACTTCGCGCCCTAACGCCTCAAGGCTGGCAAGCTGCCCGGTCAGAGCTCATTCCAGCCCTGCAAAAGCAAGCAGAACAGAACGCTCCCGGTGCAATTTTGTGGTTCTCCTCTCCCTTAGAAGAACCATCCACCACAAGCTTTGCACGGGGATTGGCCAGCATTGCCAGAGCCTCAGACGTGCGCGAAAGCTCATTCCTCATTTATCGCTCCGACACCCCGGTCTACGCGCTCAAACAGTTACAAAACACCGCTGGCGCCATGACCACCACAGTCCTCCGCCATCCTGCACCACTGGCTGAGACACTGACGGTCCGAGCCTTTGATCGCAAGCAACGGGCTATTGCAGAACAAACCATCGAAATGAAAGCTGGTCAAAGCGCCGCCGAAATTTCATTGGAACTGCCATCAGAGCTACGCAACGACATCACTAAGCTCTCCATTTTAGGCAAGGCCAGCGCTGGCAGCACTGTACTCGTAGATGAACAATGGCGGCGCCGTAAGGTTGGCCTTTTCGCCGGCGGTTTTGCCGACCGCTCTCAGCCTTTACTCTCACCACTTTATTATCTGGAACGCGCGCTGGCCCCTTTCGCAGACCTTCCACCAGCAAAAAGTACAGACATCACCACGGCCATTTCCGACTACTTTGACAAAGGCATCTCCGTTCTGGTCCTTGCCGAAGTCGGCACCCTGCCCAAAACCACAGAGGCAGACATTGCCAGCTGGGTCTCCAAAGGCGGCACACTGATACGCTTCGCTGGCCCGCAACTCCCGGAGAAGCAAGATTCGCTCATCCCGGTTGCCCTCCGACTGGGTGACCGTAAACTGGGTGGGTCTCTCTCTTGGAAAGAGCCACAGGCACTCAAATCCTTTTCTGAAAACAGCCCGTTCCGCTCAATCAGCTTGCCCAAAGACGTCACAGTCAATCGCCAGGTGCTTGCAGAGCCGACTGCTGACCTACCTGAAAGAACATGGGCTTCTCTGGAAGACGGAACACCTCTCGTCACAGCTAAGAAACATGGCAACGGAACCATTGTCCTATTCCATGTGACACCTGATACCAAGTGGTCCAACCTGCCTCTTTCCGGTGGATTTGTGGATATGCTGAGGGCTATCACAAGCATCTCATCAACCGCGGTTTTCAATCCGGATGACGAAGAGGGAACAACATCTGCATCTGCCCTGCCTCTGCTTAAAATGCTGGATGGCTATGGCAAACTCACGCCGCCCTCTGCCAATCATAAACCTATTCTGGAGCGCGATTTTGCAACCACTCACCCGGGCCGCAACACCCCCCCGGGTCTCTACGGCACCGACGATGCAGCCCGCGCACTCAACCTCATGGAAGATGAGGACAACCTGATCCCACTCGATCTGAAGCCTCTGTCCATGGCAAAGATACTCGACTACCCCTCAGAAAAACCGCTGGACCTTCGTGGTTGGTTCTTCTCCATCGCAATCCTGCTTGCCTTGCTGGACACCCTCGCGCTTCTCTGGCTCTCCGGCAAACTGCGCCGCCGCCAGTTCACGCACGCTGCCATTCTGCTGCTCATCACCTCCAGCCTGAGCTTGACAGGCGCGGATAAATCACGGGCACAAGACAACGCAGAACAGTTCGCCCTTGACGCCTCATTAGATACACGCCTTGCTTATGTGCTAACAGGCGTGCCAGAGGTGGACGAAATCAGCCGTTCCGGACTGTTCGGACTCACCAGATTGCTCACAGACAGAACTGCATTAGAACCTGAAGCTCCAATTGGTCTGGACCTGCAAAACCACGAGCTGGCCTTCTTCCCAATCATCTATTGGCCCATTGATGCAGGCATGCAGATGCCAAGCCCAGAAGCCATATCACGGATCAGCGCTTACATGCGTAATGGCGGCACAATCCTGTTTGATACCAGAGATGCATTTGGAACCGGCTCAAACTCACCAAACAAGCTGAAGCTTCAGCAGCTCTTACGCGGATTGGACATCCCTAGTCTGGAACCTGTTCCGCAAGATCATGTACTGACCAAAACCTTCTACATTCTGGATAACTTCCCGGGCCGCTACAAACAAAGCCCCATGTGGGTACAGGCCAGCGCAACCACCTCTGACGGCAGCCGCCCCGTGCGTGCAGGCGATGGCGTTTCGCCCATCATGATCAGTGGCAATGACTTCGCCGCAGCATGGGCCATCGATACGGAAGGGAACTATCTCTATCCAACCATTCCCGCAGACGGAAATCAGCGTGAGATGGCGGCGCGTGTAGGCATCAACATCCTCATGTACACCATGACAGGCAACTACAAGGCAGATCAGGTTCACATCCCTGCCCTGCTGGAACGTATCGGCCAATAGTAAGCCAGTAAACAAGACGCGGAGCACAGCTACACACATGACATGGTCTCTTTCCATCGACCCGCTTTTGCCCCTTCCGGCAATTATCGCGCTTGGAGTGATCATAGCTCTGGTCTGTGCCTACCTCCTCTTCGTCGGTATGCGCGGTGCTCTGGTCCGTTCCGCCGCCTTGGCTTTGCTGGTTCTGGCCCTGCTCAACCCAGCAGTCTTACGAGAGGATCGGGAGTATCTGCCCAGTACTGTCGTCGTCGTCTCCGACAACAGTCAAAGCCAGCAACTGGAAAACCGTGCAGAGCTGACCGAGGCTGCCCGAGAGGGTATCGTCAATCAGCTTAAAGCCCTCGATGGCATTGATTTGCGCCAGGTTTCCCTCAATGATACTTCCATGGAAAGCGGCGATGGCACCCGCGCCTTCACCGCAATTTCCAATGAGCTGGCAGACGTCCCACCAGAAAGAATAGCTGGAGCCATCGTGATCACCGATGGTCAGATACACGATGTGCCAGTCACAGCTGAAAAACTCGGCTTCTCCGCTCCGGTCCATGCACTCATCACAGGCCGTGAAGGCGAGTTTGACCGCCGCTTGAAAGTCGCCAAAGCCCCACGCTTTGGTCTGGTCGGCTCAACACAGGTTGTCCAGCTGGAGTTGATTGAGGAAGGAACCCCGCAGCCGTTCGGCAATCGCGCTGAAATCATAGTGCGCCGCAATGGCGATATCCTGTCCAAACAGTTTATCGCTTCAGGCTATCCAGCTGAGATCGCTGTTGAGATCGAACACGGTGGCCAGAATATCTATGAGTTTGAGGTGGAAGCACTCGATGGCGAGCTGACACCGCTGAACAACCGCGCACTCGTCACCATTGATGGCGTCCGCGAAAATCTTCGCGTCCTGCTGGTTTCCGGCTCTCCTCATGCAGGCGAGCGCACATGGCGCAACTTGCTCAAATCAGATGCCTCCGTGGACCTCGTCCACTTCACTATTCTGCGCCCACCGGAAAAGCAGGACGGAACCCCAATCAACCAGCTGTCTCTGATCGCTTTTCCAACCCGTGAGCTGTTCTCTGTCAAAATCGACGAGTTCGACCTCATCATCTTCGACCGCTACGAACGCCGCGGTGTCCTGCCCCTGCTCTACTTCGACAACATCGCACGATACGTCAGTGACGGCGGTGCAGTCCTCATTGCAGGTGGCCCTGACTATGCAGAAGCCAACAGCATCTTCCGAACACCGCTGGGCCGTGTGCTTCCAGCATCTCCAACTGGTGAGGTCTTTGAAGAACCCTTCTTTGCCAATGTCTCAGAGCTCGGCCTCCGCCATCCCGTAACACGCGACTTACCTGGAGCAGGCGAAAGCCCGCCACAGTGGAGCAAATGGTTCCGCCTCGTCGGCGCAAATGTGCAAGAAGGTCAGCCCATCATGACTGCGCTGGGCGACAAGCCTCTGCTCGTCCTCAGCCGCGTCGGCAAAGGCCGCGTTGCCGCCCTGCTCTCTGATCATGTCTGGCTCTGGGCAAGAGGATATGAAGGTGGAGGCCCACACGTCCCTCTTCTGCGTAGGCTAGCGCATTGGCTCATGAAAGAACCCGATCTTGAAGAAGAAGCCCTTCGCTTGTCTTTGCGCGGTTCAAATCTGCTAACAGAACGACAAACCCTTGCAAATCTGGTTGATCCGGTCACCCTCACAACTCCCTCTGGCAAAACAGAACAGCTGGAACTGATAAAGGATACGTCAGGACACTGGACCGCATCCGTCAAAGCAGATGAACTCGGCCTCTATTCAGCAACTGATGGTGCGCACACCGCACTGATCAACGTCGGCCCGCCAAATCCGAAAGAGTTTCTCGAGGTGGTCTCCACCGCAGACAAACTGTCCGGCATCACTGAACAGACAGGCGGGACAGCTTTGCGGATCGGCGACGACGACGGTGCATCCCTATCGCTACCCAATGTCATCGCACAACGTTCATCCGCTCAATATCATGGGAATGGCTGGATCGGCATCAAACGAACAGATGCCAGCATCTTGAATGGCATAGACCGCTATCCGCTTCTCATCGGCTTCCTCGGCCTCGCCTTGCTGTTAGGGCTGTTGTCCTTCACCTGGTACCGCGAAGGACGATAGAAAAGCATCTTAGACGGAAAAGTAATCTACAGGATGATCTAATTCTCCTGCTCAGCCTTTCATGTCGCCATTGCCAGCGAGCCCTGCATTACGTCAACCAGCTGGCTATCGCTCTGCTTTGTGGCGACCAACGCAGGCTTCACATAGCCACCAACCACAGTGCCAGTCGGCATCTGCCCACCTTGCAACTTCAAAACAAGCAACCGGTCCGGATCAACAGGTCCCGGCAAAGTGATCTGGCCATGAGGCACCTGCTCATAACCGTGAGGCCCATAATAAGGATGATCACCAACCAGCAGGATGGATTGAACGTCCTGCGCTTTGGCCTCAGCCGCAACTGTCGTCAGCAGAAGACGACCCAGCCCTTGCCCTTTATAGGCAGCTTTCACGGTCAACGGCCCCAGCAACATGCTCTGACTATTGCCAATCATGATGGGAGTGAGTTTCACAGACCCGGCAATCTCGCCGTTCAGCTCTCCAACAAAACATAACTGAGAAGCTTGTTGAACGCCTTCACGGATCTTGAACGCCGTCCGCTCAAATCGCGCAGGGCCAAACGCCTCTGCTTGCATCTGCTCAATCTCGGAGAAATCTGCTGGGGTTTCCTGCCGCACCAGCCATTTTGAAACTATCATGTCACATACCACAAATCGAAGGAGGAAGACCGTCGATCCGTGTGGCTCGGGCAGTTAGACCGATGTTGAGAGCACACTGAGAGAAGGACGGCACGATGCGCCACGCGAGAGCAAGTCCCGCGCGTTCATTCGTCGTCGCTGTTCCCAGCAGATAGCCATAAGGCCCGTACCCCAATTTCTCGGTTCATCGCATGCCAGCGCACACGAAATATAATTTCATCTGACTAACTAACACGCAAATTTTCTGTCGTAAAGCACAAAACTAAGTGCAGATGCGTATTCGTTAGTTGTAGGCCACTTTCATGTAGGTCCTTGAAAAACAACTACCAATAGGGATCAGGCTCAGCTTCCCCCGCGATTTCCTGCAGACGACGCAGCGTCGCCGGGCTCACATCATCAGGCAAAGCATCCAACGCAAACAGCTGTAGATCTGAGATTTCCAGAGCCGGTCTTTTCCAGTTTGGATCTTGCTCAGTCAGGTTCACCTTGAAGAAGCCGACATGGTCCCGACCTGTTCCACCACGGTTAAGATGCATAGAAAGCAACCTCACATCTGGTCCACATCCATATCCTGTTTCTTCCGCCAGTTCCCTGCGAGCTGCCTCCGCCATCGTCTCCCCAGAATCGACACCTCCACCAGGAAAATACCAGCCCGGCAGATATTGATGACGTACGAGAAGGACTCGGTTTTCAGCATCAAATGCCGCGACGCGCGCACCCATCGTCATTCCACGACTCAAAAGAGCCATCGATTGCACCAGTATATTGATAATTCGCGTCTTAAAGCTTGCCACGTCTGGCCTCACAATCAATATAAAACACTGATATAACAGCACTATATTCTGAAATATCATTCATGCAAAAAGTGCATACCACCCTTGCAAAACTAACACTACACAACCCACAGGATAGGCGTAGAAAGAGATCAAAGAATAAGCATACGCCCAAAAATTAATCAGGGCGGCCCCATCACCTACTTATAATAGACACCCAATCCGCGTTTCCCAGATCGCAGGAGTAACACGTCATGCTTACTAAAGTTCTCGCTCGTTTCCGTCGTACAAAACGCTTCCATTGGGCACCAGCAGTTAATTCTGCAAACACCCACGACACTGCTGTTTTGCGTCCATCTTCTTGCCTTTAAGGCAAATTGGAAGGTAGCGTTGCCGATCTGTTAAAGGCGCTTGAGGGTAATTCCCAGAATTAAGGAAAACTCCTTGACCTCAGGCGCAATGCAGCGATGATGCGCAGGCTATGTTTAAGCTTGTACACATATCTGACCCACATCTGGGTCCATTGCCGGACGTTCAGCCAGTCCAGTTGGTCTCGAAGCGTATTCTTGGCTACATAAATTGGCGGCGCAACCGCGCCCATGCAATGACCAACTCTTATCTTGATGCGCTGATCCGCGATATCCACGCGCAACAGCCCGATCATATCGCGCTTTGCGGAGACTTGGTCAATATCGCACTGCCCAAAGAGGTTGCTGGAGCCAAAGACTGGCTCGCAACCGTTGGCTCTCCCGAGACTTTATCCCTGACACCAGGCAATCATGATGCCTATGTCCCTGGCGCTTTAAAGCAAGCCTATGGCGCTTGGCGCCCATATATGCAAAGCGATCCGGGCTTGGGGCTGACACCACCTCTGGGATCTGATCCGCACTTCCCGTTTGCACGCAGACGAGGCAACGTCACGATTATAGGCCTCTCCACTGCCAAAGCCACCGGCCCTTTCATGGCAACCGGCCACATCAGCAGCAATCAGCTGCGCGAGCTGGCAGACCAGTTGCGACGCGCAAAAGAGCGTGGAGACTTCCGTGTTGTCATGTTGCACCATCCGCCTGTGCGCAACGCCACAGCGTGGTACAAGCGCCTTGTAGGCTCCAGCCGCTTCCGTAATGTCATTGCAGAACATGGCGCAGAGTTGGTTCTCCATGGCCACACCCACCGGGCAACCCGCATGGAAATCAACGGACCAGAAGGTCCGGTGCCGGTGATTTGCGTTCCATCCGCATCAAATGGCCTGAGTGGCCATAAGCCACCCGCTCGCTACAACCTCTTCACCATTGAAAAAGATGGCGATGGCTGGTCATGCATTATGGAAGAACGCGGTTTTACGACGGCAGAAGAAGGCGTGCATCACATCGCACAGCACGACCTGTCCATACCCAGTTTAAGGCAGGCAGCGTAGAGCCTGCATGCTAGAAATGGGTCCTGCTTTCAGATCAAGATTACGCGTGAAAATAGAGAGGCATTCTGGTGCCTCTCTCAAAGAAGGCGCTTAACCCGCAAATGGGTTGGCATAAAGAGCCAGCGCAACAAGCCCTGCTGCCCCGATAACAGTTCCCAATAAAAGCCCGCAAATCAGAATAAAGAAGTCACGCGCCTTATTACGCTTGACTGTAACAGCTTTACGCGCATTCTCCTGCTTAAGCTGATCCAGCCCTTTACCAGTTGGAACATCCTGCTGACGAATACGGTTGAGCATCCAGTCTGCTTCCAGCGCACGCTCCTTCTCGATAATCCGTTCGGCAATATATTCGGTGATGCAGTCCGCCATATCATCAATATCAGCAGTCTCAAGCAAGACCATCCGTCCCAGACGGGTCTCCTTTACAAAGCGATAGGAGTGGCGGTCACGGCCCATCAACACATGACTGGTCATGTCGATCCATAGGCGAGGCTGGGTACCGGGAACAATCTGGAAGGCAAACTGGTCATCGTCTTCAGGGACTTCCTTGAACACATCAATCAGCTCTTCGCTGAGCAGTTCAAGGCGTGCTTTCTCGCTCTCCTGAAGGCTCACAACAACGTCTGTCCGTTCCATCTCCGCAACGCGCACTTTGCGAATACTATCTCTCAGCGACCGCACCTTCTCATGAGGCACAACGTTGTCATGTAGCTCTGACATGGCAGCTCCCGAATATCCGGTTGAACACACCCCGTCTCAACCGCCCCTCAACCTACGTACAACCAATCGATTTGCGTGCAGCCCTCACACATCGTCCACGATTAATCAAAGGTACATGGTAAAAGGAAACTAACACATCCTAGATAAAACTCTAATGAAACCTCATTAACTGTCCCGTTTTGGGCCACTTTTCCAACACCAACCCTGAGGGGTTTCTGCCGCACAACCCCAAGGTTAGGTGAGAAAACCAATGCAAGCATGTACGCGTCTACCAAGCGAACCGAAAGGTCCAGCCCATCAACCTGCTCTGCCCTATGGCAAAAAAGGAATGTGAGGAGCGCAGGATCGATCAAGAATCTCATTCAGACGCGGATCATCAGCAACCTCAATGGACCGCTTGAAGGGCTTAAAGCCACTGCGGAGGTAAAACTGCAGTGCCTGTGGGCTATCCCCTGTGCATGTGTGTAACCAGAAGCGCTTCACCTCAGGGCGTGAAAAAGCCTTGCTGATCGCATGGTTCATCAGCCAACGACCAGCCCCACCGCCAACAGCTTCTGGCACAAGCCCGAAATAGCTCAGTGTGACTTCGTCTTCCTTGGCGACATCCAGCTCAAGCATACCAACAGGCTTGCCGTCCTTCACAGCCCAGTAGAACTCATTTGTCCGCTTGCTCAGTGTCGCTTCCAGCTCTGTATCATTCATCACCAAACGACCAAACCAAAGCCATGGCTCGCCCACACGTTTAAAGAGGGCTCGATATTCCGCGCAGTCGATCTTTACAGCGCGTTCCAGCGTAAGGTCAGGCCGCTCAATCGGCTTGAGAGCGGGCTTCTCCAACATCTCCAGATGCGTCACCACAGTCGCGACTTTGCCGTCTGGTAAGTCTGTGTATCCATCAAGATCCAGTTGAATATGCGCCATCTCGCTCTCTCAAATTCGGAAGAAACAATTCACTCTGGGTAACTGGAAGCAAGAAAGGCCGCAAGTGTCCCAATCTCACGAAACACTTGAGATCCTATATGCTTGCCACTGTTTTCAGGCGCGCACGCGGGTGAACTTCGTTCTGGCTCATAACAAACGTATGCGCTCTAAACCGCTCAACAATGGACCGCACGAATGGACGTGATTGAGCTGAGCATAACAACACAGGGACTTCACCCTGATTAGCCGCCGCATCATAAGCATCACGAACCAAACCAACGAACTCCTGCAGCTTGGAAGGTGCCATAGCCAACTGACGATCATCTCCATCCCCAATGATGCTTTCAAGGAATGCAGACTCCCATACAGGGCTCAGACTGATCAAAGGCAGATAACCACCGGGCGCCTGATTGGCAGAGCAGATTTGGCGTGCCAGACGAGTACGAACATGCTCCGCAATGGCATTCGGGTTCCGCGTTGAACCAATCGCTTCCGCAATCCCTTCCAGAATTGTTCCCAGATCACGAATGGAAATGCGCTCTTCCAGCAGAGCCTGCAGCACACGCTGAATACCAGAGATAGAAATCTGGGTCGGAACAATATCTTCCACCAGCTTGGATTGCTCTTCATCCAACTTCTTCAACAGAACCTGAACATCTGCATATGTGAGCAGCTCGGAGATATGAGATTTGATGGTCTCCGTCAGGTGCGTAGAAATAACCGTTGCCGGGTCAACCACCGTATACCCAAGCAGATTGGCTTCTTCACGATACTGCGCTTCCACCCAGGTCGCAGGCAAACCAAATGTCGGCTCAGTGGTATGTGTCCCCGGCAGGCGAACCTGCCCACCAGCAGGATCCATCACCATAAACTGGTTCGGGAACAGGGACCCGCCACCTGCGTCCACTTCCTTCACCTTGATCATGTAGTCATTCGCGCCAAGTTGAATGTTATCAAGGATGCGCACAGACGGCATGATCACGCCCATATCAGAGGCAATCTGACGACGCAGCGCTTTTATCTGCTCGGTAACCTGATCCGTTTCCTGCTTATTGCGCCCATTAATGATTGGCAGCAGCGCATAGCCAAGCTCAATCCGCAACACATCCATTTTCAAGCTGTCGGAAATCGGCGCTTCCTGCGGTTCATCCGGCACTTCGGCTTCAACTTTTGCAGCCACTTCCACCGCTTTTTCGCGAGCATGCTTCTTACTTGCTTGGCGCGCCAGATAACCAGCAGCACCCGCCAATGCCAGGAACGGCAACATTGGCATACCCGGCAAAAAGGACAGCACGACCATCACAAAGGCAGACATGCCAAGCGCTTTTGGGTAACCGGTAAACTGCCGGACAAGGGCCTTATCGGCAGCACCCTCAACGCCCGCTTTAGAAACAAGAATACCCGCAGCGGTGGAAACGATCAGCGCGGGGATCTGAGAGACCAGACCATCACCAATCGTCAGCAGCGTATAGTTTTCGGCAGCTTGAGCGAACGTCAGGTTCTGCTGCATCACACCGATAACAATACCGCCAATCACGTTGATGAACGTGATCATCAGACCGGCAACCGCATCACCTCGCACAAACTTGGAGGCACCATCCATGGAGCCGAAGAAGGTGGATTCAGATTCCAGCTCTTTACGACGGGTCCGTGCAGTCTCCTCATCAATCAGACCGGCACCCAGATCCGCATCAATCGCCATCTGCTTACCGGGCATTGCATCCAGCGTAAAGCGGGCAGAAACCTCAGCAATACGCCCAGAACCCTTTGTAATAACGATAAAATTCACAATCACAAGGATTGCAAAGACGATAATCCCGATCACGAAATTACCGCCCATCACAAAGCTGCCGAACGCTGCAATCACATTGCCGGCTGCGTCGGCTCCTTCATGTCCATGCGCCAAAATCAGTCGCGTCGACGCCATATTCAACGACAGTCGCAACATGGTCGCAATCAACAACACAGTCGGAAATGCGGAAAATTCCAGCGGTTTTTGAATGAATAGCCCCACCATCAGGATCATCACTGAAAAGATGATCGAAATCGCGAGGAACATATCCAGCAGCATCGCAGGCATCGGAACAATGAGCATCACAAGGATGACCATCACACCTGCAGCAAGCCCAAGGTCGCCTTGCTTTATGGCGCCCCAAAGGTCTTGGAAAAAGGCTGAACTACCAGCTGTACCTAGTCCGGGCACGCGAGCAGCAGAAGGAGCGCTGTCGCTTCCTCCTTGAGCCGCTTTTGTATTTGTCTCTTCAGACATCGCCGCGCCCTATCCGTTCTTATGCGTCTGCAGTGCCAGCGCGTGCTTCGCCTGGCCCTGGAACCTCAACACCTTCTTTGGTGTAAAGATTCAACTTGTTGCGAAGCGTGCGGATCGAAATGCCAAGGATCTTTGCAGCATGCGTACGGTTCCCCAGACAATGATCCAGCGTATCCAAAATGAGATCACGCTCCACATCAGCAACAGTACGCCCGACCATATCGCGCGAGACAGCTTCAGCTGCATGGGCCGCGCGCGAAGCCGTTTGCTGTCCAGCCCCCATGGCAATTGGAGATCCATCCGGCATGCGAATAGCGTCTGCATCAATCTCGCTACCAGAGGAAAGAAGAACAGCGCGGTGCATGGTGTTTTCCAACTCGCGTACATTTCCTTTCCATTGGTTGGCCAACAGAAGCTGTCGGCCCTCCTGAGAAACCGGCAGTGCCTTGGTACCATTCGCCTTGGCATAAATTTCAATGAAGTGGCTTGCCAGCTCCAGAATGTCAGCAGGACGTTCCCGAAGCGCTGGCAGCTTCAGGTTCACCACGTTCAGACGGTACAGCAAATCCTCGCGGAAGCCGCCATTGCGCACTTCCTCAGCCAAATCACGGTTGGATGTCGCAATGATGCGAATATCAACGGGAACCGGACGACTACCGCCAACACGGTCAATCACCCGCTCCTGAATAGCGCGCAACAACTTGGCTTGCAGACGAACATCCATTTCGGAAATCTCGTCAAGCATCAAGGTGCCACCATTGGCTTCCTCAAACTTACCAACACGGCGCGCAACAGCTCCGGTAAAAGCACCCTTCTCGTGGCCGAAAAGCTCAGATTCAAGAAGATGCTCAGGGATTGCAGCACAGTTGATGGAGATAAACGCCTTATCAGCACGACTGGACTTAGCGTGCAGGAAGCGGGAAATCACTTCCTTACCAGACCCGGACTCACCCGTAATCAGAACCGATGCATCAGAAGGAGCCACCTGCTCCGCCAACTTGATCACGCTTGCCATGGCCGCGTCGCGGTAGATCAGATCTTCGCGCTCTTCTGTAACAGCAGCCAGTACAGCAGCAATCAGCTCCGGATCAGGAGGCAGCGGAATGTATTCCTTTGCTCCAGCCCGAATGGCAGACACAGCCGCGCGCGCATCCGTTCCCAACCCGCACGCAACGAGTGGCACATGGATACGCTCGCGTTCTGTCAGTTCTACCAGCTGACCGATATCTTCATTGACATCCACCATCAGAAGATCCGCACCCTGACCAGAGCGCAAGACTTTCATGGCCTCAGGAACGCCAGGTGCATGGGTAACAGAGGCCCCCCGCTCCATCGCGATCTTGGTTGCGGTCGTCAGCTGACCGCCAAGGGTCCCAACGATCAAGAGCCGCATGTCAGTTCCTTTCCATTACGCCCCATGACAATCACTTATCCGCCTTGATAATTTCAGTCATGGTGACACCAAGCTTATCTTCCACGAGCACAACTTCTCCGCGCGCGATTAGCCTGTTATTCACGTAAACGTCGATGGCCTCACCCACTTTCCGGTCGAGTTCCATAACCATCCCGGTATCCAAATGCAAAAGGTCGGAAACCTTCATCTTTGTATGCCCAAGCACAGCAGCCAGTTGGACAGGAACATCAAAAACAGCTTCCAAATCCTCAGCTGCCTTAATGCCGCCTGCACCTTCTTCATCCAGGCCACCAGCGCGCTGGGTACTCTGGTGTTGGTCCAGCACCATTCCCTGTTCATCACTGCTCATAATCAACCTTTCTGATCCCGCACCGGCCATAGCCAGCACGGTCATAGGCAAAAACTAAAATCACGCCGCTCGACTGGCCCGCTCACGGGCGTCGAAATGGGATTTTATGACTTGTTCAATATGCTCAACCGTCTTGCGACGATCACGAATAATTCCACCATCCGGCCATTCAATCCGGCAATCGCCACGCGACATGCTCTCGGACTTCACAACATGCACCTTGCCCTCAAAGCTGCTGTTCAGAACCAGACCATCAACCATGTCTTCCAGCGCATGCGTATCTTCTGTCGGCACCTCAATCAAAATCTGAGGGATCTTGCGCAAAGGAGCCAAACATTCAGCAAGCAATGCCACAACTTCAGCAAGCGGCTCACGCGCAATAAGGTGGCTGCAAAGACGACGCGCAATCAGAAAACACATAGAAACCAGGTTCTGCTCTTGAGCACGGATCTGGCTTTCAAGATCACCCAGAGCAACTTCAAGTCGCTCTCGCAACACCACCAGTTCTTCCTGCGCACTCAACTTCTGCTGCTCGGCAATGGCCTGCCGGGCCTGCATCTCACCACGAACAAACGCAGCCTCTTCAGCAGCTTTTAAAAGCTTCTTGTGCTCAGCAACTGTAATAGTAGGCTCCAGCGGAGGGGCGTCTTCGACTGTTGCAGCGGCCTCAGCTTCATCGATCGATTTAGTATCAAACAAAAAGCGTCGCCGCACAGCACCTTGAGGCATCACAGTAACCATCAGCGAGCCTCCAGTGATCGCGAAGAAAAGGAACGATTAGTAGACAAACTCTTCCTCTCCTTTCTTCTTGTTAATGCTGATTTCACCAGTGGCTGCCAAATCTTTCGCCTTCAGTACAAGTGAGCTTTGCGCCTCATCTACATCGTGCAATCGAACTGGTCCCATACCTTCCATGTCTTCCTGAAGCATCTTTGCTGCACGCGATGACATGTTGGCGGTAAAGAACACAACAGCAGTTTCAGAAGCTCCTTTGAGAGCCATGGCCAACTGATCCTTCTCAACATTGCGAAGCAAGGTCTGACAGGCAGCGGAATCTAGTTTCAACAAGTCCTCGAAGGTGAACATCAAATTGCGGATACGCTCTGCAGACTCGCGGCTATCTTCTTCCAATGCTGCCAAAAAGCGGCCTTCGGTCTGCCTGTCGAAATTATTGAATATGTCGGCCATCATCTCGTGGCTATCACGACGGCTGGTCTGAGACAGGTTCGACATAAACTCGACCCGCAATGTCTGCTCAACCTTCTCCAGAATATCCTTCTGGATAGACTCCATGCGCAACATGCGGTTCACCACATCCAGCGCCAGCTCTTCATTCAGCAGCGCAAGAACCCGAGCCGCATGGTCACTCTGAATTTTGGAAAGAACCACTGCAATGGTCTGCGGATACTCATTCTTCAGATAGTTTGCCAGAACGTTTTCAGGAACGTTGGAAAGCTTCTCCCACATGTTCCGACCTGCAGGACCTCGAATTTCCTCCATAATGATCGCAACACGATCAGTTGGCAGGAAAGAGTTCAGCAGGCGCTCTGTAACATCCACGTTTCCGTTCAACGCACCACGGGTGGAAAGTCGCTTCAGGAAGTCAACAAACAGCTCTTCAAGCATGGTCGGCGTAACAGGACCCAAGCTCGCCATTGCACTAGAAACCTGACGCACTTCAATTTCATCCAACCCAGCCCAAATGGCCTTCCCATACTCCTGCCCAAGCGCCAAGAGCAGAACGGCTGCGCGCTCTGCTCCTCCAAGCTCTCGTTCAGCTATTCCGGATGAGACTGATAAGGCTTGCGCTGTCGATTCCTGCGGCTGTATCTCCTCACTCATCCTACGCTGCCTCGTTCAACCAACCGCGAACGATATTGACCGCTTCGCTCGGGGAATCTTCAATCAACTCACTTATTTGCTGAATTGAGCTTTGATGGAGAGCTGCCTGCATTTTGGCATCTTCAATCCATTCTGCTGTTGGCATTTCAGAAGGAACCTCCTCCATTTCACCAACAACACCTCCAATTTGCGCAGGACCTTCAGCGACCAATGTGCCATCTGGCAACATCTGAACACCGCCTTCTGCCGCCGCCGCTCTCTCTTCTTCTTTAGCAAGAATACGCTTCATCAGCGGAGAGACTGCGAAGATCAACAGCAGAATGGTGATCACAAACAGAACACCCAGCTCAGCAAACTTCATGATGTCAGCGCGTGTAAAGTCGAACAGCCCACCTTCGCTATCACCAAAGTCCTGAAGAGGAGCTTCAACAAAACGCATGTTGACCACTTCAACATTGTCACCGCGATGTTTGTTAAAACCAACAGCAGTTCGAACCAGAGTAGCAATTTGCTCCAGCTCATCTTTACTGCGCGGTTGATAGGTCTGCGTGCCATCCTCACTGGTTGTATAGGTACCATCAACCAGAACCGCTACGGACAGCCGTTCCAGACCACCTGCTTCATAGATCTCCGTCACTGTACTCTTAGAGATCTCGTAGTTCAGGATTTCCTCGGAAACATTCGAGGCATCCTTGGACCCGGTTGCACTGCCAGCTGCGTCTGCATTCGGCAGCTGGTTGCCGACAGAAACCGTCTCCTCACCATTGGTGGAAGACGCATTCTCTTCTTTACTCTGAGAAGAACGCAACACCTGCCCATCAGGGTCATAAAGCTCCTGTGTCTCGGTTTTGCGGTTATAGTTGATTTCTGCAGCAACTCGGACACGAGCGCGACCGGTTCCAACGACGTTATTGAGGATCTCTTCAACCTGTTGCCGCAGGCGAGCCTCCATTGTCGAACGTCGTTCATCCAGCGAAGAACCGCCAGCAAGCCCTTCTTTATCGCCGGTTCCGCTGGCGAGCAAAGTGCCGCGCTCATCAACGATAGAGACGTAGGACGGTTCCAGTCCTTCAACTGCTGTTGCAACAAGATGCTGAATGGCACGGATCTGCCCACCAGACAAAGAACCCTGCACCTTAATTGCAATCGAAGCTGTTGGCGGTTCCCGATCACGCTGGAACAACTGCTTTTCAGGGATCACCAGATGAACACGCGCAGAAGAAATCCGGCCAATGCTGCGAATGGTTCTGGAAAGTTCCCCTTCAAGAGCTCTGAGGCGGTTCAGGTTCTGCACAAAACTGGTTGCACCAAGCGTATCTGTCTTGTCGAAGATTTCATAACCAACACCACCGCCAGATGGCAGGCCAGCTTCCGCCATTGTCATGCGCAGGCGATGAACGTTCTCCTGAGGGACAAGAACACTACGTCCGTTGACACCCAACTCATATGAAACACCTTGAGATTCAACCTGGCTAACAATCGCTGCAGCATCTTCAAGAGTAAGGTCCGTGAAGAGCGGCACCATCTGCGGTGCTGTCGCACGAACAATGATGAAACCGAACAGGCCGATCAACGTAACAGCCATCGCCCCCATCGCTGCCAGTCGCGCGGGCCCAAGTCCTTTCAAGAAGTCAAGGATTCCACTCACAGTTGCCGCCCCGTACGTTCAAATCACTCATTCAAAATGTACCAGCAATACTCTCAACACCTTGGAAATCGGCGTGAATTGCCCCTGATTTGCTGGTAGGTAAAAATTGCCCGCCTTAGAGTTAACAAAAGGTTAATAAAACCCTAATAATCGGTAAACGGGAAATCTACCCACAAAGAAGCATTGTGGAATATCGCAGGAAAGGCCTTTGACTAGGCTTTTGAAGAGTCGAATGAATCTTGTGCGGCCTGTTCGGCAGATTTTGCCGAAGCAGTTAAGACATCATGGTTAATCTGTAAAATTGTACAAAATGTGGCTTCCACATACAAAAAGGCCGGCTGAGACAGCCGGCCTTTTCAGAACCTCAAACCTGTTTGGGTATTACACCCTTTTTGCCTGAAGCTTACTAGTTGCTGCGATAGTCCTGAACGCGTGTAGCGCGCAAGCCGGCTAAACCGTGTCGGTCAATCGAGTTCTGCCAAGACAGAAACTCTTCAACCGTCAAAGTATACCGGTTACATGCTTCATCCAGAGACAACAAGCCTCCACGCACAGCCGCAACCACTTCAGCTTTTCTCCTGATAACCCATCTCTTTGTAGAGGTAGGAGGAAGATCCGCTATCGTCAGAGGGCTCCCATCGGGGCCGATGACGTATTTTACTCGTGAACGTATATGTTCGGTCATTCTACTCTCACACAAACCATGACCAAGCTGAGGATGAGAATAGAACAAGGCGCTTAAAATTTGGCTAAGCCCCCATCAATGTTTTGGTAAGATTCATAACCGGGGATCTTAGTGGATATTAACTACTACAGAATTCCATTGACTCCAGTGACCTCACCCACGGGAATTTTGAGATCGCCCATATGCAGAATAATGTCACCAGTACTGAAGTCGACAGCGTCCACTTTCCCTTTCACTTCAGTCTGAACTGCGAAAGGCTCACCGTTGGCATCCTTGGTAATAATATCAATGGAATAGGCGCCATCGCCAGCTTTTGTGCCGTTTGTCGCCACACCATCCCATTCAAAGGTGTTGTCACCTTCCTTTAGATCAATCTCTTCCTGATAGACCTCAGCACCTTCACTATTTTTAACAGTAATGGTTGCCTTACCTTCGGAAACTGCATCAAGGTTCCAAGATGCTTTGTCATCCTTGAGCTGCGCTGACGCACTCTGAGCAGTCACTTCCTTACCGATATAGTTTACAAACTGACTCGCACTTTGCGTTTTCAGCTGAGTGAGCTGCTCCTCTAATTTCTCTGTAGTTGCAACCTGTTGCTCAACCATCGTGTATTGAACCAACTGATTCGTGTATTCAGCCGAATCGAGAGGTTCCAACGGATCCTGGTTTTGCACCTGTGTGGTCAGCAATGAGATAAACAGATCGAAGTTTGCATTGATGCTGTTCTGGGTGCTTGCGCCAGAGGTGTCTGCATTCGGTGTCAGAGCGTTAATTGTAGTCATTGTCTATATCCTCGTGCGCGGCATCAAACCGAGATATCCAGTCCACCAGCGCGGGCAGCACTATTTAAGTTGTTATGTGCGAGATAATTTTCGTCTGGCAACTCAGTGCCTTCTGACGCTCGATCCGGCTGCCCGACATTGGCCTGTCGGTTCTCTTGCTGATCTGAAGTCTGCGAGCCACGCCCTCCAAGTGAGAACTGAAGAGAGCTCTTATCGCTTTCGATCCCAGCTTCCTGAAGAGCCTTTTCTAACCCACGTTGATCTCGCTGCAAAAGTTCAAGAGTTTCAGGTCTCTCAACAATCAAATGCGCCCGTACGCGGCCATCCTTACTAAATTCAAGAGAAACATCGACTCCACCCAATTCTTTGGGATCAAGCCGGATTTCAAAACGATCAACGCCGCCACTTGCCTGCCGGGCAATCTCAGGCCACACAGCATTCGCAACATTCCTCAGCGTAGAGGTTGGCAGAGAGCCCATTGAACGGAATGCAGTGTCAGAACGTGTAGCAGTACTGGAGATTGCTTCAGAACTTTCCCAATCAAGCTCAGCTTCAGATCCATCCAACGGACCAGCAGCAAGCCCCCAACCGATTGCCGTTGTTGAAGCAACCTGCTCATTTGCCTGTGGTACCTTCACCTGAATACTGACAGCAGGCGCAGTATTTTTCTTTTCAGCAGATGCTGTCTGATCTGCAGGCTTGGTCAGAGCACTAGTAAGGTCATCGGTCTCTGGAGCATCACCGACCGCGGCGACGGCTTCAGAGCTAGATGTCGCTTGCACAACTCCACCAGCGGCTTTGTCTTTCCCAACCATCGGTGCCGCAGCTGTGGTCACAGCAGCAGTCCGGCTCACCTGTTCCGCAGAACGAACGCCTGCTTCATTATCTTGAGCAGAGGCAACTTCAACAACCTTCTGCACCTGCGAAACTTGGCTATTCTTTTCTGAAGAAGCATCAGGCTTAGAAGTCACATTCGGGAAAATGATGTCACCATCACCGTCAACAGATGCAGGTTGCGCTGTTCGTTGCTGGTTTCCTACAAAGCTTGAAGCTGCACGATCAGTTTGTCGAACAAGCACCGGCTTTTCTAAGGAAGCGTCAGCCTCACCCTCAACGGCAGCAACAAGAACATCCCCGCGAGTAGACTGAACAACTCCCTTACCCTCAGCAGATTGTGCCTGCACGGGCTCGGATTGAACCTTGAGGCTCTTCACCTCTGACGCTGTTGCCAGTTCACTAACCTGACGACTAGCGACAGATTGAGATGACCGGACATCTGCCTCAACCGCAACACGAGCCGCTGCAGTGGTCTTTTCGACAGGAGCACTGACTGAGTTAACGGTTGTTTCAACGCTTCCGCTCTCTGAAGTCGTGACAGCACGATTACCAGCTATATTTGCAACTTGCTCTGCCTTAACCGCATTGTTCGCTGGCTGAACTTGCGGTGAAGCAGCAGAATTCTGGGACTGCTCAGATACCACTGAAGAACGTGCAATCAGCTCGGGAGAAACCTTAGCCACTTGATCTGAAACCGGGAGCTCCAGCGCATTTAACTGAGGCTCAGATGAACCAGCTTGCTTAACAACAGCACCCTGCTGCTCGGACGTCACGCGCTGCTGCGTATCTGAAGCATTACGAGCGTTGCCTTTAGATTCCTGTACGGTTCCAGCGACGTCTGTCTCTTGAGCAACAGCACCCGTCTGAGCTGTTACAGGTCCATCATCCGCCGGCGGCAAGATCTGCCCACCACGCTCGGCTTGCTGTAAAGCACCAAGATTTGCAACAGCACTCTCTACTGTTTTGGAAGAGATGGCCTCGCCCTCACCCGCAACAGGAGCAGCGCTTTGAACATTAGCGACCGCCTGAGCAACTTTCGCTTCGCCTGCTTTCTCCGCTAAGGCTGGCTGACTGCCTGCCTCCTGGACATTTTGTGGCAAAGCAACAAAAGGCGCTTTCGCTTTCCCTTCGCCGCCATTGAGAAGAAGCGCTTCATCATTAGTTGTCGCAACTGCAACCAATCCCGGAACCACACCTGACACTGGTACTGGCACCTGGGAAACAGTGGAAAGCGGCAGTTCACCAGCCAAACCAGCAACCGCACTCTCTCCATTTTCATCCTTGATGAGACTTGGGCTCAAAACCGAGAGATCGCCGCCAGTCGTTAAAGCTCCAGAATAGAGATCCACCGCAGTCGCTGCTGCCCCATCTCCCTCAGAAGCTTTGGCGAGCAGACCGGAGAAAGTATCGGCATTTTGACCGAGCACACTCTCACCAAGCAGCGCATTACCACCTTGCCCTACAACGGGGCCTAAAGGCGTTTGCGGCTGAACAGGACCGGTTAAACTCAGCAAAGCAGATTGCGACATATATTCCTCAAACTACGCAGCACACACCATCAGCAACGATGGTCAAGACATCTTGCGCGCAGATATGCAAATAGCGGGCCAGTCATAAAATCAAAAATATTCAAGCATTTTCAACTAGATAAACTCAAATCAACATTTCAAAGAACAGGCAACAAGATCACTTATTGCCCTCGCCTCGGCAACAAATGCCCAGCAAGTAAAAACATCAATCAAAAAGATTGGCCTTCCGTCGAGTTTTAGGTATATTCCCGCCAACTAGCACGCTCGAAGCGTACGCATGCGAAGCGTTTAAAAAGAGAGCCCGCGTTTAGCCATCGCCAGAGCGCAGCAAGCACTAAGCAAGCAAAAGAAACTAATCTGCGCTTCAGACTTCAATGTCTCCCAAGATTGAAATCTGCTCGTGATGTTATAGATACGGCTCTCACTTAAACGCGCCTACAGGATGAGGTAATTGGAATGCTAAACAGTCTTGGCCTGCCCGGCCGCCCAGAAGACACACGGGTGGTTGTTGCCATGTCAGGCGGCGTTGATTCATCGGTTGTTGCCGGAATGATGAAACGCGAAGGCTATGATGTGGTCGGCGTCACTCTACAGCTCTACGATCATGGCGAAGCAATCCAACGCAAGGGCGCTTGCTGTGCAGGGCAAGACATCCACGATGCCCGCCGTGTCGCAGAAAAACTCGACATTCCGCATTACGTTCTGGATTATGAATCCCGCTTTAAAGAGCAGGTCATCGAGCGCTTCGCGGACAGCTATATCAATGGCGAAACACCTATTCCATGCGTAACATGTAACCAGACCGTCAAATTCAAAGACCTACTGGAAACGGCAAAGGATTTGGGCGCTGATGTTCTGGTCACAGGCCACTATGTCCGCACAGGCATGGAAGGCAACCAGCTTGCCATGTTCCGTCCTGTCGATCTGGACCGTGACCAAAGCTACTTCCTATTCGCAACAACGCAGGAACAGCTAGATTTCCTACGCTTCCCATTAGGTGGCATGACCAAACCAGAAGTCCGCGAACTTGCACATGAGTTTGGACTGGCAATTGCTGACAAGCATGACAGTCAGGACATCTGCTTTGTGCCAGAAGGCCGCTACACAGACGTTATTGCCAAGCTTCGCCCACACGCGGCAGAACCGGGTGATATCGTGCATGTAGATGGCCGCGTTCTTGGCCGACACAACGGCATCATCCATTACACCATCGGTCAGCGCCGCGGTATTGGTGTTGCAACAGGCGATCCTCTCTATGTTGTGCATTTGGATGCAGATGGGCGACGCGTGATTGTCGGTCCGCAAGAAGCATTAGCAACCCACAACCTGCTGCTGCGCGAAGTAAACTGGATTGGCCCAGGTACGCTGGATGATCTGCCGGAAGACGGCATCACAGTTTATGCAAAGGTGCGTTCTACCCGCCCACCAACAGAAGCCATTCTGCGCAAGAGTGGCGAAAACATTTTTGTCGAGCTAGTAGCAGGCGAATTCGGCGTGGCCCCAGGACAGGCTTGCGTTTTCTTCGACAAAGACGGCCAGGAAGCGCGTGTTCTCGGCGGCGGTTGGATTCAGCGTGCCGAAAAGCAGGAAGGCGCAGAAACAGCCCTCAAAGCACTACTCGGAAAAGGCTGGGAAGCGGCAGGCTTTCCTGCAAGCTAAAGCATTGCCAAACTGACCGAATTATTCAAAACGCCCCGCCTGACCTGACCGTCACCGGGGCGTTTTATTTTGATCTCTCCAGCTTGTGCCTTGCTCAACTCCAACACGACATCACTCCACAGATCCCAGAAAAGCCACTCCGGAATTTCCAACTTAGCAAAAAATGAGATTTTCTTGTTCCTGACAACTGCAACTGGCAGTTATTGCTCTACGAAATTGGCATTAACCCTAGGTTTTCATGGAGTTTTTCACAAGAGATCATATTTCCACAAAACTTACCTAAGAACGCTTGACGCCACACCTCTGTGGCCTTATACACCCCTTCACAGCGCGGCGGTCAACACCGCAACATAGCGCACCGGATGGCGGGGTAGCTCAGTTGGTTAGAGCAGCGGAATCATAATCCGCGTGTCGGGGGTTCAAGTCCCTCCCTCGCTACCATCTCTCTTCAAACGAAGATCGAGACGACAAGGCACCGCAAGGTGTCTTTTTTGTTCTCGACTAGACGACTTTCTAGCTGGATACGATTGCTTTTAGTTGCAACGGCTCTTTAAGGAGTTTCTTAAAAGCAAGATTAATGTCTCTAATCCCCATACACGGGGGTGTTTAAATCTCATCAAACAAAAAAGGTGCGCCAGACACGCACCCTCAGAGATTTAGCAATAGAACTAGAGTTTCTCCAACTCCCGGAACCTGTTCCACTTAATCTGATTTTGGTTTGCTTTACACCAGTAGCTGTTAGGTTGATAGAACGTGATAAAACCACTCCTGATCACAACCCGCACATACTGACGCCCACTATAACCACCAACAGAATTCTTCGCGTTCAGCCGACCACAATACCCGCTATGTCCATTCGGAAAATTCATATGGTTAGAGAGCTCTGCATCTCTGATACTGTAAGGGTCGTAGAAATTCTCTTTTACTGCTTCAACAAGAAGCTTTTTATGCGCGACAGTTGGCTTTTTATTTGATTGGACTTGCTGAACCGTCACCGTTTGGCAACCAGCAACAAGCAGGGCCAAACCTAAAACAAACGAATGTGTATACTTCATTCCATAACCAAAATTAGAACTGACAAAACAGCACCATCTAGAGTTGCATAAATAGAACATGTCAATTCAAATTGTAGCAGTTCTGTAATTGCAGCCTTTTTTCCAGTTAACTTGCACTGCTGATAACTTGTTGCTTCTCGCTTACAACCAGTTCACTAAACCTCAAGCCAACCCTGAATGCTATTTCTTCGGAGAATGCTTCTTACCCATTTTTTCCAGCAGTTCAGCATACTTTTCGCAAGGATCAGTCGTCTCTACTCTGCCGGTGAACCAGACGTAATCAAACCGGTTTACATCAGCGAGGCTGTAGTCGCTCAGTTGATCTTTGCCAGCGCCCACCTCCACAGCCGCAAGATTCAGTGTGCTATCTTTGCTATCAAGCCACCATGGAACACCGCGGTCCTTACGGGTATGGCCATTCCCTGCAATCAGAATGGAACCACGCTCAGAGTTCTTTGCTGTCCGCATGAACGATGCCATCGAAGCATCTTTGATGCGTTGCATCCCAACCATTGGTCCTAGGCTCTCGCGAGGAACAACGCCGCAATGCGAGCGCTCAAGCTCATCCAGCAGACTGTTGTTCTGCTCTTCACTATATTGCTGGTTCCATCTGAGGCTCTTGGCGTTTTCTTCAGAAGGTTGCTTCCCTTGACCGACCTTAAGAAGCAGCTCCCGTTCAGGTGCCCCTGGCACAACACGCATGCTAAACTCTGCCGCTTCATTGAAGATCGGCTCATACATATGCCATGCTGGCCAACCGCGCTGTTCCCATTCCAGCTTTTCGGCTAATCCTGCAACATCTTCAGGCTTAAGCTCTTTCAACCACTTAAGATACTTTGGCTCAATCATCTCCATAACAATAAATGGGTTACGGCCAGCACCACCCATTTGCTTGACAGCTTCAGCTTGAATTTCATGATGCCGCGGATTGTCGTGTTTTTCGCCAACCAAAATATGATCTTTGTCAGCAGCACGCTTCCACAGTTCAGCCTGAGAGATTTGCTTGCCTGTTTTCAAATCCCAGACCGTATCCACGAGTGGATGATCTGTCATCAAAAGCTCAACCGGAACCTTCTCAGCCAGTTTACTTTCATTGCCTCCGCTCTGCCCAGAAGCAGCTTCACTGGCAAGAGTAAGTGCACCGTAGGTGATCGCAAACACAAACGCATTCATTGCTTTTTTCAGCATATTCTTTTCCCAGAAAGGAGGAGTGCGGCAACTTCTGCAGCCAAACTGATCAAATATCTTTATCACCTAATAGCACAACATTATTATGATTATTGCACTCAAGTTTCTTAGTTCTAGTGATGCCATGCAAAAAAGCAAGCAAACAGCTTACACCGTTTGCTTGCACTAGTATTCTTAACTGAGATCAACCTCAGGCTTCCTGCATTCACTCACCTACAACCGAAACTTCAGGTGTTTTCAGAGCTTCTGGCCTTGGAGAGAACAGCCTCATCAACCCCGCTTTCAATCTCCCGACATCAGCCAGGATCATCATGAACGTTGGGATCAGGAACAAGGTGATCAAGGTTGCGAATAGAATCCCAAAGCCCAAGGACACCGCTGCAGGAATGAGGAACTGAGCCTGTTCAGCAGTTTCGAAGATCATTGGTGCCAGCCCGGCAAACGTGGTCGTCGAGGTTAGGATCACGGCACGCATGCGCTGAGTTCCTGCTGCAACAAGAGCCTGACGCATTGGCATACCGACAGCCCTGTTGTCATTAAAGGCAGAAACCAGAAGCAGACTGTCGTTCACCACAATACCGCTGAGAGCAAGTATCCCGTTGATGCTGAGGATGGAAACAGGGATACCAACAATCCAGTGCCCGATAATCGCTCCCGTAATACCAAACGGAATAGCGATCATGACCACAATCGGCTGGGTATAAGACTTGAGCGGCACCGCAAGCAGAACATAGATCGCGATGATCGTAATTCCAAAGGCGGTCATCAAACCACCAATTGCTTCCCGTTGTTGTTCAACCTCTCCCCCAAAATCAACGGCAACACCGGGATACATTGCCTGTAGTTCTGGCAAGATTTTCTGATTGAAATAGGTAACCAATGCATCAGCAGCTATCTCGTCTTTATTGATCTGCGCATCTAGCGTCGCCACCCGTTTGCGTGAACTGCGATAGATCTCATCTACAGTCAGGTCAGAATGCAAGTTTGCAACGGAGGACAGCAAGATAGGATCACCAGCCGGAGTGCGAACATAGAGCGTTTGCAAGGCTGCAGCAGAGCTTCGCTGCGCCTCTGGGTAACGCACCCTCACCTTAACTTCTTGCTGGTTCCGCTGGAACTCCTGTATCTCTGCGCCGCCGATAGCTTGAAACACCTGCTCAGAAATGGCAGAGGTCGTCAGGCCAACGGAGCGTCCGTAATCAGTGAGCTCAATATTCAATCGCCCACGCACAGCCCTGAAATCATTGGTAACCGACAAAACACCGTTCTGGGTTGAGAACCTATCCTCAACGTACTGGCTAGCCGCAATCAACTGATCAACATCATCCAGCAGTAGCTCTACTCTGAAATCAGCAAAATCAAAGTCATCAGCCGCAAACTTAATCGTTTGCGCCCCTTCAACAGGCCCAACCAGCTTACGCCACCGCTCTGCAATCTCATTTGCGGTAATGTCACGCTCGCTTGGCGGTGTAGCAATTGCCAGCACAGTCACGTTTCCATCGTCACTGGCCTGCATCTCAATGCCAGTGATCGGAGAAACACCAGACGTTACTTCAGCATCCAGCTGCGCTTTCAATTCATGAGCCGCCGCTTCAATCCGGTTCGCTTCAGCAAACAGTCGCCCATAACCAAGGTCAGGCTCGCCTTTATAGGTCGCAGTCACGATTTGACGTGGGATCTCTGGGAAGAACACAACACGCACAATCCCAGAGGGCACCATGTAGACCACCGCCACAAAGAGCACCACAAAGCACAAGGCAGACAGATAACGCATTCGGAGGCTGAGCTTCACCAAGGGGCGATAAACACTTTGCTTAAACCGCTCCAAGCCGCCGCTGACAGCGTTCTGAATAACCTTCCAACCACGAGAAAGCGGATTAGCAGGCTTTGCATTATGCTTCAGATGAGCCAGATGCGCAGGCAGAATGAACTTGGATTCAATGATCGAAAACACAAGGCAGAAGACCACCACCCAAGAGAACACCGAGAACACTTCCGCCAGCCGTCCAGTCACCAGCGTGATTGGGTAGAAAGCAGCAATTGTTGTCAGCACGCCAAAGATTGCAGGTGTCGCGACCAGTTTGACGCCCTTGATGACGTTATCAATCCCATCGCCTTCTTTCTCAGTCACACTATGCGCGCTCTCAGCAACCACAATCGCATCATCAACCACGATACCAAGCGCAATGATGAACCCAAACGTGGTCATCTCATTGAGTGTCATCCCCCAAAAGGAATCTCCCATCAAAGTGAGTGCGCCAGCGAAAGCGATTGGTAGTCCCATCGCAACCCAAAAAGCCGTACGTAAGTTGAGAAATAGCGCTAGAGTGACAAGTACAAGCCCCATCCCCATCAGGCCGTTTTTCATCATCAGCGAAAGACGGTCTGAGATGTTCTCGCTCTCGTCCTCCCAAAAATCAAACTTGATGTTCGTGGGCAAGCTGTCTTCGGCTTCAACCTCATTGATAATTTCACGTGCTCGCACTGCAGCAGGAATAAGATTGGCTTTCCCGATCAGCTGCACGCTCAGCTTTCTGGCAGGTAGTCCTTGATAGCGGTAGATTGAGCGATCATCCGTGTAAGCATCCGTAATCTTTGCAACATCCTGCAATCGCACAACGGTGCCATCAGAAAGAGTCACAACCGGAATGCTTTCAAAGTCTTGCAGAAAATAACCCTGCCTGTCAGCTTTGATTAGGATCCTACCGTTTTCACTCTTCAAACTGCCTTGCTGAGAAATGAGCGAGAAGTTGCCAACCTGTCGAACCAGTTCATCGAAGCTGAGCTTGTACCGTTGCAATGCTTCTTCTTGCACTTCAATCGATATCTCCTGTATCCGCTCGCCACTGATGGTGACAGAAGGGATCAGTGCATCTTCAAGTAAGCGATCTTTGATACGTCGTGCAACAGTATCCAGAACGTCTGGATCCGCATCACCATAGAGCTCAATTTGAATGGCGTCTTCAATCTCCTCCGCGCGCACCACAACTGGCTTTTCAGCAGTGGAAGGAAGAGAAACAGCATCCACCTTGGTTTTGATGTCCGAAAGAAGCTTATCCAGATCAGTGCCGGAAGACTTTTCAATTACAATCGAAGAGTTGCTCGCCGTGGAGGTACTGGTGACCTTTTTAATACCTTCGGTCCCCGTCAATGCACGCTCAATCTTCTCCGTCACACCACGTTCGGTTTCCTGCGCAGCACCTGACTTGTATTCAACGCTGATGGTGACTTGATTGGCTTCAAATCCCGGGAAACCCTCAGTGCGAATGTTCATTGCCGTGTAAACACCAGCAACAAAAATGCAGATCATAAGCAGGTTCGCCGCAACCGGGTTGTGCGCAAACCAGGCGATCCACCCTTTATGGTTACTCTGTTGCATGGCTTACTCCGCAGCCTGAGTGGTTACAATCTGCTGTGGCAGATAACGACTGATCGGGTTCACCACGATCTCCCAGGGCCCGCGAGACGGAAACGCACTCACATCCAGAGCCACCTCGTCAACACGAGTAAACAAAGGCGTCACAAGATGCCGCTCCAGCTGGCTGTCATCAGAAACTGTCCAGACATACCCTTGAGAGGTTATGGCGGATGCTGGAACCATGACTATGTCTGGAATCTCTCGTCCGATGAGCATCACACGCACGAATGTACCCGGGCGCATGACAGTGCCCTGTGCATTGCGAGGTTCAATCTGCAATCGCAAGGATTGCTGACGTGTTTGAGCATTCGCAGTTGCCCCAATTGAAGTGATCTTGGCGGGCCATTCCACACCAGCCTCATTCAACACGCGTGCCGATATCTCATTGACACTGAGAGAATTACCCTTCTCGGTCAGCAGCAATTGCCATTGAACAGGCGTCAGAGCCACCTCAACATCCAATGTGTCGGTCGAATAAATCTCGGCAATTTGCGTACCTGCAGTAACGTAGCTGGAAGGCGCAATGCTCCGCGAGATCACGACAGCATCAAACGGAGCTACAATGCGGGTGTTTGCAAGGTTACGCTGTGCTTCTACCAGATTGGCAGCAGCAGCTTTGAGCTTCAATTGCTCCTGCTTCAAAAACGGTTTTCGCAAAACCAGCGGAGAAGCTTCTCTTCCTTTGATGTTCGCCCGTTCCCAATCCAGTTCCGCTTGCTTGCCGCGCTGCTCTTCCTGCAGCAAGGAGAGCTCTGAACTAGCAACATTTTCCTCAGCAGTCGCCAGTGCTGCCCGATAGCTGCTATCTTCAATCTCAGCCAGAACATCACCTTTTTTGAGCATCAAACCCGGTTCGAGTTGCGAGGATAGACCCACAACCCGGCCCGTCACCTCACTCGTCAATTGCTGCTGATAGTGCGCACTCACAGCACCAAAGACTGTAAACTCAACAGCCTCGGGGCTGGCCTCTCGTGTGACCACTGAAACCAAAGGCCGTGGCAAAGTAGGTGTTGTGGCTTCCTGTGCCATAATAGGCTGTGAAGCTGCCAACCCAACCAGAAGAGCCAGCATCGAAAGGCAAACAGCCTGAAGTGCTTTCGAAGGATATGCTCCGAAAGCCAAAAATGGTCGAAGGGTACTACGCATATTGGGAACTGCTTGTTAGTTTGAGAAGGAATAAAAGTGCCCGCCTAGAGGCCGATGCCAAAAGCAACAGCCAGATCAACACGATTCTGCATTCTGCTGCTGCGGATGTTGACCACCGCCTGTCGGGCAGCAAATGCATCACGCTCCGCCGACAGCAAGGTCACGATATCGGTCAGGCCATCACGATACCTTCGCTCGTATTGCTCATAGTTGCTTTGAGAATGTTTCAGCGCTCGGCCTAGAATCTGCTCACGGCTACGTAATGTTTGTTCATTCTGAAGGCCATTTTCCACCTCCATAACAGCCGTTAATAACGTCTGACGGTAAGTCAGCCAAAGGCGGGCAGCATCCAGATCAGCTTGTTTTGCTGTGAGCCGGCGGTTGCCGCCATCCAGTATTGGTGCAGACAGAGAACCAAGGAGACGCCATGCCGGACCACCATTCAACAAATCTGCAAGACTTGCGGATTGATCGCTTGCAGTAAAGTTGACAGAAAAAGACGGAAGCAAGTCCTTATAAGCCGCCTTATGTTGCAGGTCCGCAGCTGCAGCCCGCTCATAAGCAGCTAAAAGATCTGGCCGCCGTCCAAGTGTGGTGGCTGGCATGGCGCCTTTAGGCAGCTTGACGTTGGGGAGCAAGCTACCAGTTCGAAAATGAGTATTCGGCATCTGGCTGGCAGCAACCTGCATTTGCCGTTTGAGTTGATCAATCTGCAACTTACGATCAGCCAGGTCAGATTGCGCATTAGCAGTGGCAGAACGCGCCGCCTCTAAGTCACTCAACTCTCCGATGCCACGCGTAAACTGATCAGAGATAATCTGCTCAGTATTACCTAGGCTGGAAATGCGGGAACGATCCAGATCTGCCAGTTTTTCAAGTGCAGTGAGCTCCACCCAGTTCCGCATTGCTTGTGCTGCAAGGGAAGCCCGCGCTGCTTGCAAATCATGCTCGCTCGCGGTTTGGCTCCGGCCAGATGCACGCGCGCGATCAGAAAGTTTGCCCCAAAGATCAGCTTCCCAATTGATGGTGAGGTCTCCGCCAACAGAGTTGGCATAGGACGTTCCTTGGGCAGATTTTGAGCGTTGTCGATCCGTGCTGCTGTTGAATGTTAGTGTTGGCCAGAGTGAACCAGATGTCTTATCTCGCTCCAGCTCTGCCTTTTGCAAATCAAGCACTGACTGACGAAGAGAGATGTTGTTTGCCAACACCGCATCCACGTGTGTGTTCAGCTTCTTATCACTACTCAACGCAAGCAGTGACGAAAGGTTTTGCGCTTGAGGCGACACACCTTGATTCCACTCAGCGGGTGTCTGTTTCACGGCCATTTCTTCCGTAAACGTTGTCCGCTGAGGGCTCAGCCCGGTTGTGCAACTTGCCAGCAAAATACCCGATGCTGCAAAAATGAGCATGTGCGATAAAGACCGCATGTCCTATCCCCTATAAATTCTTAGGGGAGAAATAACTCAGTGAGGATTATCGCAGGGTAACGGCGTAACTTGCTATAAAATAACAACAATCAAAAATATGCATATCGCAAATGTATTCACTAGAAAGTTAAACGAGTCGTAACGTGATCGCCAACTTGCTCTATCTGAAAAGTCCAGTTTAAACGGCGTGCAATCCGGCGAATGAGCGAAAGACCGACACCATAGCTCTCCTCAAAGACAATCTTGCTCTCCTGTTCGGAAAGGTCCGCAGTCTGGTTGCAAATGACGATATCCTGAGCACTGATCGAAATGTCAATTTGACCATGTTGTGTGTGCTGGAATGCATTTCGAATAATGTTGGCAGCAATAATACTCAGCGGTACTCTGGGTGCATCAATCGTAAGAGCTGGAAGGTTCACGTTCAGCACAATGCCCTTTCCGCAAAGCAAATATTTATGGTCTTCGATCACTTCATCCAGAAGTGCCGATAGATCCACTTTCTCAAGGTCCGGGTTCGGTTCCTGTTCTCGCCCCAGCCAGAGGAGCGTCGCAACAATGGTCTCCATCGAATGGCTGGCACGTTTAATCCGTGCTGTTACTTTGCGTTGTTTGTCATCTGTCGCAATTTTTTCCATGACACTGGTGCTGCCAGAAATGATCGTAATTGGGGTCCGCAACTCGTGGCTCGCATGACGCAAAAACGAATGTTCTCTTTCCACAAAACGCCCCAGTCGCCGTGCAGCATTGCTCAGGTGGTCACCAATTTTATTCAGTTCGTCATAATGAAAATCTGGCCGCCGCTCGACGGCACTCGTCTCATTCAACGTGTCAGCCCACTCTTGTAAGGCAGCGATACGCCGATTGATACGTCGGTTGAGGAATTGCGACAGCAAAAACACCAGTACAAGGATCGTCGCGCCACCAATAAACATCACACGCTCAAGAAAATCAAAATTCAAGATCCCCCCTGTTTCCAGATCCTTATTGAATTTCAACATACGAACCACATAGAGCGTACGGCCATCACTAAGACGCTCAGCTAAGAAAAATATGACAACTTCTGGAGCATCCCCGTTCTCACCAATTGGCTCGACTTCCGCATGGCCAAGTTCAATTTCATCCTTTGGAAAAGCCTTTTTTACCTTCTCTGGCAGGTCTTCATACTTAAAGGTAGAGAAGATCCTCGCATCTTGAGAAGGGCGGTATTCAGATTGTTTCTCCAGCGCTTTTTCGTAGGCAACGATAAAGCCCTTTAACTCAACCTTGTTTGATAACTTCAACCCAGCAATCAGATAAGAAAACAGACCGATCGTATAGACGATGACAAGCAAACCAACGAAAGCAAGCAGCCAGTTGCGCAGCTCCCTCTTCAGGGTCTTTGCCTTCTTTCTTTTTCGCCTAAATAGAAACATCTGACACTTCCCTCAGGGCCTCAATACAAAGCCGGAGCCCGCAATTGTATGCAAAAGCTGCGTTTCAAAAGGGCGCTGGACTTGGCGGCGAAGTTTATAAAGGTGCACTTTAAGACTGTCACTGGCAGGTACCTGGTCACCCCAAACAGCTCTCTCAAGCTCTTGTTTGCTCAAAACATTGGGGGTGCTGCGAACCAATTGCTCAAGCAAGATCCATCCAGTCGGTGACAGCTTTAACTGACGCCCAGCTCGCACCGCCTGCCGGGCATTCAAATTGACTTCCAGATCCCCGATTGTGACTGCGTTGCAATGGCCTTTACTCCTGCGATGCAAAGCACGAATACGCACCGCCAGCTCAGGAAAGGCAAAGGGCTTGATCAGGTAGTCATCCGCACCCGCTTCAAATCCGGCAACACGATCACTCACCGCATCACGCGCGGTCAGCATGAGGATCGGACAGGTGATGTTCTGTGCCCGCAACTGCTGACAAACCGATAGCCCATCAACCTTAGGAAGCGTGAGATCAAGCAAAATAAGATCATATTGATTTTTCAGTGCGCTATCGAGGCCTGCCTGACCATTAAAGGCAAAGTCACATTCGATATTCTCGAAAGACAAAAAATCACCAACAGTGGCCGCCAGATCCATGTCGTCTTCAATGAGAAGTACAAGCAGTGCATTCATTTCCATCGGCATCACTCAGCCTTGCCTGACCACTATTACGAGACCTGGGAGAGGTTCTGATCGTATCCGATCAAAATTAAGAGGTGGTTGAACCGTGAAAAAGGCTGAAACATTCGACTACACCTATGAAGGATACATCTCCGGAACATCTCACAGCAGATGTAACGACCCGGTTATCACGTAAGTAGCCGAAAAATAAATAAATTCAATCAAACGAAATAAAAGCGGCAACCATAAAACCGTAAGCCGCCGCTTTGGGTTCTGAGTGCAGAACTTGAGGTAATTAACGCCCTCAGTTCCCCACCTTCGCAAGCACGTCCGCTTTCAGGAACCGCTCAATAAACAGCATGAAGCCGACGGATGGCACCAGCAGGATGAGAGAGGAGATGGACGCGATCTGGTAGTTGCCTTCCATGCTGGAGGTAAACAGCAACATCGGCAGCGTCACCACGTCCGGCGCACCAACAAAGTAGGTTCCGGTGAACTCGTCCATGGAGATAAGGAACACAAAGATCGCACTCGCCATAACGCCCGGCAAAGCCAGAGGCAATGTCACATCGGCAAACGTGCGCCATCGCCCTGCCCCCATGTTACGCGCAGCAGCTTCCAGTTCCGCATCCACAGCAGCAAAGGCAGCCGTTGCAATCCACACTGCCAACACAAGCCCCTGGCTGGCGTGAACCAGCACAACACCAGCAACTGAACCAGTCAGATCCAACCCATAGAAAATGCGCGCAACATTCATATGCACAGCAACCGCCGGAAAGGCCTGCGGCAATAGAAACAGCAGCATGATGAGATAGCGGAAAGGCATTTTCCCACGCGCCAGAGCATATCCAGCTGGAATGGCAATCGCCAGACTCACCACCACAGTCAGCAGCGCAATCCAGATGCTGGAGAACAAGGCTTCAGTCGCATTGCCCTCAGGGCGGAAAACCCGTTCCCAGAAGGAAAAGCCGTACTCCAAAGGCAGCTTGTAAGGAAAGTACCAAACCTCAGCAACAGCCCACAAAAGCATGTTGGTGATTGGGCCAAAGATAGCAAAAGCCAGCAGGCTCATGGTGAGAACGCGGGTAACTGTGCGCACCCAAGTGGAAGAAAGAGCAGCTTGCATCATCTTATGCTCCCTTATCTTTCAGGCTCTGACGCAGATAGAACCACGCAACCACCCCGGTGAACAGATAGGACATGATGCCCAGCGCATTAGCGACCCCATAGTCACCGTAGGAATTGATCCGCCACGCCATATCAACAGTCAGCATAGTCGGCGACTGCGCGTTGATCATGAGTGGCACAGAAAGAACAGACAGCATCACCACATAAGACAGGATCAACCCAACCATCAGGGTCGTCGCAATCTGCGGCACCACGAGCTCAATCAGAATGCGCAGGCGCGAGGCTCCGAAGATACGGCCAGCATCAATAGTCGTGCGGTCAATGGAAGCCATAGCACCCGCAACAAGCAGCGCTACAAACGGCGTTTGCTTCCAGACAAAGGTGATCACAATCCCTCGCCAGTCCAGATAGCTCTGGGCGGCCAATGGCTCAATGATGCCGGAGCTTGTGAGGATGTTGTTCATCATCCCGTTCTTTGCCAAGAAGGTGCGCATCAACTGCGCACTCACAATAAACGGAATAAACAACGGCCACCGATAAAGCCACTTGAGGACTGCAACAGCCGTCGGGTTTTCGCCAAGCGTCAGATAGCCCGCAATTGCAACAGCCAGCACGCCGATAACAACCGTAGACAGGCTGACAATCACAATCGTGAACAGAATATCTTTGGAATAGAATTCAATAGCCTTGGTAAAATTGGCGATATGCCAGCTGCCTTCGCCATTGTCTGTGAAGGCTGAAACCACAGAATAGCCAAAGGGATAAACAAACAAAAAGCCGATCATCAACAATGCGGGTGCAACAAGTAATATTGCTCCCATCCGACCCGGCCCAACTGACATACTTTGTCCACTCATGGACACCACCTCTCACCAAAACCAAACATGCCGGGAGAGACAGGCCGCCTCTCCCGGTTTCTCTCAGATGTGCTTAGTTAGAAACCTGCTTCTCGTAGCCTTCTTTGATGTCGTCAAAGTAAGGGCCAATCGGGAACGGTTTACCCTTCTGAGCAAGTTCAAGAGGTGTGACGTCAGTGAACAGCTTGGTCCACACTTTCTCATCCAAAGCTGCTTTCACATGGTCTGCATCGATGCCTGGGTACCAGTTGAAGCGGTTCACAATGCCTTCAGCCTGCACAGCAGGGCTGGTTGCCAACTCGATGAACTTTTCAGCCAGATCTTTGTTCGCAGCCTTCGCTGGAGTTGCATAGTAGTAAGGCTGACCAGGCATACCCGGTGCAATCAGTTTCAGCTTCAGGTTTGGTGGAATACGGCCATCGCCCTGCCAGGAATAGAACATGTCGACCCAAACCGGACCCATGACGATCTCACCACGGTTCAACATGTCCAGAGTACCAGCATTACCCGGAGTGAAAGTCACGTTCTCGTTGAATGCTTTCAGATCAGCATAAGCCTGCGCCCAGGTGTCTTTCTTCGCCGGATCATACGGACCGCTTTGCAAAGTCTTGGTATCGCCAGCGTAGGTGTACATCCAGCCAGTCACAAACGCGACGCCGGACATACCGTTTTTGATGCCATTATAGCCGAACTGTTTTGGGTACTTCTCTACCCATGCACGCAGCTCGTCATAAGACTCAGGTGGGTTTGGCACCAAAGCCGGGTTGTAAGCAATCGCCGTCTGGCTATGGAACATTGGCATCACATAGCCGCCAACATAAACGCCAAGCGCATTTTCAGCCGTCGCGCGCGTCACCATTTTGCCGGTTTCGATGTTGTCGCGGAAATCAGCCAAAAGGCCTTTTTCTTTCATCTCGCCGGTTTTCTTCTGCGCAGCAACAATAACGTCGATGTCCCACTGCTCTTTACCCGCAGCAGACTGTGCTTCCAGCTTTTCAAGAATTTTCTGAGAACCAGCATCTCCCGGGCCGGTCCCAGTGACGCGAACTTTCACGCCTGGGTATTTTTCTTCAAAAAGCGGGCCCAGATAATCGGTCACATATTCAACCATGTTCTGGGAGCCGCCGGTAATCACGTTCAGCTGGGTTTCAGCCGACGCAGGCAGAGCAACAGCAATCACAGCACCTGAGATTGCACCTGTAAGAACTGACTTAAGTGTCATCACTCAAAATTCCTGGGTTAAGATCGTTGAGAAAAAAGTTCTATTCACGTTTAAAAAGGTGTCAGGCCGCCTCGGAATAAAGGTGAAGCCCACCAGCTGGCACGCAGATCGTCACCACATCGCCAACCGCATATCGACAAGGATCGTCGATCATGTAGAGCTGCCCGGCGCTTTCTATTTCGTAGCGAAATACCCCCCCCGGATAGCTGAGTTGTGTCACCCTACCCGCCAGAGCCAAATGCCCCTCAGGTACGGCTTCATCGGCACGCAAATGTGCTGCACTGGAGCGGAAACGCCCCCGTACAGATCCGGCAGCTGATGCCTGCCAGTTCACACCTCCATCACCAATCTCGTTTGAAACGCTTAAGCTGGCAGCCTTGACGGCCTCCTGCCTTGCAATGCTCAAAGTTCCATTTGCACGCTCAACATTGAGGGCAATTTCGTTCTCAGCGCCCATAAAGGTCGCAACAAAATTGGACTTTGGCTGCTCATAAACTTCCAGCGGTGTGCCCACCTGCGCAACGTGCCCTCCATTGAGAATAACAATGCGATCGGCCATCACCATCGCCTCTTCCCTGTCGTGGGTCACATGCACTGCCGTCAAACCCATACGCTGTTGCAGAGAACGGATCTCATGCCGCATGGACAAGCGAATGCGTGCATCAAGATTGGAAAGCGGCTCATCCAGCAACAGGATCGGGGAATCGACAGCCAGTGCCCGGCCAAGAGCCACACGTTGACGCTGACCCCCAGAAAGGTTGGGCACCTTGCGGTCCCCAAAGTCAGCAAGTCCCAGCAGCGTCAACAGCTCATCAACCTTCCGGTTGATTTGCTCCTTGGACATCCCACGCAGCTTCAGGCCATACCCCATGTTCTGACGAACCGTCATATGAGGCCAGAGCGCATAACTTTGAAACACCATCGCCATGTTGCGTTGCTCGGGTGGTAACTGTGCAACATCATTCCCGTTAACGCGGATCTGCCCCGACATGGGTTTGATGAAACCGGAGAGACTTTTCAGAAGAGTTGTCTTTCCGCAGCCAGATGAACCCAGCAGCGCAACAAACTCAGAAGAGTTGATTTCAAGATCAATGTCATGAAGAACACGGGTCTTGTCGTAACCAACACAAAGCTTTTCGATTTCGATTCCTACGCCAACCATTCCGGAAACTTGCCCCCCTTTAAGCAACCAAAGCATTATGCTATGAGTTTTGGCAATCGATTGCAATAGAGGTCTTCTAAGCGACTTCTTTGACGTTAAAATGACAATCATCTAAGATAGTAAGAAGCGATGAAAAGACTGACAGGTAAAGATGTTGCACGTGCCGCAGGCGTTTCTGTCTCTGCTGTTTCCCGTGCGTTCACAGCAGAGAATCGCCTCAACAAAGCGACTCGCGATCACATTTTAAAAGTCGCTTCTGAGATGGGGTATCGCCCCAACGCACTTGCACGCTCCCTCATCAAACAAGAATCAGATCTGGTCGCTGTCGTCTTCGGAAACACCGATGGCATGTACGATAAAGATTTCTTCAACCGCCTGTCGACCGCCTTGCAAAAACGCGGAAAATGGGCCCTGCAAATACGCTCCGAGGAAGAAGAAAACATTGCCGAGACTCTGGGCAAAGCACTAATGTATCCAGTTTCAGCGGCCATCGTGCGAGCCGGCACAGTTGATTTGCAAGTGATCGAAAACAGCAAGAAAATGCACGTGCCATTGATCTACACAGGGCTGGGACCAATGGTCAAAGGTGCAGACTGTGTGTGGTTAAACTACAAGCGCGGCGGTCTGCTTGGCACGCGGCACCTAATCAAACGCGGATGTAAAAAGATCGCTTACATCGGCGGTATTGAAGGCATCACAGCAGACACAGGTCGACGCGAAGGATATCTGGAAGCACTGGGCGAAGCTGGCCTTCAACCCCACGGCATTTCACAAACCCGGTTCGATTTCGAAAGCGGCCTGCAGGCCGCATTGAGCCTCCTGCAAAGCGATAATCCGCCCGACGCCTTTTACTGTGTCTCGGATGCTGCTGCTCTTGGGGTTTTGAATGCAGCAAAATCCATATTGAACCTGCGTGTTCCGGAAGATGTCGCCGTCGTAGGATCAGACAACATGCCAATGGCTGCCTGGCCTTGCTTTGATCTGACTGCAGCAACCAATCCAATCGACGAGATTGTCCAAAACCTCATGAACACACTGGAAGCCCGCCTTGCAGACCCGGATCAGCAGGAAATGTCCGTCGTGGTAGAACCCGAACTGGTCATCCGCGGCAGTGCGTAACTGAGAGCAGTAAAGACACCAACAACTGAGGCTGATGCATCTTCAAAAGCATTAGCCAAAGCCTAGCAAACCACGATGTCATGGACAGTCTTGATCGCCTTCCTTGGGCCTGATGACACAAGATAAAATCGCAGCTAGCCCCTCAGGCACCTCAACCTCCCGCATGTACTCATCGCGGCCATACCGCAAAAACTCGCTCCGGAAATCAAAGTCAGCCCAAGGCTCGTTCGTCTCTCGCAAACTGAGAGCAACATTTTCGGCCTTCAGAAAGTCACCGATTTCAAGCAGGCTATGAAAATAAGCCAGACGTGCAGGCCAATGCTTGGGGGTTAAAGGAGCACTTTCGTGATGCTTGGCAAGAGCCGCCGCAGCCACTTCCATCCTCTCCCCCTGAAAATGCAACATGCCCAACCGGCCAAGTTGTTGAGGTGTCAACACTCCTTTACCGTCAAAGAAGGAAAGCTCTGAGAGCTCTTCCTCATAAAGCCCCTCAAACTGCAACGTGGAGAGCAGCTTGTCACGGTCCTCAGGCTCAGCGCTCAACCGTGCGACCGCCTTTAAGGTTTCCACATATCCTCGAAAGTCACCTGCCAATCGATGGTAGAGCTCAATCTTGCGCAACACCCAAAGGTCATCGGGAGAGCGTTCAATATACGCCTCGTGCATGCGGTGCATTTCCTCAACAAACCCCAATTGCTCTGCAATCTCAGCCAGCTGAAGATACTCCTCCGGGCTACTGTCATTCTCCTCAAATGAGGCCAGCAAATGCTCCCGAGCCTCATGATACTTTTGCTCTTTGATCTGAACAGCAATCTTCTCTGTTTGCCCCGGAACAAGCGCATAACCGATCCCCATAAACAGCAGATAAAGCGACAAATACTTGAGGAAGCGGATCATGGCTGCTTCCTCATCGTCGCCATGCGTGCCGTCGAAGCCCAGTTTTTACATGTCAATGAAATGTCTAACGGCTCCATCCCGGATACAGCCAAATCCAAACGCAAAGATCCATCCGGCAAAGCCTGAACGTCATCACTCAAGATAAGCTCATCCTCTCTCCTCACCTTCAGCCGATGAAGACTCGAAGACAGGCCACGAAACTGAAACTCCCCAGCTCCAAACCCAAAAGCACGAAAACCAATGCGGCAAGGCTTATGCACCCAGTCGTAAACCTGCCACCGGGCTTCCGTGATGCTGGCAACATGCTCATCGCCTGTACTGTGCGATGATTTCAGCACAATCTCCGGAACACGAACCGCCGGATCCAGCGAAACATACAGCGAGTTCTGGTGGTGCTTTGAGCCAATAACGCCGTTGCTCTTCGCCAAATCAATCTGCCACTGCTCTGCATCATCAAAGCGAAACGACTGAAGACGCTCTCGATTCAAAACAAGCCAGCTGTGATCACTCGTCTGGTAGAGCTTCACCCCAAAAAAGCTATTTGCAATAGCAGCATACTGCGAGGCAAAGATCGGCAAATAAGCCCCATCACGCGCTCGATCCAAATGCTTCCGAACCGCTCGCAGCGATGCATCATGTTCCGCAGAATAGGCGTGGTAATACACATTGTAGGGCCTCAGCCGGATCGGGCTCTCAGTATTATCAACGGTCTGATGCAACTGCGAAAATCCGTAGAATGGCCCCGTCCAGTCATTCGTATATGTGTTCTCGTTGCTGGAGACAGCATAGATCTGCCGCTCTGCGCCAACCTGGCGGGATAAGGGGGCCACATAACTCAAAGAAGGCCAGTCACGGTCAAACCGCGTATCGCCGCCATTCATGTTGTAAACACCAAGCTTACGAGTATGCGCAAGCGCTTCCTCAAACGGCTGCGTGTCACCAGACCACAAGAACAACTTCGCTTTTTTACCACTCGGCGCAAAGCTTTCGGCCTGAGAAAGAGAACCTCCGATCTCTCCCACAAGCGAAAACGGTTTGCGCATGTAATAACGCGGCATAGACACATTCTGCGCCAGATAAGTCTTGAAAAAAGCCTTGCCACTTTCACCAAAGAAACGCTTGGAGAGCCAGCTCACAGGTCCCTCAGCTGTAGGCTCTTTTGCAACATTCTTCTCACGAATAAGCGCAAGCTCTTTTGCACGGTCATAATCTCGATAGAAAGCCCAGTGAAACGGATGGGAATGGGTATGGCTGGCCACTTCCACCTGCGGGAGAGCAAACAACTCTTTGACCAGCCCAACGCTGCGATCATCCCCTCCCTCACTCCGATCAACATCCGCTGTCACCAGACCATAAGTGACAGGTAAATCAGGGTACGGCCCAATCAGCTCTCGCAGCATCACTTCGCCGGATAATGCCTTTTGTCCCTGATACTTGGAGGAATAAGAGACGTTATTCCAACCATCGCCATCAATGTGCGAAAAGTAAATTCGGCGCCCCATCAGCGTCGACGTATCCGGAATAGGAAAGCGCTCCTGTTTAAGCGCCCGTTGAAGAAATCCAATCGGATCAATAAGCCACTTCTGCCGGTTAAGTACATCGTCTGTGGCAATCGCAAATCCGGGTTGAACATAAGCTCCTCCAGCTCCAATAAACGCCAACTGTGTTCTCTCCGCCGCGACATGCACGGGCGGCAGAACGGAAGCAATCGACAGCCCATCTGGGGATATGCGCGTAACCAGTGAGTATCCCGGAAGTATCTTGTAAAAGGGCCGCTCGAAGGCAACCAGTTCTGAATCCAGACGAAGCTCTGACGAGGCGCTTGTCAGCATCACAAAACCCGTCTCAAACCGAAGCCCCAGATGCCGCAGAAACAGATTCAACGCTGCCCCTTCTTCCTCCAGATCACGAATTCCGGTCTCACCAAACACAAGAAACTGCAGTCCAGAACTCGCCTGCTTATCAGCCCACTCAAAATATAAAGCAGGATCAACCAATGCACCCTGAAACCAGCTCACAACAGCCGCCGCGTTTTCCGCTTGGCTCACCTTCGGCAAACCCGCATTCACGTCAACATACCGGATCGAATAACCAAGATGGTTCAATGGCATCTCAAGAAAATCATGTATTGCCGTTGCAGATGGCTCCGCTTCACGAAGGCTATCGTACAACCCGATAATCTCTCGCTTCACCAAACCTGCCTGCGAATTATTGATGAAACATACAAAGCAAAACAGCGCAAAACCGTAGAAAATAAGAGCGCGAACCTGCCTAGTAATTCCACCTAAAAACAATTGCCACTTACCTTCAATAAAGAAGGAGTACAAAGAACAATCGTTACGCACTTCACGCACCCTGAAGACACCAATAAGTAATTTAAGACTGTATACTTATTGCAAACAAATCATTTTATATCCAACCCCGAACTTAATACCCTAACTTTCCATAGAGTTGAATATAAATAAAACAGCAAGTAAATATTCCCGGCATAAACAAAGATTTTAAACACAATCTATACTGATACTTTTGACAATAGGACTATTTATTCGTGATGTATTCGGATCAGTATTTTTCAAGTAACACTGGACATCATAAAAAGAAGAAAACAAAACGTGCACCCGAGAAGCGATACCACGTCTTGGAAGTCTTCCTGCTGTTCCTCCCCTTCCCGGTACTGTCCACGCTGCATCCCGAACTCTCACTCTGGAACCTCTCGCCGAGCCCTGTATGGATCCCGATACTGATTGCCAGCTCCATTCTCGGAACCCGTTCCGGAATTCTTGCAGTTCTGACAGCACTTGCAGTCACTCTTTGGTACATCCCACCACAAACTATGGGCGGGCAAGGCTTCTTTGAGTACTTCACAAATACAGGTTTGGAACCAACCCTCTGGCTTCTGACAGCTATTATCTTCGGGGAGTTCAGGACATCACTGCTTCGCAAAAATCAAAGGCTCCAAAGCCAGTTGGCCCATGCCCTGGGACAACGAGACACAATCTCTGATTACTGCACCACACTCACGCTTGAAGCCGAAAACCTGCAAAGTCGTATTGCTTCGATGGAAACCACAAGCCCGGTGAGCGTGTGCAGGGCAATTGACAGGCTGAGTACTTTGGATATTCAAAGCAACACCAAACAGCTGGACAATATTCTCGCCAACTTGATCGGCACGACCAGATACAGCCTCTTCAAGTGCTCAAATGAGCGCCTCGGTCTTATCCATTCCAACATCACGACATCATCTGAACTGAAACCTTCGCGTGAACAGCAAGAACAAGCATGGCTGATCCACCATCCGGACACAGCTAAACCAATCTCTCTGGCCAATGATAAAAGACTGATCAGGTCTCACACACCCAAAGGGAGTCTGGTGTTTCTATTTGGAACTCCAAGCTCCAGCGGCACACAGACGGACACCAGGACACCACAAGGAGCAATCATCTTCCATCAACTGGAAGCGCACCTGCTCGAAGAAGACTCCACTGTGCTGTTAGAAGCCATCAGTAGCGCAATCTCAAACAGCCTCCTTCACCACAACACAACACCAGCACCAGATAACCTCGTCGCCTTCTATTCGATCAACGCTCCCCAAACGAGCAACAGGTTCGACAACTCGGTGATCTAGTATGGTTCAGGATACGTTGCTCGATACGCCAACCACTAAGCAACCTTTCAGCCTCTCAATAGTATTGCTGCCGGTTGTCGTCATAACCGCAACGATTATCGAGGCTTGGTTCGTCTCGCAGATCGGCCAAAACTCCAAGGTAATCGGTCCTGCTATTGCGTTTCATTGCCTGTCGGTAATGCTCTGCCTTCTGCTCATGAGAAACATACACAGCATCGGATTTGCGCTTTTTGATTATGGCATCTTTCTCTTCGCATTGTTTGGCCCCTTTGGAGGATTGCTAGCTTCTGTCCTGATGCAATTGGATGGCAGAAGACAAACCGCCAAGCTTGCCAGATGGCACACAACTCTTGCGCTTGAAGATACGCCAACCAGGCAGGCCGACGTTTTCAGCAAGATCATAAGCAACCGGTCGCTGGACATGACACATGGCTCACCGAAGCCATTCCAGAAAATCTTTGCTTCAGGAAACACTCAGGATATCAAAAGAGCTCTTTCCATAATTACGCTCAAATATAAGCCCGAGTTGCTGGAATTCCTTCAGGCTGCACTCAAAAACGAAAAGCCCGAGATCCGCGTTCAGGCAGCCGCTGTTTACACCAAACTCAAGCAACGCTTTCAAAACGATATCTCAGAGATCGTCACACTCCCTGCTGAAGCATCAACAGAGCAACGACGTGACGCAATCACACGTTTACAGGCTGCAGCTCTCTCTCAGCTCATCGACATATCCCAGCGAAAACAAATGACATCCACGCTGCGCAAGTTCCTGAAAACGGATGTACGCCCCGAAGCTGAGAAAGCCCTAACCCTCTTGCGTGCAGACCGGCTCATTCAAAAAGAAGCTCTCAAAGAGGCACAGCTTTGCCTGAAGCAGTTAACGCGCGTCAAAGATCTGGAAGCCTGTGCAATGAACCAGCGAATAAAAACAAGGCTTGAACGAAGAGCAGTTCTGCCCGCACACGAACAGGCCTTGGTCAACTGAGAGGGTGAGTAGTATGCATTCTTCGTCAACAACAGACGTCTGCATAATCGTTGAGGGCTGCTACCCTTATGTTGCGGGAGGCGTATCCTCCTGGATCAATTGGCTTATCTCAGGCCTGCCAGATCTCACCTTCTCTGTTGTTGCGGTTCTCTCCAGCTCACAAAACGGTACACCCAAATACAAATTACCCCCAAATGTGAAGCACTATCAGAAGCTCGCTCTCTTCGATATCCACGATCCCGAACCCGCACCAGATTACAGTTCATCCAGCACACAAGGCATCTCAAGAGAGCTTCGCGCCTTCCTGAAAAACGGCAACAAAGCCCGCTTGTATGATCTTGATCGTCTCGTAAACTCCACAAAGCACCCCTGGTCCATAAACCAGCTGACAAACTCAGATCTCACATGGAACGTCATCTGCCAGATGTACGAGGAAATTCTGCCAGAGACCTCATTCCATCACTTCTTCTGGGCTTGGTACACACTATTCGGCGGCTTGTTCGCAATCCTCAAAGCCCCCATGCCACAAGCCAAGGTCTACCACACCATTTCAACGGGATACGCTGGCCTCTTTGCAGCAAGAGCAGCTTTGAGCACACATGCACCGGCAATCATCACCGAGCACGGCATCTACACCAACGAACGCCGCATTGAGATCCTGCTTGCAGACTGGATCGAAGACAGCATCAATAAAGGGTTTTCGCTGGATGACCCTCGCCTCGACCTGCGTGATCTCTGGATCTCGGCCTTCGAAGCATTTGCGAGATGTTGCTACAACAGCTGTTCAGATATCACCACACTATACAAAGACAACCAGCTGATGCAGCTGTCTCAGGGAGCTTGCCAAAGCAAAATGCAAGTCATCCCCAACGGGATCAACCTCAACAAATTCAAGGCAATACAAGCGGGCTACAACAACCACCAGCCAACCGTAGCACTCATTGGGCGTGTGGTCGCAATCAAGGACGTTAAAAGCTTCATTCATGCCGTTGGCTTGTTGAGAAATGAACTACCTGATGTGACTGCTCTCATCTTGGGCCCAACAGACGAAGAGCCCACCTACTTCGAGGAATGTCAGAAGCTTACAGCGCAGCTGAATCTAGAAGAAACAATCACATTCACAGGCCCGGTCAACGTCGCCGAGTACCTATCTGCCGTCGACCTCGTCGCACTCACCAGTTTGAGCGAAGCCCAACCCCTCGTTCTTCTAGAGGCAGGAGCCGCTGGAATTCCCTGTGTTGCAACAGATGTTGGCTCATGCAGAGAGGTTCTGGAGGGGCGAGCAGATGATCCCCACCCACTCGGGTCCGGCGGCATCATCACAGAGCTCGTGTCCCCATCCGCAACGGCACAAGCCATGGCTAAACTACTCCGAGACGATCAGCTTCGCCAGCAATACGGAGCCCAGCTGCGGCAACGCATAGAGCGTGATTACAACGAGCAGCAAGCACTCAAATCCTACAGAGACTTGTATGAGCGAAACTTCGAAACACAGCACCCAAAAGCAAAGCACTTGCTTGCATAAAACTTAAGATCACCTCACGGAACCGGAGACTTTGAATGGCAGGCATCGGCTTTGAGCTGCAACGTCTAACTCACAAAGGCGATCTGTCGTCTCATGTACGGGCTGTCTTCCATGCAAGCATGGTCATCGCAGGCCCTTGGCTCATGTTCATTCTGTGTGTCCTGTTCATCTCACTTCTCACTGAACAGAAACTAGGCTTGCCGCTGCTCACCGGCTTCAGAACAAAACTGATTTACATCCTCGGCCTATCGCTTCTCACAAGCGCACCCGTCTTGATCATCGCTATAAGGATGGCCTCAGACGCCATATATTTCAGAAAATTCCATCTTATTCCGCAAATCTATTTAGGCGCACTCTATGTCTGCGCATTGGTGACTGCAATTGTCTGTGCACCAATCCTGATAATGCTCCTGAATGTCCCCCTTCATGACGTGATAAGCATCATCATTTCCTGCGTAATCGCCAGCCTGCTCTGGATTGCCCTTGGCTTTAGCTCAAGCTTGCAAAGCTACAGAAGCGTCAGCCTCTCTTTTGCAACAGGTTTACTTCTGACAACCGGTCTCATCATTTACAGCACAGCACATAACCCCAGAGAGTTTCATTTGTTGAGCGCCTTCAGTCTGGGTTTCCTGCTGTGTTTTCTCTGGCTTTCAATCGAAGTCCTCTTCACCTTCCCCACATCACACTACGCTTTCAAAGCAACGCTGGCATACGTTGCAGGGGCCATGAAGCGTTACTGGCCCCTCACATTGGCCGCAATATTCAACATCAGTGCCCTATGGGTCGACAAAGTCATCATCTGGCAAAGTGCTGAGAGCCAGCTTCTGCCCAGCGGCCTACGGCATGCCCCCGCCTATGACAGCTCAATATTCATAGCCCAGCTTCTTCTTATCCCGCCATTGGCGCTGTTTTTGATTGAGGCCGAAACCAACTTCTTTCGAAACTTCAGATCCTACATCCAAACAATCACGGGACACGGCACCCTTGTTGAGATCCGCGAGAAATCAGAAAACCTGAAAACAGAAGCAATCTATACATTGGGACGCATCACACTAATCCAGCTAGCGCTCTGCGCGCTGCTAGTTCTGTTCTCTCCAATGGTGGTCGAATATCTGAATTTCGAATACCGACAAGCTGCGATTATCCGAATTGCGGCAATCAGTGTGCTCTTTCAATTCCTGTTTTTCGCAGCGTCAACAACACTCATTTTCATCAATAAAAACATGGAGAATATGCTGCTGCAGCTCGCGTTTTTAGTGCTCAACGCCACCTGCACCTATGCAACCTTGTTTCTTCCTCGGGAATATCTTGGCTTCGGCTACTTCGTCGCCTGCCTGACCGCAAGTTTCCTCGCTGTGGCGACATTGCAAAATGCCTTCAGAAAGCTGGACCAGCACATCTTCTTTCAAGCACGGCTCTCCTTGAGACCCAACACCTGGTACGAAGCTCTTCGTTAAAAGGCGACCAACGTATCCAAAGGCCTGCGGGTAAAGAGAGAAATCACGCCCAACTCATCAAGTTCTTCACGCGCACGCCTGCGCTTGCCTCCATCCTCCAGGTACTCGATTACGAAGACAGACAAGCCATCCCTGCGCGCTTCAGCTAAAAAACCCCAACTCCAATCAATCAGTTGAGGGCTATTACGGGCTCCATCTTTATAGGCGCCATAAAGCAAATCTTCCTTGCTGATCCCATCAATCTCATCGCGATACTCTGGAAACCTCAGCAGCTCTTCTCCATTCTGAGCAACGATAATAAACCCGGGCTCTTGCGCTTTCGCCAGCCTGGAAACTTTGCCAACAAACTTCGCCATTCTGGCCTGCGCTAGATCACGCTCATCATACCGCTGGAAAACATCAACACCATCCAGATACACACCATCATATCCGGCAGAAATGATGTGCTTGAGATAGGCCATGATGAGGCCTTGCCATTCTGGTTGCCAGAATTTGACGGTGTAATTACCGGGCCAATTGGGGTTTTCATCACCAAGCCATTTGGGAGGGCTCTCCTGCCAGGTATCTTTCCAGTAATCCCGATAATCCTCTGCTTCACCTATGCTGAGATAAGCAAGCACACGACGTCTCGAACCATCCGGTTTTTCTTTGGCCTTTGCAATTTCATAACTGGAAAACCGCCCCTGCGCAGTGCCATCCTTGGAGTAATCAATCACCACAAGATCAAGATCTGATCTATGAATTTTTTTGATCTCAATATCCTGCAGTTGGACGCCCCAGCGAGAAACATCATTCAACGGCGCTTGCATCTCTTCCACCTTGTCGCTGGAGCAACTCAAAAGCAATAAAGCAGGAGACAAAGCAACAACAGCGAGGACAAACCTGAGGTAAAACATCGGCGCTCCATGCAACAGGCCCCACACCTTATGCGCAGACAAAACACAACGCTATGCCTATTCTTTCTTATGAAAATTTCTCAGGTCAACTCACCCAAAAGCAGCCCAGAACAGCTACAGCCACAACATCACATCATATCCCGAAGAGTGGCTGCAGAAGTTTGGGAAAGAAGCCTTTGAAGTCCAACGGTGCGTCAGTCACAGCAAGGCAGATGCAGTCTTCTTCTGTATCTGCGATTGGCTGATGATGTACATGCTCGTCTGCTTCCTGAACATCGCCAATCTTATAGCGTCCGGTTTCATCGCTAAAGGACCCTTGCAACACCAACGTCATTTCTGATCCGTGGTGTGAATGCTCAGGTGTGACAAAACCCGGAGACAGTTTCAGCAAGCGAGCACTCTCGCCTTCACTTGACTTGATCGGCAAGATGAACTGTCTGATCCCCGGGCCAACCATCTTCCATTTAATGCCGCTATACCCATGCCCCAGCACATCCCAAAGCGCCGATGGCACGCCCTTCTCGGGCTTGGGCTCGGCCAGATATGCGCCCGCAGGTAGGGTTGGTTCATTTTCAACTCGGGCCATCAGAAGATCGAACATGTCGTCAGAAGGTTTTTGCTGCTCGCCCGTTTGAAGCATAGCACCTGCAAGAACTTCCGCTTCAGCCACGCGGGCCTTACACCCTTGGCAAAGCTCCAGATGACAGGAGACAAGCAACGCATGACCTGCCGGCAAAGAGCCAGTCGCATAGGCCCATACAATTTCATCGCTGAGGTGATGGTTGATCATAGGTCCACCCCTTCCAAAAGTTTCCGTAAACGCGCCAGAGCCAGCCTCATCCGGGATTTGACAGTTCCTAGCGGCAGTTCCAAGTACTGAGCAATTTTTGAGTGGCTGGCATCTTCATAAAACGCCAATTTGATAATGGTCGATTGCTCCGCCGGCAAAAGGGGAAGAGCTTTCTTCACCCGTTCGCTGAGTTGTGATTGGTGATGGTCGTCAATCTGAGTCTCTTCTCCAACCAACTCATTGGCAAAAAACTGATCATCTTTGTAAAGATACCGCCGCTCTTTACGAAATCGATCAATCCGAAGATTACGGGCAATCGTGTAAATCCAGGTCGATGCGGAAGCCTTACGACTATCAAACATCTCTGCTTTCCGCCAAACGATGACAAAAGTTTCCTGAACCAGCTCCTCCGAAAGCTCCGAAGTTGCTCCACCTTTCAGAAAGTAAGTCTTGAGACGCGGAGCGAAAAACTCGAAGAGCTGTCGGAAGATCTCCCGCGAACGCTCCTGACCAAGAGATAAAAGCAAAGCGCTTAAATCTGAGGAACTCAGGCTGTTCTCGCTCTCACCATCATTATTTTGAAGCTGCATCGTAATCATCGCTCTGCAAACCGCCAAATTGTCTCACACAATCTTTTTACCAAACAGTTTGTCAATTGGATCACTTTTTCCTGCCTAAGGTGATCCATTTCCAATCAACGCTCCTAAAAAGAGAAACTTTAGATTGGATGTGAGCTATGAAAATCGCAGTCATTGGGAGTGGAATTGCCGGCCTTTCCGCAGCTTGGCTTCTCTCGAAAAGCCACAATGTAGATGTCTATGAAAAAGATGATCGCCTTGGCGGGCATGCCAACACACAGAATGTGAAAATTGCCGGCGAAGACGTCGCCGTAGATACCGGCTTCATCGTCTACAACGAGAAAACCTATCCCAATCTAACTGCACTCTTCAATCACTTGGATGTTCAGACGGACCCAACCGAGATGTCCTTCGCAGTTTCTCTGGAGCAAGGATCGCGAGAGTATTCTGGCTCAGGTTTAAAAGGACTGTTCGCCCAGAAATCTAACCTCTTCCGCCCCAGCTTCCTGCGCATGATTTCGCAGACACTCCGCTTTTATAAGGAAGCACCTCAAGACGCTGTTGATCCAAAACTCCAGTCAACATCACTAGGCAGCTATCTCAGCCAAAACAACTACTCAGCCACTTTCATTAATGAACACCTGCTTCCTATGGGAGCAGCCATCTGGTCCATGCCCCCACAGCAACTTCTGCAGTTTCCATTCCGCGCTTTCATCGGCTTTTGCAACAATCATGGCCTCTTGCAAGTGCGCGACAGACCACAATGGCGCACAGTTTCAGGCGGGTCGCGCAACTACGTTCAAAAACTCGCCTCAGAGATTTCCGGCAAAATCATTTTGAATGCTGGCATTTCAAATATTCAGCGCAAACCCGGATCAATCACAGTCTATGCGAGAAACGGTCAGCCAACCTCCTACGACCATGTCGTGTTTGCCTGTCACTCAGATCAGGCACTTGCACTGCTCAATGCGGAAGGCAACGCCTCTCGGGCTGAACGCCAGATCCTCGGATCAATCCGGTATCAGCGAAACATCGCCATTCTGCATCGCGACATTTCCCTCATGCCGAAACGCAAAACAACTTGGTCCGCATGGAACTTCATCGGCAACCAGATGGGAAATAATGCTCTGTGCGTGACATATTGGATGAATGCCCTTCAAAGACTGAACACCTCTGAGGATGTGTTTGTCACCCTCAACCCAAGCCATCAGCCTGCTGAAGGTTCCGTATTGCGAACCTTCCAATATTCTCACCCCGTTTTTGACCAAACTGCATTGTCCGCTCAAAGGCAACTTTGGCAAATTCAGGGAGAAAGGCGGACTTGGTTCTGCGGGGCTTACCTGGGTTGTGGCTTCCATGAGGACGGATTGCAGTCTGGATTGGCCGTGGCCGAAGCACTTGGCGACGTACAGCGACCATGGACATGCGAAAATCCGAACGAACGTATCGGCCTGCCTGAAGACTGGCCCTACGGAAGTTATCAGGAGGCTGCGGAATGATCCTGACAAGACGACAGCAGAAATCCACAAATGCACCGCTCAGGATCTACCTGGGCGATGTCGTGCACTGCCGTCATGATCAGATCAAACACAAACTCAGTTATAAGGCTGTTTCCTTCTCAATCGACATCGACCGATTGCAGGACGTGAACCGGATGTCACGCCTACTGTCCGTTGACCGGTTCAACCTATTCAGCTTCCATCCATCAGATCACATGGAAGATGGTCATTCATCCCTGCGCGACTATGTAGAAGCTGTGTTGAAACAAGCGCAGATAACCACCATTCCGGAGCAAATACGGCTCCTCGCCTACCCCAGATTTTTAGGAAGAGCTTTCAATCCAATCAGTGTGTTTTACTGCTATTCGAAGAGCAGATTGGAAGCCATTCTTTATCAGGTTCGAAACACCTTTGGTGACATGCACCATTACGCCGTTGAAATAGCGCCATCTAAACATCAAGGCATTGAACAGGCCTACCGCCACTCATGCCCAAAAAACTTCCATGTGTCACCGTTTCTGGAAGTCTCCGGCCACTATCATTTTGTTGCGCGTCCTCCAACAGATCATGTGTCACTCATCATACGGCTGACACAGGACAGCACGCCTGTATTAACCGCTAGTTTTCAGGGAAAACAAAAGGCAGCAACAACCACGCACCTCCTGAAGATTGGCCTGCAATACTTCCAAAATTCGGCAAAAATCCTCGGCCTCATTCATTTTGAAGCTCTAAAGCTCTGGATCAAAGGTGCCCGCTTTTACAAGCGACCATCACCGCCTGCATCCATCGTAACGGGTATGCACAAGCAAGCTCCAGCACTCAAAAAGACAAAAATTCACTCAGGGAGACAACCATGACACTCAGAGATCACTCCTCCCTCAGTCCATTAACCCACGCAAGAATGACGGAGCTTAACCTCTCCTCAAAACTCTGGAAGACATTGCTGGACCGTGTGCTCCACCGTCTCTCAGAAGGTCATTTGTGGATCATCCTTCCCAATGATCAAATGCTTTCCTATGGCAACCCGTCCGGGAAAGGTCCGGTCGTAACCGTAAAGATTTTAAACACTCGCCTTTTATGGAAGCTTCTTTCCGGTAACTCACTCGCACTGGCCGAAGGATATCTGGAAGAAGATTGGCAATGCAGCGACCTGAGGTCCCTGTTCGATTTGCTGGTGGCCAACAAACAGATAATGCAGTCCGTTACCAAGCGCGGCTTCCTTTCACGCGCATTCGCACGCCTGCGTCACTTGGCAAATGCAAACACCTTGAACGGCAGCAAACGCAACATCGCGTTCCACTACGATCTTGGCAATGACTTTTACAGCCAGTGGCTCGATGAAACCATGACGTACTCATCTGCCTACAAGCTTAAACAGCACGAAACACTCGAAGAAGCACAGCGCAGAAAGTACGACCGTGTCTTGCAAATGACCGACACACAGCCAGACCAGCAGATTTTGGAAATTGGCTGTGGCTGGGGCGGTTTTGCTGAACATGCATGCACCGCCGGTCGTGATGTACACGGCATCACGCTCTCACAAGAACAGCTCAGATTTGCCCAATCCCGCCTTCAATCCAAAGAAACTGAGGGAAGTGCGTCCTTTGAACTCCGCGATTACCGCGAAACGGAAGGACAGTACGACGCCATTGTCTCAATCGAGATGATCGAAGCAGTAGGTGAAGAGAACTGGGCCGGTTATTTTGAAAAGCTGAAGTCCCGTTTAAAGCCGGGTGGTACCGCTGTCATTCAAGCAATTCTCATCTCGGACGAAAAGTTCCATTGTTACCGCAAGAACGTTGATTTCATTCAGCGCTACATCTTTCCAGGAGGCTTACTGCCTTCAGCCAAGGAACTTGCAAGACAAATTGAACAACAAAAACTGCAACTCGTGACGCGCGAGTTCTTCGGCGCTGACTACGAGAAAACACTCGTCCGTTGGAGAGAGTCATTCTTCCAGAGTTGGCCAGAAATTGCCAAGCTGGGCTACGACAACCGCTTCAAGCGGATGTGGCATTATTATCTGGCATATTGTGAAGCTGGCTTTGCTGAGGGAACCATCAATGTTGGTTTGTTTCAGATTAGGAAACCAGGTTGAAGAAGATGAAGTTGGGCCAGACAGGCCCAACCAATCCTTTAGATCGCAGCACGCGAAGCAATCCACCTGATCATCGCACCAATAACCGGCAGCTTGCGATAGAAATGGCGTGAAGCATCCCAGTAGTCATAGTGCGCACAAACTTTTGCATCCTTATCAAAATGCACCTCTGTCACACCTCGCACGCCCCAGTTGCCAAGTAGTTTTTGCTTGCAGGTAAAATCCCAACGCATGAAACACAGATCACCAGACCAGGCCAAATCGAGTATCTTGAACCGCGGTTCCTGAACATCCTCATACATTTTGTGAAAGACCTTTTCGAAGTTGGCACGCCCTTTCACATCATTAAAGGGATCAATGAAGTGCACATCATCACTGATGAGTTCATGAACGTCTTCGATACGTTCCGGCGTAACCTCTTCAAAGAAAAGCGCATACTGTCTTGCAGTAGCCTCCAGATCAGGTCTCTCAGTCATCGTTTACTCATCCTTCTCGTAACCGGAAAGTAGAGAGCGTATGGCAACAAGCGCAGGATCTTCATGATAGCGGCAAGACGGAACGGGAAGTAAATCTCAAACTTACGCTTCTCAAGCCCATTATAGATATCCTTGGCAGCCTGCTCTGGTTCCAGAAGAAACGGCATCTCAAAGGTGTTCTTGTCAGTCATGGGTGTCTTTACAAAGCCCGGATTGACAAGTGACAGGTCAATCCCAGCCTTGTCAAAGTCAGGCTTCAGACTTTCACAAAGGTTGATCAGTGCGGCCTTGGTTGGCCCGTAACAGGCAGCGTTGGGAAGGCCGCAATAACCGCTTAATGAGCTGACAATTGCGATGTGCCCATTCCCCTGCTGTTTAAGCAACGGAAAGAGCCCCGCAATCACACGCACAGCACCAAAATAATTCGTATCCATGGAAGCCACAGAGTGCTCTTCACTCAGCACATCAATGCCACCGGGAAAGTAGACGCCTGAGCAGTACACCGTGAGATCAGGCAGTTTGCCGGTCTGCTGAAAACGTTCCAACGCCTCAGCAACTTGCACTCGATCAGTCACATCAAGTGGCATCACTTCAACATTGCTGGCATCCTGAGCAACAGCTTGAAGCTTCTTCTCATTCCGCGCACTGATAATAACTTGAGATCCAGAACGCGCATACAAAAGAGCAAGGCTTGCTCCGATGCCGGAACTCGCTCCAATGATCCAAACAAGCTTCTCATGTTCTGCCATAACGCCCTCTCTGATTGATCTTACGCAGCGAGGAAACTTTCAGATCACGCTTGCGTCCCATCCAATTGAGCAAGAAAACGACGGCTATCACTTCTGATCTCGTTCTTCTTGCTGTCGCTCATCTTGTCCCAGCTGCGGTAGATCATCGAGACTCTGGGATTGCCTCGGAGCTTCTCTTCATTCTGATCCAGAAAGTTCCAATAAAGGTAGTTGAAGGGACAAGCTTTCTCACCCGTCTTCGTAGCGTGAGAATAAGAGCAGTGCTCACAGTAGTTCGACATTCTGTTGATGTAAGCACCACTGGCTGCATATGGCTTTGAAGCGAACAGCCCGCCATCCGCAAACAGGATCATTCCATTCACATTGGGCAACTCAACCCATTCATAAGCATCTGCATAAACTGCGAGATACCACTCACTCACTTGTTTGGGGGCAAGCCCAGTAAGCAACGAGAAATTCCCAATCACCATCAACCTCTGAATGTGGTGCGCGTAGGCATTCGCTTTTGTCTCAACAATACACTGGTGCAGACAATTCATCTGTGTCTCTCCAGTCCAGTAGAACTCAGGCAGATTTCGAGAGGCCTCAAAATAATTCAGTCCTGCATAGTCAGGCATAGAGAGCCAATAGATCCCCCGAATGAACTCCCGCCAGCCCACAATCTGCCGGATAAAGCCCTCAACAGAATTCAGCGGAGCAGTTCCATCAAAATACGCTCGTTCCGCTGCCCGAACACATTCGAGAGGAAGCAACAAGCCGCAGTTGAGGTAGAAGCTGATGTGACTGTGAAACATCCAGGGTTCGCCCTGAACCATCGCATCTTGATAGTCCCCAAACTTGCCGAGACGCTCAGCAACAAACTGGTCCAATGCCTTAAGTGCATCCTCACGCGTGACCGCAAGCGAAAACGGCTGTAAATCACCGAAGTGTTCGGGAAATTGGTCCGCAACAAGTGCCAGCACCTCCTCTGTAACCCTGTCTGGCTCAACAGAAAAAGGAGCTGGCACACCCAACTCCTTTGGTGCCTTCTTGCGATTGTCATGATCATAATTCCACTGTCCACCCAGTGGCTTGTCACCCTCCATCAAGAAGGCATGGTCACGTCGCATCTCTCGATAAAAGTACTCCAACCGTAAGCTCTTGCGCCCGGATGCCCACTCTTGAAAACCTTCAGTAGAACAGAGAAAGCGGTCATCCTCACGCAGCTCAACCGGCATACCTAGTCGCTCCTGCCAACTCTCCATCTCATCCAGCAGGCGGTATTCACCAGGCTTCGTTACAATGAGTTCAGAAACAGTTTCAGCCTCCATCAATCGAAGGACTTCCCCAAACAGGCTGCCCGTATTCTCCGGGCTATCGTAGTTCACGTAAACAACGCGATGCCCCAGAGACCTCAACGCCTCAGCAAAGTGGCGCATCGCCGAAAACAGAAACGCAATCTTCTTCTTGTGATGACGAACATAAGTCGCTTCCTCGCGCACCTCCGCCAGCAAGATCACATCCTCACCCGGCTTGGCATCACACAGACTGGGAAGAGACAAACTCAGCTGATCCCCAAGCACCAGGCGCAAACGCATCTGCATTTCTCTCCTCAAGGCAGCCCATCAAACTCCCCAAAAAGGTAGAGCGCAAAGAACAACGAAGCCATACCCAACAAATAGGTCAAGCCTCCACCCTGAGACACGTTGTCTTGCGGCGTCATACAGAGACGCAGTTATGCCCTCATTCTCTCACTCCAAATACTTAGAGAAACTCACCCTGCGACCTCGCCCCTTCTCACTACCCCATTCCCTTTCACAAGCTCAGTCAAGCATTCGGGACAAGAGCCTCCATCTGACTTAGCACGAAGCATTGGTGCCGCAGCTCAATCATGTCCATGCTGCTGCGAATACGTTGCTCAAAGTGACCATGAAGCAAGATGCGCGAATGGATAAAAGAGAGCGTGTTTTTCACATTTCAACGTAGCTTTTACAAAAACACTCACCGTTTCTGACGGATGAACGCAAACTGTCGCAAGCACCCGCTTCATAGACATAACAAAGTTGGCAGGAGAAGCCTCAGCCCTCACAGTATTGATGCTTAAGAGAGGTCATATTTTGAGTAAAGCCGGACAAGTGATTTGCTGTTTAACACCTCAAAATCAGCGTAATTCAGCAGTTTTCCACGCTTTGTGCAAAAAATTCGATACTTATGACGGTAAAAGTTCATCAAGCATATAAATGCCGGTTTTTTAGGCAAAACATCTTAGAAAAATTAGTTAAGCCTGATAATTGCAACCGCAAATCGTGATAGCAGCAATCAACGACAACAATTCCACAAAGCGCCCTATACATCACATAAACTATTGTATTTATTATATTTTATGTGGAACTCAGATTTCTCACAAGGTCCATAAGATGATCTTATGCACGAAGAACATGTGATAAAATACGCTATCTCAATCAGAGAACATTGTCTGCTCAGCTCACAAAACAAGCAACAAGCAAACGATAGCTAGTTTTCGCAATGTATGAATTACTAATATTTTAAATATTATACTTTGATTTAAGTAACAATTTGAGAGATCTAAAACTGATGATTATTTTTGCTTGTATATGCGCGATCCATTTCCACTTATAACTGAATTGTTTACTACAAGCTTCAGCTTAGTTTCATATTACCTATTGGGAACCCCCACTCCAACTCTTAAGTAATCATATCTATAAGCTTTAAGAGTCCAACAGTTAATATTCATGGTTAACAATAAAGCTAAAATTTTAGTCACAATGACGCTGGGTAACTACTTCAGACACGCAGTGCAAAAACTTTTTTACTCGACATACATATTGGTATTAATATATTATTTACCATGTTTGATTGCACATAATACAGTCGAAAGCAAAAAATAGACTGATCTGGGGTGTGCCAAAACCACTGTAACGCATAGGCAAATTTTGTAGGGGCTGAGATGTCTGATCTAACGGGGCATAGATCCAACTTTCCTTCCTTAATTGGAACAACAAAGCCATCCTTAAAGTCTGGCACACATCCAGTTGTGGATGTCGCCGCTGTTTCAATTGCACAGCAATTTGCGTCTGTTCAGTTGAATTGGGTTGATCTGGAATTCGACGAAACAACAAAAGCTCTTTGGCTTTATATGAAAAGCGAAGGGCGTCCTTGTTTTACACCTGAGTTACTGAGCGAACTTGCACAGTCACAAGCCGTGATGAAGCGTCTTTTTGAGACTTATCAACCAGCTGACCCGTGCCCGATCAACTTCAAGGTCGTCGCATCTCGCATTCCGGGTGTTTACAATCTCGGCGGTGATCTTAACTTGTTCATCCAGCTTATTCGAGAAAAAGACCGCGAGAAGCTTCACAAGTATGCCGTTGATTGCATTGATGTTGTTTACCGCAACGCCATCTCTTCAAACCTGCCAATCGTCACGATCGGTATGATTCAGGGAGATGCATTAGGTGGTGGATTTGAAACCGCACTCTCTTGCGATGTGATCATCGCAGAACGTCAAGCCAAATTCGGACTGCCGGAGGTTCTGTTCAATCTGTTCCCAGGCATGGGTGCTTACAGCTTCCTGTCACGCATGGTCGATGGCCGTGTTGCAGAAAAAATGCTTATGAGTGGTCGTCTCTACTCAGCTGAAGAGCTTCATGAAATGGGAATTGTTCATGAGGTTGTAGAAGAAGGCGAAGCACCGTTTGCGGTTCAGCAGTACATCACCAAGAACGCACGCAAACACACCGCTCACTCTGCCATTTACCGCGCAGGCCGTACCGTTCAGCCTGTTGCTTATGAAGAACTGATTGACGTCGTAGAGATCTGGGTCGATGCCGCTATGTCTTTGTCCGACCAAGACTTGAAAAAGATGGAGCGCCTGACAAAAGCTCAGGATCGTCTCGGTGCTCCATCTGTACGTAAACAAGCTTTCTAGAGTTGTACTGGCTCTAAGAAAAATCCAGTGTGCTCAAGCGGTTGATAGGATTACTTCCTTCCTGCTTGAGCTGCTGTAGATATCTGGTCAGGTTTTCATGATCACGCTTTATCTTGCCTGACAGCTTACGCAGCATGTCTTCACCTAAGATCGGCATTTGCGGCGCAGGCAAGTTCTCCATGTCATCACTCAGTTTAGCAACTTCCGTCGCCCCAAGGTTGACTGAAGCAGAACGAAGCGCATGCGCACTTGCCCGAAATAGCTCTGCATCCCGAGCATCAAATGCAACTTTAATATCGCGATGCAGCTGTGTGGTGTCTTTCAGATAATCTTCAATCACAGCAATAACGAAATCCAGACCACCAAGTGTTCTCAGTTGTGACAGGCTTGCATAGTCGATCCCAGAGGAAACTTCAGAGGAAAACCGAGGATGCTCGGAAATTGACGTTACCTGACTATTAGCAATCTTCTTGCGGGTGATGTTTTCGTAAACGCCACTTTCTGCAATCACATCATCAACCAATGTCAGAAGCTTTTGCGGCTCGATCGGTTTGGTGGCACATGCATCCGCTCCAGCTTCCTGCGCATTTCGCGCAGCCGCGCGACTTGCATCTGCTGTGAGCGCTATGATCGGAAGGCGATCCTGTCCAAGTTCTGTAATACGATGCAACTTGATGGTTTCAATACCGTTCAGCACCGGCATATTGATATCCATGATCGCCAGATCGTAAGAGTTATCTTCCAACTCATCCAGGGCCAGTTCGCCGTTGCTGACAAGTTTGCAGGTATGACCGCCCTTTTGCAGGATTTTTTCAATAACACGCTGATTGGTCTTGTTGTCTTCAGCAACAAGAATGTTCAGCCCAATATAGCGACTGAAGTAAGCTTGCAGTTCTTCCTTAAGCTCCATGCCAGATTTCGCATCTTCCGCACCTGCGGCCCTTAGAGCCCAGGCAACCGCTTGCGTGGAAACCGGAACTTTGATCGAAGAAACAATACTTGGCTGGAAAACGTCCTCGCACTCTTTTTCCGATGCAGCTGAGTAAACTGGAATCAGATTGACGTTGTGATGGTGACCAGTCGATTTCAGTGCATAGTGCAGGCTATCCGACGTCGCTGCCAGAACATCTTCACCAACGAAGAGAACAATCTTGCCGCCATCACTGGACGTTTGTTGACGCAAGGCACTGAAGGCACTGCCAACTGTCTCAAAACACTCATGCTCAATGCCACAATCCTGCAAAGAAGCAGCGCAAACATCCCGCAGATCCTTACGTTTGGAGACAATAGCAACAGCCCCATCTTCCACTTCAAGCCGAATTGTCTCGTCACTTACGGCACGGCCTACTTTCAGCTCAATGACAAAGGTGCTGCCCTGCCCCGGCTGGCTGGTGACAAACACCTCACCGCCCATCGCACGGACAACCTCGCGCACAATGGAAAGGCCAAGACCTGTCCCGCCAAACCGATCCACGATGCTGTCATCAGCCTGCGTAAAACGGTCAAAAATGCGCGATTGAGCATCTTCAGAAATGCCAATACCGGTATCTTTAACTTCCAGCTGCAGTCGAATTTCCCCACCATCAGTTTCCTTGCAAACTGCGCGAATGGAAACCGAGCCTTCTTCGGTAAACTTGACAGCATTGCCAGCAATATTCAGCAAAACTTCGCGGATATGACGTGCATCACCCACGAGGAGCGGAGGTAAGTTACTATCCACGTAGCGCGAGATGATCAGCCCTTTACCGCGCGCTTGCCCCTGCACAATCTGTGTCACCTCACGCAGGATCGAGTTCATGTCAAAGACCGTCTGACTGACAATCATACGGCCACTTTCAATCCGGCTAAAGTCAAGGATACCGTTGATCATGGAAAGGAGCGAGCTACCGGAATACTTGATGGTTTTCGCCATATCCCGCTGCTCAGCGTCCAACTGCGTATCCTGAATCAGATCTCCCATGCCGATGATCGCATTCAACGGTGTCCGCAATTCATGACTGACAGCGGTGAGGAACTGTGTCTTCGCTCTATTAGCAGTTTCAGCAGCTTGCTGTGCTGCAGTCATCGATCTGATGAGCTTGCTTGCATAGAGCGGCACCACAACGAGGCACCCAAGCAAACCCAGGCCAAGAATGAACTCACCTTGCCAGTATGGGGTTGTCAACACCACTGCAAACCCACTCACAGAGGCAATTGTTGCCAATGCCAGATAATCCAACCCAAACCGGAAACCGTTACCGAAGATCACCCAAAGATAGATAGGGAACAGGATTGAAAGGTATTCCCCTCCCACATACAGCCCGGCAGAGACCGCTCCGACATCTAGAAAAATCGCGAGAACGCGACGAAGCGAACTGATGTTCTGCGAGTAGAGCAAATGAGCAAGCAGTACTAGAGATCCAACACCGAACGTGGTCATGATGACATTGGTTTGGAAATTCTCATGAGATCCAAAAGTGATGTTGGAAGCAAGATAAGGCGTGATCAGCAAAGTGAACATAAAACGGTTCAGAGACATCTCGCCTTCACCGCCACCCAACTGAATGATGCGCTTATATAGATCTTTTAATCCGCTCAACGGGAGCAGCTGCAGCTTCGTTTTTCTATTGTCGTTCATAGTTCAAACTCCGCCCCAGCCAACGCTCTCTGCTGCCCGTTCCCTTGCAAGTTTGTCGCTTGTTCTTCTAGGAGACGTAAAAAATCATCAGCAGGGGCTGGCTTGCCAAACAGATAGCCCTGCGCCATTTCACAACCTGCATCGGTGAGATACTCAGCCTGTTCCCGGGTCTCGACACCTTCTGCAATGATGGAGAGATCGAGGCTCTTACCCAAACCAACAATTGCCTTGATGATGACCGTGTTGTTCGGATCCGTCATCATATCTCGCGTAAAGCACCGATCAATTTTCAGGCAATCAACGGAGTATCTGCTCAGGTATGCGAGGGAGGAATAACCCGTTCCAAAATCATCAATCGAAACCGCAATACCCATCTCGCGGATCTCACGCAAATCGCGCACGGTTGCTTCAGAACCATGCAGAACGATGTTCTCTGTAATCTCAATCTCAAGTTTATCCGGTGGCAAACTGCAGGAAACCAAAGCATCTTTCAAAAGCTGCGGTACGTTCTGTTTGCGAAATTGTGTCGGCGAAATGTTCACAGCAATCCGAGGTGTCGCCACCCCTAGGTCCAGCCACTTCTTTGCCTGCTGACAAGCTGCAAAAATCACCCATTCACCGATTGGCAGGATAAGACCAACTTCTTCAGCTGTTCCCAAGAAGACGTTTGGAGCGACCACACCATAATCTGGTCGGTTCCACCTCAGTAGAGCTTCAGCACCAACTATCTCTTGGGTCCGCAAATCAATCTGCGGCTGATAAAACAGCTCCAGCTGATCATGCTCAATGGCATTCCGCAGCTCGGCTTCCAACGCGACAGTTTCTTTGACGTGGTGATCCATCTTCGTCGAGAACAGGTGGAACGTGTTTCCACCATCAGCTTTAGACTGGTACATGGCCATATCTGCGCAACGCAGTAGCTCTTCGCTGTTAAGACCATCCTCAGGGTATTTGGTAATCCCGACACTGGCACTCGTCTGAAGCTCTCGCCCGCTGATATGGAACGGCTCTTCGACCACACTCACCAAATGCTGTGCAAAGCGCAGCGCCTCCTCTGAACTCTTCAAATCAGTCTGGAGAATAGCAAACTCGTCACCCCCCAGTCGCGCAACCAGGTCCGAGCCATCTACACAGCGCAATAAACGCTCTGCAAGCACCTCCAGGAGGCGATCACCTGTACGGTGACCCAAAGCATCATTGATCGATTTAAAGCGATCCAGGTCGATAAAATGCAGCGCAAAGCTACGACCGCTGTTTCGGCACTGGAAGATCTCTTCATCAATGCGCTCACCAAGCATGGTTCTGTTTGGCAAACCCGTCAACGCATCGTGGTGCGCAATATGAAGCAAGTGCGCTTCAGCTCGTTTGCGATCAGAAATATTGGTCGCAGTCGTCACAACATGCGTTGTGTTCCCATCAACGTCCAGTAGAGGGCTTTTTGTAACGATAAAGTGAAAGATATCACCAGCATGGTTTCGCTGTTCAATTTCATAGGGCGGCAAAGCTCTGCCCGTAATGAAAACCTTGCGGTCCAAACGGCGATTTCTCTCACGTGTAAACTTATCAAACTTGCCGTAGGTATCCTCACCTACAAGTTCTGCTGTGGTCGAGTCCAGAAAGCACGCCCAAGCCGCATTCGAGAACGCACAAAGCCCATCTCGTGTGCTGGTCGTGATCATAGCCGGAACGCTATCAATCACCTGCGCCAGCTGTTCACGGGAGTCTCGCAGAGCTTCCTTGCTCTGCTGCTCAACGTTGACCAGTTCCTGCTCAAGAAAGCGTGCATGACGTTTGACCGCATTTTGCTCTTCTCGCAGAGCAAGTAGGTTTCTGGCTCGACTGACGAACTCATTATGGTCAACCGGACTTTGTAGGAAATCAGTTGCGCCCGCCTCCAGCGCACGAATTCTAAACGAGCGATCCGTAAACACGGTGATGACGACGATCGGTACATCACTGCAATGCTCAAGCGCGCGCACCTTTTGCGTTAGATCAGCACCATCCATCTCCGGCATGCTGTAGTCGGTAATAATCAAATCGGGGACGCTGCTCTCCATGTATTCGAGAGCATCAACCGGCGAAGCAAAGCAGTGCACTTTGACAGATGCATCTACAGCGAGAGCAAGCTTTTCAAAGATACTTCTATTAATTGCCCTGTCATCGACAATAACGATTGTTGTCATGCAGCTACCACCACGAGCCTAACTGCCGAAGGCAACAAACACCCGCAGCAGTTGAACAAATTCACCCCATGGTTATCTTCGCTTAAGGAGACAGTGTTAAGAAATGCCAAATAGTTATCATTAAATGCCTAGTATCAAACTTGTGGTTCTATTTACCTATCGGCATACACCAATCGTCCACCGCCAGTGCACAGACGCTTTAGTTTCCTTCATCGACGAAATAAAGCTAACGTAAGCGGCAGTTTGCAGGGATTTCTACAACAAATCAAAGGACTGCCTAATTAGTTACTGAAACATTGAGAACACAATAAAAAAATTTCTTCAAATTGCACTAAACAGTTGTGAATATAGATCTACATACACTCACTTAAAGCTAGCACACCCGCACAATTAAGCAAATAAGCAAATAAGAGTGCAGTAACAAAAGTGAGTCTCATGAAGAAAGCAGGTACAGACCTACTATTCTCCTTTGAATCATTCTTAGTAGAGGCTGCTGAGCATTAAACTTTCTACCAAGAAGTATAGTCTCACAGACAGGCCATATCATTGAACCTGCTTAACCCAACAAGCCCCTAAACTACACCTGTGCTACGGCTCCCTGAAGGCCCTCGACATGCTGTCGCGAACGGGCTCCATGAGATAATCGAAGAAGGTTCTGTCTCTCGTTGTGATGTACACTTCCGCAGGCATACCTGGAGTTGCTTTGAAGTTTAGATATGCAGGAATTTTCTCACGATCTAACTTCACACGCGCCTTATATACATCAGCTGAGACACTCATCGGATCCTCGCTTCGCAACGCATCCGCTGAAACGTATACGACCTTTGCATCCAACATAGGTGTAATACGCTGGTTCAAAGCCGTCAGGCGAACCATTGCCTTCTGCCCTTCTTTCACGTTGTCGATCTCAGTGGTTTGGATTGATGCTTCAATAATAAGCTCATCCTGAAGAGGTAGGATTTCCATTAGATCCTTACCACTCTCAACTACACCACCTGCCGTGTGATAACGCATCCGAACCACAATCCCACGCACAGGCGCTACGATCTCAACGCGTTGCAAAACATCTTGCGCAGCACGTATTTGCTCACTCACATCATCCAGGTCAGCATTAACAACCTGGAGCTCCCCAACAGCGGTTTGCGAGGCTTCATTCTCCGCCCTAACGATTTGTGCCATTGCCCTGGCGATACGTTCGGTGGCATCTCCAATCTCAGCAAGGATACGACCTTCCTCACCTTTGAGATTTGCAAGTGAGCGTTGAATTCGAAGTACGTCAGATTTCCGAATGAGGCCTTTTCCGAGGATTTTCTGTTTGGAATCCAGCTCTTCCTGAAAAAGCTCCATCTGCTCTTTCACCGCAACAAGCTGAGATTGGCCACCTTGTATCCTCTCCTTAAGCGCATCAATACCTTGCGTGAAAATATCAATTTCACTCTGAAGTTTTCGAGTTCTGGCTTTGAAGGTCAGCGACTGGTTCAGAATGATACTCTTAATCTTGGGCTCCTGTGCAGTGCTTAAAAGCTCCTTCGGCAACACCAATGACTTCTGACCTTTGGCCTCTTGCGTCAAACGCGCCTGAATAGCTTGAAGGCGTGCCTGCCGGATCAATAAACGTTCAAGGTTAGCTTTTGCCGCTGTCTCATCAAGTTTCACTAGTACAGCACCAGCAGCAACCACATCCCCTTCTTTCACAAGGATTTCCTTGATGATCCCACCTTCGAAATGCTGCACGATCTTGTTTTGCCCAGTGGCAACAAAAGAGCCTGAGGCGACTACAGCCCCTGCCATAGGGGCACTGGAAGCCCAATACCCAAATCCGGCAAATGTAAAGGCAATAACGATAAAACTAGCCAACATAGGCGCACGAGTTGTGCGGGGCACATCCTCATACCAACTTCCATCAAGTATAAGAGCTCTAGTAGACATAAAAATCACCAAATAAAAAAGCTTAGACTATTCAGCTGGTTGTGCTGCTGGCAGATTATGCCCCGGTGCATTTTGATGCTGAGAAATGCCGGGCCGCTTACCAGTTATCAATGGCATCACTTCATCGCGGCTGCCAAAGGCAGCAACTGTCCCATCTTTCAGCATCATGATCTTATCGACACAACGAAGCAAAGCAGGCCGTTGAGTAATAGCAATAACAGTCATGCCATCTTGCTTGGCGCGTTCAAGAGCTTGAGCGAGTGCCTGTTCCCCGATTGTATCCAAGTTAGAGTTCGGCTCATCTAGCACCAGCAAACGCGGATTATTGTAAAACGCGCGTGCCAATCCGATACGCTGACGCTGCCCACCAGAAAGCGGCGCACCATCCATAGCAACTTGAGTCTCATAACCCTGCGAAAACTGCGAAACCATCTCATGAATGTCCGACATCTGCGCAGCTTTGAAGACATCTTCATCTTTGGCTTCACGGTTCATACGAGCAATATTTTCTTTGATCGTACCAGGGAAAAGCTGCACATCCTGTGGCAGATACCCAATGTTTTCACCAAGTTGCCGGCTATCCCAGTTCCGCAGATCCATCATATCAAGGCGTACATTACCGGCCGTTGGAATAAGGGAACCAACCAACATCTTCCCAAGCGTGCTCTTGCCGGAACCCGAAGCTCCAACCACCGCCAAAGATTCACCGGGAGAAAGCTGGAACGAAATACCATTCAAGATCACCCGCTTGTTGGGCGGCGGAACAAAAAGCAAGCGCTCGACGCTCAACCGCCCCGCAGGATTCGGCAGGCGCAACCTATGTACATTGAGGGGCGAAGTATGGAGCAGCTTCTGAATACGCCCATATGCACTTTTAGCGCCCACATAACTTTTCCAACCATCAATAATGCCTTCAACCGGAGCCAACGCACGACCGCCAATAATAGAAGCCGCAATAATCATCCCTCCGGTAATTTCATTTGAGAGCGCAAGCCATGCCCCCCAACCCAGCATCGTGATTTGCGTTGACAGGCGGATGAATTTTGAGATCGCCGAAATCAAGACATTTCGGTCCTGTCCCATTATCTGCGCTTTCAAAGACTCTGCAGTCTCTTTACCCCAAATAATCACGCCTTCCGGGATCATCCCCATCGCATTCATGACCTGCGCATTCCGTGCCATTGCTTCGGCTTGCAGATTGGCACGCGAAGAAAACGCATTGGCCTTTCCAAATGGAACGGCTGTCAACTTCTGATTGATCCTTGCAAGCACAAGGAGCAATAAAATAGTCGTCGTCACAATCATCCCTAAATGCGGATGAACCAGATAAACAACGAACAGATAAATGGGAGCAACCGGCGCATCCATGATGGTCAGAAGAACCGAACCAGTCAGAAAACTTCGCAACTGCTGAAGGTCGGAAAGAGCCTGAAATTCCTGACTACTACCGTTGTGAGACGCTCGCGCCGCTGCACTCAACACAGGCCCGCCAAGGCGTGTTTCAACATCAACAGCAACCCGCATCAGCATAAAACGCCGGAACATATCCAACAGCACATGTGCAAGCACAAGCCCAATAACGATGGCTGTCAGCATCACCAAAGTATCAACACTCCGGCTCGTCAAAACACGGTCTGAAATCTGGAATAAGTAAATTGGAACAGACAGGATGAGAAGACTGGCGCAAAACGAGAAGAAGCCAACATAAAGCAGGTTTACCTTGGCACGCGCCAATCCATTCTGCATCAACTTGCGAAAATCGATATCTTCATAGGGCCCCCCATTCTTCCTGGAGGCGAAATTGCCCTTTTGGCTGGCGAGTTTTTCTCCATGTACAGGCTCTTGTTGAACACCATCCACCTGCAATGTTTTGCTCGCTTGCCCCCCACGTTGCCGGCTATTGTTCTTTGTCGTTCGAGCTTTAAACATATATTCTCTCTATAAAAACCTATTAAAATCAAACAAGTATATCGGAGACCATGTCACTCTCACCCGCATAAGGAACAAACGCGGGCGACGTTCCGGTTTCGCTACCACCGTCATTGCCAGTAAATGCAACAACTTCCGAAACCAGATCTGTATTTTCATTCAATGCTGTTTCGAGATCATCTTCTTCAGAGACTACGATATTGACTTTTATAACAATGTCTTCCTCTGAGTATTCGCCATCCAAATATTGAAAGCCCGACTGACTATCATAATCGATGATGGTTGCTTTGTTGCTCGTCTTGTTGCTTGAAGTGTCCAGATAACCATCTTGATCATCTTCAACGACCTCACCATTAATAACCTGCGTGAGAACACCATCACCCTCTTGCTCTTCATGGATCTTCACATAGTCCGCATCCGAAAGAACATTGATCTGCTCGATCGCGTTGATCTGGTAATAATCGCCAGTGATGTAGAGAACTTTCAGATCAGTGCTTGGTAAGATCGGCAACCCAACTGTCGCTGAAGAGGCGGTATACTCGTAGTCTCCTGCCCGACCATCCATCGCATCCACCAAACCGTTTACCTCAGAGGTCATCGGTTTCATCAGCGACCCGCCACCAATGTTCTTGATCGTACCTTCATTGGTCAGCACATTGTGCCGTCCGGTCCCATTGATAGATACGTCAGTCGCATCAACATAATCGGCATCCAAGAGGATATTTTTCTGACTGATGTAGTTGACGTCATAGTAGTTTCCAAGAACAACAATCACATCGTAATTCTGAATATTATCAATCAACTGCGCCGCGTTGACCTGGGTGTTGTCACCTGTCTGAACATAATACCCACTATTGTTCAACTGATATGAAACGCAGTCATCATCAGAAAGAAAATTCTTCTGATTAACAATATTCAGATCATAAAAATTGCCACTGACCACATCAACGCTCATGGAGTAGTCAGGGTTGTCGTAAGTAACCGCAGAGGAGATAATGTACTCGCCTTCGGACGTCACATTGGCATCATTGAAGACAACCGTCTCATCAAGTCCCTGACCGACCACAGTGTCCGCGGGCTGATCTCTAGGACCATAATATAGGTTGCTCTGAATGATCGAGTTTGTGGCGTAGTAGTCCCCCATCACAACAGTCGAACATTTCAACTCGCTCAGGTCCACAATTGAGGCAACATTGACCGCTTCATTGTCACCGGTCGTTACATAGCTGCTATCGCTCTGTTCATCTTCAGAGGTGTCGTCTTCTGCCTGCTCGTCCTCAGGCAGTTCACCAATATCCTCACCACTTGTAAAAGAAGGATTTGGTGCATCATTCTCCGCTCTTTGAACCAGCATCTCGCCAATGGCATCAGCCGCACTTTGCGCATCACCATCATCAAAAATCTGGTCAAGTGTATCCAGCTCAATGTCACTCGCTACATCAAGCAGTTGATCCAACACCTCATCTGAGTTCCACTCAGGAATATCATCCCCGAACTCACTTTTGGACAAAAGCAAATCATCATCCGTCAGGGCGTTTTCCTGAGCGAGGTTTATTTCAATGTCCGGCGCATAAATATCGCGATAAGTGAAGGTGATAGTATACGTGTAGTCCAGTGATTGACCGCTATCTCCACCTTGCGGCAGCTCTGGGCCCGTACCGTCTTCAAACAGTACAACTTCAGAAGGTGGAACAAGCTCAGAAGCATTTACGAGCGTCTCAACCGAATATGGGAGACGGGCTTGTGACAGCGCGCTAATTTCTGGCAAAAGCGATGGAAGACTGTAGAACTTTTCATAGGGAAGGTCTGTGGTACCTCCGCGAGAATAAACCACTTCCACCGGAGTAATCACAATAGTGTCTTGGGCAAACCGTGCTTCGTCAAAGCTCTGTTCAGCTGTAGCGATACTATCAAAAATCTTCATGTAGCCGATAAAGTGCCAGCTCAATTCATTTATAGCCTGCGACAGCATAAAATATCCTAACAATTTCATATGGATATATAAAACAATCTGCGCGGATCACTCCGCGCAGATCTTGTTTAGTTTGGATTATGCAAGGTCGTCTTCGCCAACCACGTTCACGGTTGAGGAACCGCCCACGACGTTGACATCAACAGCATTGGCCTGAACGTTCGCACCCATGACGATAGTCTGGTTAAAGGCATTCGCCACACCCAGAGCATCAGCAGTCGCAGCCGTAGAAGCCGTCACGCTGTAATCGTCACCAGTACCGAAGTCGAAGAGACTTTCTGCATCGTGAATGCCATCCGCAGACATGGCCTGACCACCATCAGCAACGATAGTCTGATCAAGCGTTCCATGGTTATGAACTTCAACATTGGTGATCGTATCTTGATCATACAATGCATTTGCCTGCTCTGCACCGAAGATGGTGTCAGTGCCATTCGCATCCAGATTGCCAAAGAAGCCGCCACCAACATCTGGGCTGCCAGAAGGTGTGATGTCCAATGCACCCAGACCGTCATCTTCTCCTGTGAAGAGAAGCGTATCGTTCTGACCTGTAACATCCAGCTCAGTCGAGTTGACCTGCTTGTTACCACCTGAGTACAGGCTCTGGTTAAAGGCAGATGTCTTCGCCGTAGCATCCGCAGAAGCAACAGCTTCCGCAGTCACGGTGTAGTCATCACCAACAGAACCATTAGCAACGAACGAACTCACTGGATCTGTAATACCATCACCAGAGTCAGCATCACCACCAATTGCCGTAACAGTCTGAGTTAACTCATCGAAGTTTTCGACATCGGCTTCGTCAATGTGATCATTGTCACCAGCAGTGTTGTTTTGTGAGAACAAGGCAAGGCTGTCAGCATTGCCAGCAACGGTGCCAGATCGAATTGAGTTCGAAGCACCACCCTCACTGTCATCACCAACAGAGATGACATTCTTGTTGTCTCCAACAATATCGACATCTGCAGAGTTTACCTGCGCATTACCACCGGTAGATATTACCTGGTTGAATGCTGAGGCTTCCGCAACAGCATCAGCAGACGACAAGGCTTTACCAGTGAGAGAAGCATTGTCACCAACGTTCAACGCACCCTTCACATCTGTGCCATCAATACCACCGGAACCAACACCAGCACTCGCAGTACCACCTGTTGCGGTAACATCCTGCTCAACATTAGAGTAGTTAACAACATCCGCATCAGAAATACTGTCACCATCATAAATGGTATTGCTCTGATACCCGCCAAGGAGGGAGTCGGTTGAATCTACACCGCCGTTGTTAGCTGGACCAGTACCAGTTACAGATGCAAATGCTACGTTGGAGTCTTCGCCGGCAGACTGAACATTACTGCTTCCACCAGTTACGCTCAGATCAAGATCATTACTCTGAGCATTACCACCAGAAAACAGCTTCTGGTTCATGGAAGACGCAGAAGCAGACGCATCCGCAGTTGCTTGCGTAACACCAGTGATGGAAGAGTCATCTCCAACACTCGCAGCTCCAACATCTCCATCCCAGTCGGCAACACTGATGCCAGCACCACTTGTGGCTGTTCCGCCTGAAGCAGAGACATCCTGATCAACCATGTCGCGATTTACGACATCAGCATCAGAAATGGTATCCTTGTCACCAAGCGTGTTTTCCTGCCACGCACCAGCTGCTGTGTCGGTATCAGACTGACCGGCAGCTGCTGCCTGACCAAACTGGCCAAGTGTTGCATTGTCTTCGCCAGATGCAGCAACGCCAGAGTTCGCACCTACAATGCTTGCATCGTAAGAATTGCTCTGTCCATTGCTACCTGAACTAAGAACCTGCTCAAACGATGCTGCAGAAGCCGTAGCATCAGCACCAGCGTTGGAAAGGCCACTTATGCTGCTGTCTTCCGCAACACCAGGAGCACCTTGAGCACCAATTTGACCATCCCCACTGGATGCAATGCCATCACCAGCAGTTGCAGTTCCACCAGTAGCAGTCACATCTTGAGTGGAATCATGGAAGTTACGAACATCACTATCCCAGATGGTATCGCCATCGTAAGCAGTGTTACCTTGTAGGCCACCTGAAAAACTATCGGTGTTCGTAGTTCCAACCCAAGTACCGTTTACTTCCGCGACGTCCTGACCAGCAGAAGCAACATTTACATCTGCGCCTGTGACAGAAACAGATGCAGAGTTGCTTTGAGCATTACCACCTGTCAACTGCGTCTGAGTGAAGGACTGAGCAACACCTGTCGCGTCAGCAGATGCTGAACTGGAGCCTGAGATGCTCTCATTTCCATCAATGTTGGTTGAGCTACCACCAGTCTGAACAATACCAGCTCCAGAGGAAGCAGTTCCACCGTCTACATCAACACTCTGAGTGCTATGGCCCCAGTTAGTGACGTCCGCATGCTCGATTTCATCAACATCACCAAGCTGATTGCTCTGATCACTCCACGAGGTTGTTGTGGTGTCATGATCGACAGGTGCAATCGGCTCAGACCCAGCAGTAGCTCCGCTCTCACCAGCTGCTGCAACAGCTTTGTTACCACCAGTAATATCGACATCGACAGAGTTTGATTGAGCATTGCCACCAGTTTTGAGCGTTTGCCCAAAGTTGATCGCAGCGCCTACACCATTCGCACTTGCAGAAGCACTGCCGGAGATGGAGCTATCATCACCAACGGTATCAGGACCGAGATTACCACCAAGAGCTTCAATACCGTTACCTGCGGTCGCACTGCCAGCATCAACTGTGACGGTTTGCACCGCATCTGCTCCACCAGTGTTGATGACATCAGGGCTGAACAAAGTGTCGCCTTCGTACATCTCATTTTCTTGAGACTGGAAGGATCGGGTGTTTGTGTTGGTGTCACCACTGCCAGCCAAAAGCGAAACAGGGCCTGCAGCAGCACCAGCATTGTCTTCACCAGCAATCGAGGCCGTCATTTCTGCGCCAGTCACAGAGACTTCAGCAGAGTTACCTTGGGCGTTTCCGCCTGTGGTCAATGATTGCGTAAAGGACTGTGCGACACCTTGAGCATTTGCAGAAGCCGCAGCAGATCCACTCATGTCAAAGTTACTATGCACTGCAGCAGAAGTACCAGAATCAAACGAGATACCGTTACCAGCATTCGAGATGCCGCCAGTTACATCTGCACTTTGTGAGCTATCGTGCTCATTCCAAACATTCGCATCATCAATCTCATCTTTATCGCCAAGCGCGTTAGACTGATTACTTTCAGTGCGTGTCCCAGTTCTGTGATCGCCGTAAACTGATGGGTTGTCAGCATTTAGAGACGCAGTGGCACCGTCCTCACCAGCAGAAGCAGTAACCTGATTTGCTCCAGTTACACCTAACTCAGAGGCATTACTTTGTGAGTTACCACCAGTGCTGACTTTCTGTTCAAAGCTTGCAGCAACGCCCAAAGCGTCAGACTTGGCAAGCGTCGAACCAGTGATGGAACCATCATCGACTACGTGTTCCGCACCTAGGCGGCCACCATTCATGTCAATACCGTCACCAGCGGTCGCATCATCACCGTAGGCTTCAACCTTCTGAGTGGAATGTCCCTCATTATGAAGACTAGGATCTAAAACTGCGTCGGCATCGTAAGCATCATTAGACTGATTAAACCGAGCATTCGTGCCAGTTTCAGAATCTTTATATTGAGGATTGGCACTAGCATCAACTTGAATACCGGCGGTCGCATTATCTTCACCAGAGGTCGCCTGGCCAACGCCAGTACCTGTAATGTTAAGACTTGCAGAGTTGCCTTGGGCATTGCTGCCTGCAGAAATATCTTGTTGAAAACCAACACCAACAGCGCTTACTGAAGCAGATGCAACAGCACTGCCGCTTACACTTCCGTCACCACCAACAGACGCAGATGATCCGATATGGTCAATTGAATTGATGCCATCATCACTAGATGCATTACCTGCTTTGGCTTTAACAACCTGCAAAGAGTCATCAAGATTGGCAACTTCAGGATTTGCAATAGCACCGTCAATGTTGCCACCACCAAAACCACTACCAACGCCATCATTCAGTTCATTCGACTGAGTGACACGCCCACGAGTGTTGGTATCTGAGTTACCAGAAGTGTAGTCAGTCCCACCGACAACAGCTTCCGCACCAGATCCACCAGCACCAGAAACATCTACATCTGAACCTGTGATCGATAGATCGACATTGTTGCCCTGTTGGTTGCTGCCAGTCTGTAGTGTCTGATTAAAGCTCCGCGCCAGGCCAGAAGCATCTGCTTGCGCAGCAGTAGAACCAGTGATGCTTTCATCATCGCCAACACCAACGTTAGAGCCAGCAATATCAGTTGGTCCAGCACCAATGATGCCGTTCCCGGAGTCAGCGTCGCCGCCTTTCACTTTCACACGCTGTTCAGCATTACCGTCGTTCGTAACTGTAACATTGTCGAGCGTATCAAGATCATTCGCGAAATTGGACTGGTTTGCACGAAGGAGTGTGTCTGTGTCATTATCTTCTGCAGTCGCACCGGCTTGATGCGCATTCACACCGGTTCCGTCACCACCAACTGAAGATGCATCAAAATTTCCACCAGTTACACTGCCGGAGACATCGTTGCTCTGCAGGTTCGCACCGGTCGCGATACCCTGATCAAAGGCAAGCGCAACACCTTGGCCATTCGCTGAAGCGGAAGAGCTCGCATCAACGGTCAGGTCGTCGCCAATCTGTAGTGCAGCGTTAATATCCTGAATGCCATCGCCAGCCTGTGCAATTGTATCAATCAGATCATCACGGTTCACTAAGACCTCTTGATCTAACGAACCGTCATTAAGCACCTCAGCGCTACTGTCACCATTGTGCTCAACGACATCCTTATCACCGAGCGTGTTATCCTGTTCCGCGCGGATACGCGTATCAGTGCCATCAGTAAATGGATTGTAACCAGACATATCGTCTCCAAATATTCGGAGAACTGCCCTGCAAGAAGCCGATCATTTGCGTCAGCTGGTTGCCACAGGTTCTCCTGAGGATTGAAAAAATGTTTCATTCCATGATTTGAAGGCTGTCTTTTCGATTTAGCTTTTTGATCAAAGATCAGAACAAGCACATGGCTTATAAACTCGGATAACCCCGAATTTGGACGCAAGATTCCAGATCGCACAAATGTAAAATCTGTACGCTAAACAACACGTCGGCTTCAGAAAACGAAGTAACCGATAAAATATGCGCTGGTTCTGGAATTCTGGCTTAATTACTAACTAAATGCTCTTGCTAAAACGAATAGACTCCATTCCTCCAAACAAAACTTCCAATAAATAAGAAATAATATTCTTCTTGGAAGCGGCGGAAGCTATACCACGGCCTAAAAAACAGACAAACCAAGAGTAATATCTGGTAACAATCAACAATACATTCAATTGAACTAGACAATAATTACTATGGCATTCTAGGATATTAATAATTAATTAACGTTAGTATTTGCAAATTATTGTTTTAAATATCACTAAAAAACAGGTAGGCACTCCTAACAGGGAAGTGTTTATTGGTCTCAATAATGACAGTGTCATCTAAATCACATAGCAACCTGATCAAGAAATAGGTTTTCAGTGACCTATGTAATATGCAGTGAATTCTCAAGGTAGCTTAAACACTGTTTGAGTGTAAAAGTTATAGGTTTATAACCAAACTTTGCCGACTAATAAAAGAACGCGATACTCTAATTTAAAGACACAATCCGCCCAGTAATACACATCCCACATCGCATAAATTTCTTCACAGGTAATTCAAGAATATCTTCAGTCACTGTGGCTTATGCTCCTTTAAATCTCAGGAATCATCAAATCTAAGCCTCATTTACTTCACCAACACTCCTCAGACGTTCAATCAAAGAGTCACCAAGCAAAACCTGCCCGTCACGCTCTATAAATAACGCCTTAGCTTTGCTACCCTAGCGTTAGAAACGTAATTATAGGCTGTAAAACGAGTATTCTCAGACAGGCGCGCTTTATGCACGATCAAATCTCCCATTCACCTGACTTTGACGAGCTTGATAGAATTGCACCCAACAAAGCCGGGCGGCGCAACCTCCTGTTCGCTTTGATTGGGAACATCAATTATAGCTGGTCCAACAATGAGAGCACGTTCATCTACATCCTGCAGCATCTCATGCAGACCGACGAACTCACCGCAACACTAGTCTTCGGCACTCTCAACACAACGAGAGCAAGGCTGGAGCTGATAGAACGTCTTGCCGACGCAAAGCTGAAAGATGTGGCTTTGAAAAAGAAGCTACGTCGCATTCTTCGCATCTTCAACGAAAGTACCCGGCTAAGAAATGAGTTTAGCCACGCAACTTTCAAACAGAACCAGCAAGGCGAAATCACGCATACCCATTCCATGCGCATCCAACGCAAGAACGGACAGATCCAGCTCGGTGAAATCAAGGCAGTGGACGACGCGCGCATCACACAAATGGGAAATGCAATCGAGAAGCTTGTGAAACTCAACCGAGAGATCTGGGCATTTCTACCCGAGCTACAGCAAGCAATGACACATGCACCTGAAACCAAGGAGGGTCAGAGATCACCCCATCTCCAACCTTCCTAATCTTATCTCTATGAAGAATTTCGCTTACCCGCTGTAAGACCAACCAGTCGGAAATATGCCCAATAAGGGACAAACCGAAGCAGTTTCAAAGCCGCAACAAGCGGAAACGGGAACGCAATCTCAAAGCTCTTACGGTCAAGCCCTTTCTTGATCCGTTTGGCAGCCCCTTCTGCACTCACGATAAAAGGCATAGGCAACTTGCTATTTTCAGTCATCGCGGTCTTTACAAACCCGGGATTGATAACAGAAAGAGAGAGGTTCGCCCGGTCAAAACTCGGCTTAAGCGCTTCACAAAGATTGATGAGCGCAGCTTTTGTAGGGCCATAACTTGCAGCGTAAGGCAGCCCTCCATACCCGCTCAGCGAGGAAATAATGGCAATTTGCCCGGAGCCACGTTCTTTCAGCAGTGGGAACAAGTTATGTATGGTCCGCACTGCACCGAAATAGTTCGTGTCCATCGCATTGACGCACACGTCGTCAGTTAGCGTCGAAAGGCCACCAATGTGGAAGACGCCAGCGCAATAAAGTGTCAAATCAGGCAGGCTGGCATTTTCACCAAAGTCGTGGGCGGCTTGAACTATCTGTTCATTATCCGTCACATCGAGCGGTAAGCTCGTCACCCCAGCATAGGTTTCTTTCAGCGTCTCAAGTCGCTCAACGCGGCGGCCACTCACAACAACTTGCCAGCCATCATCCGCATAAAGCTTACAAAGCTCCTCACCAATCCCTGAAGTTGCCCCAATAATCCAGACTGTCTTTTCTTGAGATGTCATTCGCACTCCCCCCAAAGCAACATTAGAATTCACATGGGAGGAGCAAAGCATAGGTCTAACTACTGCCGCAACAACTTCTGCGTGCTCACAGCGCACCAACTCTCGCCTTTGTTTATACTCGCCTCACAACTGGAAAGGCTATCAGCCTCAGAAACGAGCAACTGACCTTCTTCTATCCTGTTGAGATAAACGAACCGCTCCGGCTTATCGCCTTCATCATCAGCACCCGGATGTTCAAACTCGGAGATATGGGCAGAGCTTTGGTGGCAACCAGCATAATGGATCTTAAAGCGTGGCTCCGCTAAAATTTCTTTCAGCGCAACAATGCCTTGCTGACATTCCTCAACACTGTCTTTTTCAACGTAGGAAGCACCCACCTCACCATTCGCCCCCGCTGAGCTTAGCAGAAACATGAGAAGCACGGTTTTCATGTGATGATATCCTTTAAATACAGCCCCGCCGCAATAAGGGCAGGGCTTTGAAAATTAGAAGATGACACTCGCAGAAAGTTTAAACGCCCGGCCCGGTGCAGTTAGTTCTTCGACAGACGGTTTATAGTCTTGGTCAAAGATGTTCTCGACAGCTGCTTGCATTTTTAACGTGCGCTTTTCATCGAAGTCGTAGGAAAAGCCGCCTGCTAGGTTAAGCGTGGCAAAACCATCCTCTTCATCAATACCACTGCTACTCTTCTGCCGATGCTCGCTGGAGAATCGACTGTAAAGATCAGCATAGGCTTCAACGCCGTTATCAAAGGCCCAAGACTTCATCACGCCTAAACGGCCAGATACCAACGGCGTGTCTGTATCAAAGGTGTTGGTTGCTCCAGAGCTAAATTGACGCCGCATCAAAGTGATATTGGCATATGGAGTGACTGCCAGCTCAGCAAACTGATAGGAAGCAGCAAGTTCAAGACCCCAGGTCTTAGCCGCATCAATATTCACGTAAATATCTGAGTTTGCAGTACACTTTGAACCATGAACTGCTGCATCACAATTAACCGATGTGATGTAATCCTTCGCATCGGTATAAAACGCGCTCGCATCAACAATCAAGTTCCCGCCGTCGTAACGCGCACCAATCTCTGCGGTCACTGACGTTTCCGGATCAAGGTCAGCATTGCCATAAATTTTTCCAGCAGGAGAAAATACTGAGCCCAGCGTACTTTGTAGGAGTGTCGGATATACATATCCCTGAGACACATGCGCTCTTAGTGCAAAATTCTCAAAGCCCGTATAGTTTACACCCAAGGCCCCCACAAATGCCTGATCACTCTCATCACGATCACCCGCTGTACCTTTATTCTCACTAGTGACGAAGTAATAACGGCCACCAGCGGTCAGCGTAAGATCATCATTCAGATCCCACTCATTTTGAAGGAACGCAGACAAAGTCGTAAGTTTGGCCTCATCTCGCTCTGTAATATTCACCGGGAAAACAGGTCCAGGAATGCCGAAAGTATTCGTTCCAGTACTGAAGCTATCTTTATCCAACTGATCTTGGACAGCTTGGAAGCCGATTGAGGTCAACACGTTATCAAACAGGGTCAGATCAATCTGCCCATTCAGACCGAATGTAAGCAGTTTGCTCTCAGTCTTATTCTTACGCTTCATAACGGCTCCAGAAGGGGCTAGCTCATAGTCTACCAGAGCCACACGATCAATCTGCTGGACATATCCATCTAACTGGATCTTAGCAATACTCTCATTTACATCAGTAAAGTCATAGAATAACCCAACTTTAGACCGATCACGCTTTGGCAAGTCCATATCAAAGTGCCGCATCGTACTTCCGATGCTCGCCGGATCAGTGTAAACCTCACTTTCCTGCTCAAATCGCTCAGCCTTGATACTAAATTTGTGTTGTTCACCAGTATAACCAACATAGGCAGTTACACTCTGGTTCTCAAAAGCACTGCCTTCCAGCGTACCATCTGCTGTTTCGCGATCACCATGTTTGGATTTGCTAGCAGAAAACCGATAGTCCCACTGATCAACAGTACCAGCAGCTGAGCTGAAACCCGTAATACCATCAGTAGAGGAATCGAAGGCTGTTCCGACCTCAACCTGCACGGCACGATCGGCACCCTTCTTAGTGATAATATTTACAACGCCGCCGATAGCTTTTGAGCCATGTAGGACCGAGCCCGGCCCTTTCACGACTTCAACGCGTTCGATATCAGACGGAGAAATCAGGAATACAGCACCATAAGAAGTGTGATCAGAGATCTCTTGCCCATCTACGAGCACAACATTTCGCGAAGACTCTTCACCACGAATGCTGATCCGCTTCATACCTGCAACCTTGCTATCGATAATCTTAATACCAGGCACATCACGCAGAACTTCAGTTACGCTATCCGCAACAGATCGCTCAATCTGCTCGCTTTCAACCACAGCGACGGAGCGGGTGACCTCATCCAGACTTTGCTCACTACGCGAAGCTGTGACGACAATTGGCCCGAGCTCTTGTGGCTCTGTTTGCTCCTGAGAATATGCACCTGACTGCAGTGCAAGATAGCAGATTCCGGTCATCAAGCCGGAGACAAAACCCTTGGACATCCCTACAACCTTTAATATGAGTTAATTACTCATATTATTGAGTTGAGAAATCTATCAATGTAAAAATGTCCACCTAAGTAAAATACATGAGTAAAATACTCATATTTGTGTCATTTTAAACACATCTCAGGCTGCTTCTCCTTGCCTCATTTGATTTGGATCAAGCAACGACACAGATGAGAGCTTCGAGCAGATGACAATCAGCAGTTTCTTCAACAGCTGATTCGCTTCACTTACTTTGGTAGGAGTAAAGAAAAACCCACCTTCGAGAACTCTCAAAGGTGGGTTACTACTCTAGCGTCCCATGCAATTAGCCTAAGCGATGCCTAATCATAAACAGCAGAGACTTTCTCTTTGTAAGCTTCCAGCGCGTTGGCTGGTAGGCTGTGAGCGATGCCCTGGTGGCAATCAATACAGGTCTTGCCTTCCTTGAATGCATCAGAGTGAGCGGCAGAGGCACGACCTTCCTGAAGAACGAAGTCCATGGAGTTGAATTCATGACAGTTGCGGCACTCGCGGCTGTCAGTTTTCTTCATTGCAGTCCAAACATTGGTTGCCAGTTGAAGACGTTTCTCCTCAAACTTCTCCGGACTATCGATGGAGCCCAGAGCTTTGTGATATAGCTCTCTGGAAGCTTGTACTTTGCGAACCACCTTGTGCACCCACTCTTTCGGCACATGGCAGTCTGGGCACGTTGCCCGTACACCAGATGCATTCGCATAATGGGCTGTTTCGGTATATTCCGCATAAACATTTGCTTCCATCTCATGACAGCCGATGCAGAACTCTTCGGTATTTGTCATCTCCATGGACCAGTTGAAACTACCCCAAAAAACCACACCGACAACAACACCAATCAGCAACAGAGCGCCTGCAGAAATTGTCGTTGCAGGATGCCTCAAAAACCGCCAGATCCGTTTGAACAAGCCAGGTCCCTGATCATTACTGGGAATAGCGCCTTGATTGCTCATATTAAATTCCTCCAGTCAGAAGTGCCATCTAGCGTTCGCTTGACGGAGTAAATTCATTCTCCACCAATGGATCAGCATCGACTTGAGGAACATGGCATTGCGTGCAGAACCAGCGTGTACCTGCAACTCGGTCCAGCTGACGTCCTTCACGGTCTGCATAATGTGTCATGGACAGGGTTGGTGCTTTTTTCTCACCTGCATTCGCCCAGTCGTGGCACGTCAGGCATTGGTTGACTTTCAGATCAACCTGATAAGCCTCAGTCTTGTGTGGCACCAATGGTGGTTGCTGGCGAAACTCACGGTTCACCCGAGTATTTTGCGGACGAGCAATCGGCTCGACGAAGACAGGTTCATCAACCTGTACACCCCTCAGTGACTTTACCCCCTCTGCATGTGCGTTCAAGGCAGCAAAGCCGGTAAGGTGCATAACCGCCATAATGGTGATAGCCTTCCAAGGCACTCCCGTTTTCATTTGTGACCTCCCATAGCTTTGGTCGTGACCGGATCGCGGGGGCCCGGTTCGATTGAAGTAGGTTGAATAAGTTGAGTATCGAAACGATGGGTGAAACTGAAAACATCCAGATCGCATACGTCGATACAGCGACCACAAGACGTGCAGTCTCGATTTACAATCAGCGGGGTGTCATCCCCTTTGCCTCGTAAAGCCGGAGAGATCACGTGGATCTCAGGGCAAACCTCGAAGCAGTCCATACAGTCATCACAGGCATCCCGGTTTTTTGCAGAAACCCGCAGCAAGCTCCTGGTGTTGAGCAGCCCATAGACAGCTCCCATAGGACAAAGATGCCCACACCAGCCATGCCGGGACACAAAGGTGTCGAACAAGAACACCATCAGCACCGCAGCCCAGGCAAACCCCATGCCGAACACCAATCCGCGGTGCAGCAAGGTCACAGGATTAACCAGCTCATAAGCAAGAGAGCCAGATCCGGCAGCAACCAGCAGCGTCATTGCCAGCACCCAATATCGGGTATGCTTTTTCGGCTGCCATCCTTTCTTCAGATCAAGCTTGCGATGCAGCCAATTGGCACTGTCGGTCACCACATTCATGGGACAAACCCATGAGCAATACAGCCGACCGCCAAAGACGGCATAGAAGCCAACCACAAGGGCAACACCAATCAAACCTGTCAGTTCAGGCCAATGTCCTGTCACCATAGTCTGCAGCAGCAGGAACGGATCTGTCAGAGGAAGGATATCCAGCGTCATGCTGGAGGTCAGAGTTCCTTTAACAATCCAGAGGCCAGCCCATGGCCCTGCAAGGAAGAGAGCCAGAATGAGCAATTGCGTGCTCCGTCTGAGCAACAGAAATCTGTTGCGCAGCACCCAGCTTCTCTTCTTCTCTTTTGGTACATGAGCGTCTAATGCATGAGTAGTCATGGCCGCCCCTTCCCTGGCTGGAATACGGGCTCAAATCCACCAGCATCCGGCACACGATCAGGTAGATCAATCACACCGGGTACCAACGCATTTCCTGCCTTGGCTTTTTCCTCCCAACCAAGCCGGTAGTGCTCAGCACTCTCAGCTCTGGCAATGCGGCGAGGAAGAACCTTGATCGCAGATTCCGGCAGAACACACGACTTCTCACATTTGCCACAGCCTGTGCAGACGTCTGCATAGACTGTTGGCGAAAAGACTGCGTGACTACCGGTCCGCGTGTTTGGTGTCATTTCGAGCGTGATCGCTTCATCAATCAGCGGGCAAACCCGATAACAAACCTCACACCGCAAACCGAGGAAGTTGAGGCAGTTCTCCTGATCGATCAGAACAGCCACACCCATATCAGCATCATCGATATCAGTAAGAGAATGATCCAGTGCTCCTGTCGGACAGGCAGCAACACAAGGAATATCCTCACACATTTCACAAGGCACATCGCGGGCTGTAAAGTATGGCGTTCCTGTTGCCGGGCCAGTTTCACCAAGCTCGGCGAGTTTCAGCGTGTCATATGGGCAATCGCGAACACACAGTCCGCATCGCACACACGCACTCAAAAACTCATCTTCAGGAAGAGCTCCGGGCGGTCTGATGGCGTCGGCGGGAAAAGCCTTAGCCTGCGCCTGATAGACCGTCAGAAACGTCGCAGCAACAGCGCAGCCACACGCTGTGCGGGCCGCGTCGCCAAGAAACTGGCGACGCTTTGCACTGCTGAGGCCTGTCTTTTTGAGATCAGACATGGTTCTTATCCATTGCTGCTCAGAGGGTTGCTCTAAGCGCTTTCCACCTTACAAGCGCACTTTTTGTAGTCGGTTTCTTTCGAAATCGGACAAGTGGCATCAAGTGTAAGCTTGTTGGCCAACTGGTTTGCATCGAAGAAAGGCATGTAAACCAAGCCTTTTGGAACCTTGTTCCGGCCTCTGGTTTCAAGCCGCGTCAGCACTTCACCACGACGAGTAGAGATAGTGACTTCCTGCCCTCTACGAAGGCCGCGTTCCCGTGCATCTTGCGGATGCATGAACAGAACAGCAGACGGGAATGCCCGGTGAAGCTCAGGGACGCGCTGAGTCATGGAACCTGTATGCCAATGTTCCAGCACACGCCCGGTGCAGAGCCAGAGGTCGTACTCGTTGTCTGGCACTTCTGCTGGCGGTTCATAAGGCGCAAAGATGATGTTCGCCTTACCATCAGGCTTACCGTAGAATTTAACGCCCTCGCCTTTTTTAACGTAAGGATCGTATCCTTCGCGGAAGCGATAAAGTGTTTCCTTGCCATCAACCACTGGCCAGCGGAGACCGCGTGCTTTGTGGTAGACGTCAAAGTCAGCCAAGTCGTGCGCATGACCACGCCCAAATCCGGCGTATTCTTCAAACAGTCCTTTTTGAACGTAGAAGCCGAAGTCTTCGGATTCATGGTTATTGAAGCCTTCTTTGACTTCAGAGACCGGGAACTTATCGACAACACCGTTTGCATAAAGCACTTCAAAGAGTGTCTTGCCGCGCAACTCAGGCATTTTGGCGAGCTGTTCTTCAGGCCAGACTTCCTCTGTCTTGAAGTACTTGGAGAACTCCATAACCTGCCAGACATCTGACATGGCTTCACCCGGAGCTTTCACCTGCTGACGCCAGAACTGGGTACGGCGCTCTGCGTTACCATAGGCTCCTTCTTTTTCCACCCACATGGCCGTTGGCAGAATAAGATCAGCAGCCATTGCTGTAACGGTTGGGTATGGATCAGAGACAACAATGAAGTTCTCAGGATTACGATACCCCGGCCAGCCTTCCTCATTCATATTAGGGGCTGCTTGCAGGTTGTTCGTGCACTGAACCCAATAGGCATTCAGCTTGCCATCTTTAAGCATGCGGTGATGCAGAACTGCATGGTAACCAGGCTTGGCAGGAATTGTTCCTTCAGGAATTTTCCAGGCAGTCTCACAGATTTCACGGTGCTTCGGATTTTTGACCACCATGTCTGCAGGCAGACGGTGCGCAAATGTTCCAACCTCACGGGCAGTACCACATGCAGATGGCTGACCCGTCAGAGAAAATGGACCATTGCCAGGCTCAGAGATCTTACCAGTGAGAAGATGAATGTTGTAGCAAAGGCTGTTCACCCAGCTGCCGCGTGAGTGCTGATTAAAGCCCATTGTCCAAAGAGACATAACCTTGCGGTTAGGATCAGCATAGATCTTCGCCAGCTTCAGAAGCTTTTCAGCCGGAACGCCAGACATTTCTTCTGCATACTCAAGCGTATACTTGGAAACGAGCTGCTTATATTCCTCAAAGTCAATCTTGGAGATCTTACCGGAGCCTGCATTTTCGGCAGCCTGCTCGCGCGGATCATTCGGACGCAAACCGTAACCGATATCTGTCGCGGTTTTGGTGATGTTGACGTGCTTGTTGACGAAGTCCCAGTTCACCGCATCATTTTCAATGATGTAGTTGGCGATGAAGTTGAGGATCACCAGATCCGTCTGTGGCGTAAACACCATGCCGTTGTCAGCAAGTTCAAAACAACGATGCTCGAAGGTGGAGAGCACATGAACTTCACAGCCCGGCTTGGTCAGACGGGTATCGGTAATACGTGACCAAAGGATTGGGTGCATCTCAGCCATGTTCGAGCCCCAAAGCACGAATGCATCGGCGAGCTCCATGTCATCATAACAACCCATTGGCTCATCAATACCGAAGGTACGAATGAAAGCAGCCACAGCCGATGCCATGCAATGGCGGGCATTCGGATCAATGTTGTTGGAACGCAGACCAGCTTTCATAAACTTGGAAGCAGCGTAACCTTCCCAGATGGTCCACTGACCAGAGCCAAACATACCAACTGCAGTTGGGCCTTTTTCCTTCAATGCGTCCTTGAACTTCTCGGACATGACAGTGAAAGCTTCATCCCAGGAAACAGGCTCAAACTCACCATGCTTGTCATAAACGCCAGCGGTTTTGCGAAGAAGCGGCGTTGTCAGGCGATCCTTGCCGTACATGATCTTGGAAAGGAAGTAGCCCTTGATACAGTTCAAGCCGCGGTTCACTGGCGCATCAGGATCACCTTGTGTGGCGACAACACGGTCGTCTTTAACACCTACAAGGAGAGAGCAGCCTGTTCCGCAAAAGCGGCAAACAGCCTTGTCCCAGCGTATATCGGAGGCTTTTCCCTGAGCCCCGGCGGACTTTGGTAAAGCGATGCCAGCCGCAGAAGCAGTTGCTGCAACCGCTGCTGACTTTATAATATCTCTGCGAGATGCCGTGATTGACATGTTTTGCCTCCCGTTAGGCCGCCTTCAAGTCAGGGTCGGTGTTTGGTTCGAATTGATGATAGGTAAGTGCAGCGGATACGACGCCCGGCGTCCGGTGAATTTCTAGCACCTGCTGATCAGCGAAGGACTCTTCCGTATCCTCTGCAGTCACAACGAGCTGGCTTGTATCCTCTTTGGTGATATGAACTTCCACGCCCGGCAGGGCGGACAATGCTTCAGAAACCTCTTGGGTTTGTCCCGCTAAACAACTAACGAGAACGCCACAAATGTTCATAGAACCTCCTCTTGGAGTTTAATTTCGCGCATTTCGATGGATCCATTGGGACAGGCAACAAGGCAGGCACCGCACCCGGTACAGGCTTCACTGTCCAAATCAGGAATTTGCTGGCCACCCAGGCCAAGATGAAATCGGATTGCCCTCAACTCACAAAAGTCAGCGCAAGCCCGGCACGCAATCTTTTGATAAGAAAGGCAGTTAGAGCCGATCGTTGCTTTCATTGCCCAAGGTGCGGCTCCGGTCTTGACCAGTGCTCCCTCTTTGCAAACGTCGACGCACGCTTCACAGAAGGTGCAGGGTCCCACTCCAAAATCGACAACAGCCAACCTACTCCGCTCAGAAATTCGAAGGATCTTTTCAGGACACGCCGAAACACAGTCACCGCAACCGGTGCATACACCGGAAAATTCAACTTTACCAATACTGTAAGGCGGACACGGCTTATCCTCCGCATACTTGGACATACCAAGAAAATGCCGCCTTCCCATCTGCGTTTGCATGATAGAATCAACTTTTCAACTGAACTGAGAAAAATATATCAACGAGATTACTTTTGTATTTTGATTGCAATCAAATTGAATGCTTCAGAAATACTAGTACGAATAACTCAAGATTTAAATTTAACTTGAGTTTACATCTCACGTTTCCGTGATAATTTAGCTTTTATCCATATTTCAAATTACTTCAAACTAAACTAATTTAGTGATTCCTGAAGTAAAGTCAGTGCGTTCATCAGAGCACCTCAAAATTCAGGCCTGAAACCAACTATTTTAAAGCTGAAATTTTGTATTGCTTTTCTGAAGGCCAGAGCACTTTGCAGAACGAGTGAGCGCACACAAAAACACAAAGATTACAGTGGATTTCCACGTACTTTTTCTTTGTCGTGCATGGATGGTTTTTGCAAGTGATTTGCACTCTCGAAAACGAGCTATTTTTCTGAAAAAACAACGTCTTTGGACCTAAAAATCAACGGACATTTCGAAGCCAACAACCCACGCATCAGAGATATTTGTCTGTCCATTTGGGTTCACCACATACTGCCCATCAACTGTCGTATAGAACCATTCCGTAAACTGGAAACGATGGTTGATCTCAAACACCAGTTCAAAGGTCTGTCCCGGCAAATCATCGCTGAAGAAACCAAGATAAAATGCACCTGCCGTGATGTCATTATCGCGGCTATCAAGCAGCCCTTTGTAGTAAGCGCCACCACTCACTCCATAAGGCAAACTGTTGATGCTTTGTTGTGGCGCAAATGTAAAAAGCCCCCAAAGATTAAGACCTTGATCCGCTTGCTCTTCATAAACCATCTGGTTCGCAATGAAGTATAGCCCCCAGTTACCCTCTTCCGTCGCATTGGCATCGGTAAATGGCGTGTAGTCACTGGTGTCATAATAACCACCAAGCATATACCGCCCCGGTAAATAAGCGCTGGTCTTCTCCTGCCCGACCAAAACACCACCTTCTGCAATCACCAGTACACCGTCTTCAGGATTGAACTTAAAGTTAAGTCCCTGACTGTCGTTGTCCTGCGCATTCAGGTCCGCATTATAAGCACCGACAGAAAGATAAAGGGATTCCTGCGGTTTAAGCGTTCCTCTAACACCCCATTGACTGAAAGGAGGTGTCGTAAACGACGGCAAGTTTTCCAACAATTGTACGGGATTCCCGTTGACACCACTGTTCACGTAGAGAGGGAACGCATCGCTGTAAGCGAAGTCAGTCCCCGTAGAGAGGCGGCCTATCGCAATCTCCACTCGATCATTCGCAAGCCTCTGCAAAATGTTCATCTGCGAAATGCCGAAAACATCTCCGATAAAGATCTGCGCAACATCAAAAACATTATTGATATCTTCGCCGGATAGATCCCGCCCCAAACCTTGATACAAACCAAAGCTAAAGCTGGTTCCATTCAAACCCAGCAGTTTTTGAAGATCAAAGTCGATACTTGCATCAAGCGCACCTGCATAAGCAGCACTTTGCCGTTCGCCGCCAACCGGATTTGCCATAATATCATGGGTGTAATTGAGCTCTGGATCGATACCCATATCGTTGAGTTTCGTCCGGTATCCGCCCCAATCTCCGGTCGCCGTCTCCCAATCACCCCAGTTCAGTGGCCAGCGAGAATTCTGCGCTTGCGCAATACCATTGAAAACCGCGCAAAAACAAAGACATGCAAGCAGAAGGCGGCCCTGCTTCATCAAACTAGCTAGCGATATTGGGGCAACAGACGCTCGCAACTGTTGTCTCTCCTGTCAGGAAACACCAAATCAGATGGAACTCAGCACAACTCCAGCAGAACAACACTATGCTGGCATATTAATTTTTGCTTCTGAATTGATAAAACTGTCAGTCAGAACAATCAGATGAACACTGCGCACAAAAAAAAAAGCGCGATCTATATAGATCGCGCTCGACTTCCGATGCTCGCAAAGCAGTTAATCAGTCCAGCAAACCATCCGATTTATCCATGAGGTACCGGATATGTTTTGCAAAGGGATACGCAAACGGATAACCCAAAACAACGCCACCAGCCATCGCCATGTAAGGTGACATCACCGGCCATCCAACCCATGAAAAAATCAGCGACAAGAAGAAAAGGTTGATACCGACCGCGCCAATACCCAGCGGGTAAAGATAGAGTGCCAGCCTTCTTACACTGATGCGATTGCTGAGGTCTTCTTCGCTCATCTGCCTTTTACAACCCTGTGCACGACATAAAGTGAGACAACCAGCATAACGGTAGCGAAACCAAACCACAGCTCAGCAGTCGCACTTTGTGGCTGAGGCACAGGACGTTGGTATCCAGAAATTGCAGCCATTGCGGACAAAGGCAGCAGACCTGCCATAAAGCCCATAACCATATAGAAAAGCTTCATAATCTAATACTCCCTTGTCAGGCTTCTATAGATATCCGGCAGCGCGCGTGTAAGACGCTCCGGATTTGGGAAGAGCGTATAACCACCTTTGCCAAAGATACGGGCAAACCAATCCTGCCCATCCTCATCAACAATCACACCATGAACGGCCATGCCTTGTTTGCGGGCTTCACGAACAGCCATGTGGCTGTCTTCAATGCCGTGAATACCTTCATAGTGATCAAGATCGTTCGGCTTTCCATCTGTTAGTACAAGCAAAAGCTTCCGCTGTGTTTGCTGCAAGGCAAGCTGCGCAGTTGTATGCCGGATTGCCGCTCCCAACCGGGTGTAATAGCAAGGCTTGAGCGACCCAATCTTCGCGATCACCTGATCAGTCATCGGTTCATTGAAGTCTTTGGCTTTATTCATGAAAACACGATCTCGCTTCAGGGAGGAGAACCCCCAGACACCAAGATGATCCCCACTTGCATCAATACCACCAGACAGAGCAGCAAGTGCGGCCCCCGCAATCTCGATAACACTGGAATCACCAACCGCACTTTCGGTAGAACGGGATGTATCAAGCAACATAGCTACGGAAAGATCGCGCTCAACAGCACGTGCATCCTGAAAAATACGGTCTGATGCATAACCCGAAGCTTTCAGATCAACCTGAGCCGTCACCAAAGCATCCAGATCCAGCTCGCTGCCCTCAGCCTGCCGCATCTGCATGATCCGCTTTGGACGCAAGGCTTCAAACTGGCGTTTCACCTGACGAATACGGCGCTTATGATAAGGATCAGTCAGCAGCACGCTCTCATAATCGGGCTCGGCATCCTTCTCCAGAACACGACAATGATCTTCCAAAAACTTACGTTGACGGTGATCCCACTCAGGATATGTGAACTTGTCGGAAAGGCGTTCGTGGTCTGCATCTTCTGGAGACAAGTCCAGGTGCAAACGCAAACGCGTCGCTGCTTTCCGCTGATTTTTCGAAAGGCTGATATAATCTTGGTCATCAGCAGCTTTCTGCGCATTTTCCTCTTCGTCATCATCGGTACTACGATTGAGGTTCATGCTTTCTACCCAGGAGAGGATGGCCTCAAACCGGTGTAGAATAAAACTGTCTTTACGATCCGCTTGCTCGCGTTTTTCACGCTTTGCCTTGCGTTTCGTTGTAGCACTTGATCCTTGCGGCGTTGGCGGAGCTTGCTCATCCGAGCGCTCTTCGCCTCGTTCACCATTAACCAACTCGCTCGATACCCAGATCGGCACAGGCGCAAAGGGGCAATAGCCGTTAGGAGCTTTCAGCTTCCAACGCTCATCAACACATTCCATCGCCTTGCGGATGCTAGCGCTTGTGCTGGAAACGGCACGCGGCCCACCCAGCAATTCCAGAACGATAGCTTCAACCGCAGCTTCCCACTCAGGAAGACTTGGACGCTTGCGGGTTTGTAAAAGGAATTCGCAGGACTGACGGAAAAAATCATGAAGACCAACGCACTTTTCCCAAACACGCTCAATCGCTTGTTTGGCCAAAGCCAATGCCTGAACATCCGCCTGTAATGGATCTTCTGGCTTTGCCTGCACATCGCAGTTCGCTGCAAATGCAGCAAGCCAGATGTAATGGGCCCGGTTCATTTCTGCCTTAGGAAACACGCCAAGAACCGGAGGAAGCCTCAAACGCTCGCCGTCAAACTCTGGCAGAAAGATTGTTTCTGCAGCGTTGCCAAGCTTACGCTTTACGGGCATGCGGTAGGTTGAAGCCGTCGCCGGAGCTTGACTGATCTCGACTTTAGCTTCACCACCTAACCCGCGAAACACCACTTGCACGGAGGTGCGAAGCTTAGCCAGCTCGACCTCCATATCCTCATGGTGCACTGGAGCACCCAGGCTTGAAGCATAATCATGCCACAGATTACCTACGGCTTCTTCAGGCTCTAAAAACTCCAGTATTTGCTCTTTCATCAGGCTCACCCGTAAACAACTGCGATCAAATCACGAAGCGCAACCTGAACATCAGGCTCATCACTCAATGGTTCAACAACAGAGTATTGCAGTGCTTTCTCGACTGGCATACCACCAGCAATCAGGGATGCAGCATAAATCAGCAAGCGAGTGGAAACACCCTCTTCCAGATCCAGGCTGGAAAGACCACGGATATGGCCGGCAAGACGAACCAAGGATTTGGAACGCTCAACATCCAGTCCGCTTTCTTTAGCAACAACCTGCACTTCAGTTTCCGCATCAGGGAAATCGAAGGTGGTTGAAAGGAAGCGCTGCCGTGTGGAAGGCTTCATCTGCTTCAGAACGTTCTGATAGCCGGGGTTGTAGCTGGCAACGAGCATAAAGTTCGGTGGAGCTTGCAGCTCTTCGCCAGTTCTCTCAATGATGAGACGACGACGGTTATCAGTCAACGGGTGCAAAACAACCGCAACGTCTTTCCGTGCTTCAATCACTTCATCAAGATAGCAGATCGCACCTTCGCGAACAGCGCGGGTCAGCGGGCCATCAACCCACTCAGTCACGCCGCCTTTAAGCAGGTAACGACCAATTAGGTCTGCTGCGGAAAGATCATCGTGGCAAGCCACGGTGTAGATCGGGCGACCCAGCTTTGCGGCCATGTGTTCCACAAAGCGGGTTTTACCGCAGCCCGTCGGCCCCTTCAAAAGAAGGGGCAGACCTTTGTTAAAAGCCGTTTCAAATAATGCACATTCATCGGCGATAGGCTGATAATAGGGCACATCAAAAACGTGGTTCTGTACAGTCATTAACGACCACCTTCCAGAACTGCTTGGGCTTCAGGAGTACTACCGGTCGTTGGTTTGGAACCAGAGTTCGCTGTAAACAATTCCTTGCGCGGTACGAGCAGGGAGTAGATGAACAGCAGAGCACCAATCACAACAGCTGCACCAGCACCAAAGCGCATGATGTAGAACACTGTCAGCTGGTCCTGTACGGACATGAAGTCTTCACCAACAACACGCTGCATGTGTGTCTGGATGGTTCCAGCAAACGTCAGCACGAAGGTCATGAAGGACATACCACCAGTCATGAGCCAGAAGCTGCCCATGTTGAGAACCTGGTTGTATGGATTACGACCCTTAAGCAATGGCATTGCGTAAGTGAAGATCGCAAGGTTCAGAGCAACGTATGCGCCGAAGAAGGCAAGGTGACCATGCGCTGCAGTGATCTGCGTACCGTGTGAGTAGAAGTTCACACCGTGCAGAGTATGCAGGAAGCCCCATACGCCAGCGCCGAAGAACGCGACAGTTGCAGAACCAAGTGACCACAGCAGAGCTGCTTTGTTTGGATGGTTCTTACGACCTTTCCAGACCATGACGAAGGAGAAGGTCATCATCAGGAAGAATGGTATGACTTCCAGAGTAGAGAAGACGGAACCAATCCACTGCCAGTAGCCGGGCAAGCCGATCCAATAATAGTGGTGTCCTGTACCAAGAATACCGGAGAACAGAGCAGTCGCTACGATGATGTAGAGCCACTTCTCGATCACTTCGCGGTCAACACCGGTGAGTTTCAGCATCAGGAAGCCAAGGATGGAAGCCATCACAAGTTCCCAGGTACCTTCTACCCAAAGGTGAACAACGTACCACCAGTACATTTTATCAAGGCTCAGGTTGTCTGGGTTGTAGAATGCAAACAGCCACAGCAGGGAAAGAGCCCAAAGGCCAATCACCAGAATGTTTGTGATCGCAGTCTTACGACCTTTCAACACAGTCATTGAGATGTTGAAGAGGAAGATCAACGCAGCAACAAGAATGCCGACTTTAACCCAGAGCGGCTGCTCAAGGAATTCACGGCCTTCATGGATGCCCATGATGTAACTGACAACAGCACCCAGTGTACCAACCACAAGAATGATCAGCTGAATGTAAGCGAGCTTAACGGAGTGGATCTCACGTTCGCTCTCTTCCGGGATGATGAAGTAAGCCGCACCAAAGAAGCCCAGCAGAAGCCAGACGATCAGTGCGTTGGTGTGCAACATGCGAACGATGTTGAACGGCAGCAACTCCGAAAGGAAGTTAGGTGCAACATAAATCCAGCCAGCGAGCAAACCGCCCAGAACCTGGATTGCGAATAGGCCAAGCGCAGCTACGAAGTAGGCATACGCGACTTTTTGAGAACTGTATTTCATAATACCACCCCTTAACCAGCGTCGTTCGGTGGCCAGTCTTGCGTGTTGGTCTTGTCAGCCCAACGCAAGAATTCAGAGAGGCCGCGGACTTCTTCTTTGGTCAGATCGAAGAAAGGCATCTGGCGACGACCTTCGATGCGGCTCGGCTGAGCTTCCATCCAAGAGCCAAGGGTCTCAGCTGCATCATCCGGATCATCCAGCACGCCCCAACGTGTCATCACATTGCCGACTTCAGGAGCAAAGTAAGCGCCTTCCCCGTGCAACGTATGGCAGTTGATGCAAGCATGCTTTTCCCAAACGTGCTTTCCGAGGACAACCTCGTCAGTGAGATCAGCTTTTGAAGTCGATTCATTGACGACGTAAAGGTGGCTGTCGATTGAGAGCACGGCAAATATGCCTATGAAGAATAAGGATCCCCCATAAAAAATATTTCGTGCCCGCGATTTTGTAAGGAATTCTGACATCTACGGAATCCTATCGTGGTTACGGTCCCGAAGATGATAAAATTGACGCCACTGGGGAAGTTTGTGCTAGAACAACCTATTCGGTAATTACCGGATATAGGAGAAAAACACATTTAAAAACAAGAGGATATAAAATCGAGAATACTGGTATTTATGCCTAGTAACACTCAGGCAATCGCTCAACGGTACTCAAGAGTCAGCCATTGGGTCCAAATCAGCCAGAGTCTTCAGCTTATTCATCTCCGTCACGATGACCTTTTTGCGCCCGCTATTCACAATTCCCTGTTTTTCCCAAGCGCTTAGCAAACGGCTCACAGTGTACAAAGTTGTACCTGTCATCTCAGAGATATTCTGGCGTGTGAGAGGAAAATCAATTTCCATTCCCTCATCGGTGATGCGGCTGCTTTGGATTGCAAGCCTCAGCAAAGCACGTGCAACACGCTGCTCAACCTGCTGTGTTGCCAGTTCCAGAATGTGGTTGTTCGCTTCAGAGATACGCTCTCCGACGGTTTTGTAGGTTTCCGTCGCAAATCCATCGTACTTTTCGACAAACGTCTTCCAGAGACTTGTTGGCCAGAACAGCACAAGGCAGTCATCAATCGCCACAGCACTGGCTGGGTAAGTCGTCCTGCCAATTGCGGAGGCAATGCCCATAAGCTCGCCACTGACGATGTGACGCGCAATCACCTGATCTCCGGAAGCCGTGGTGCGAATAACGCGCACATGACCGTCCAACAGCAGGAAAAACCGCTCCGCTGGCTCATGCTCTTCGAAAATAGCCTGACCCGCGCTGAAACGCTTTGGCGTCGCTGCGTCCAAAATCTCTCTGATATCAACGCGTTCCAGCTTTCGGAACGGAGGAATATGGGAAATAAGATTTTCGTCAAGACTTCTCAAAGAAGACACCGTAGATCAATTAGAAAACACCCAAGCCAATCTGCGAGTGTTTCAGCTTATGTACTCGTAGGATTAAGCCGGTTGGTTATAACAGAAAACATTAAGAAATTCACAGTGAACTCATTGGTGTAAGCCATTTTCTGCACATGAGTTCCAACTATCATATAGGCGCTACGTTTTTCTCCACCAACGAGTTAGTTTTTAACCGTTTTCTGAAAGGAAATTTGCTTCAGGAAGAGGTGGAAGCGACCCAGTGTGAGATCAAAAAAAGACGCAAAGAGAATCAGAGACCTATCAGAAATTCACAATGTGTCGTTGCCCTTCGGCAAAGACTCTCGCCCAACGACTTGGGCGATATAGTCTAAATAACAAAAGCCCCACCACATGGGCGGGGCTTTCAGGTCTCGTCATATGCCTTGCAGATCAGCTGTCGCCGAAGAACTCCGCATCATACCCCATGGAGGCTTTAAGCAGCTCCTGTGTGTAAGCTGTCTCTGGTGTGGAGCTTCGCATCGCTTCCACATCCATCACCTCAACAACCTCACCATGCTGCATCACGGCAATCTCATCACACATATGCGCAACCACAGCCAGATCATGCGTCACCATCACATAAGTAAGGTTATGCTCCTTACGCAGATCAGCAAACAGGTTCAGAATTTCCGCCTGCACAGACACATCCAACGCTGAAGTTGGCTCATCCAATAACAGGATCTCCGGCTCCAACATCAAAGCACGTGCAACAGCCACACGCTGTCGCTGGCCACCGGAAAGCTGATGCGGATACCGGAAACGGAAATCGGCGCCAAGCCCCACATCATCCAAAGCCCGAAGCACACGACCATCAACATCATCAAACCCATGTAATTTCAGGGGTTCTGACAAAACTCTGTCTACAGTATGGCGTGGATGCAAGGACGCATAGGGATCCTGAAAAACCATCTGAATCTTACGGGCGAAAGCCTTATCGCGCTTATGTGAGACAGGTGCACCATCAATATCGATCTCACCATCCCAGCTCTCAACGAGCCCACACACAGCGCGCAACACAGTTGATTTACCTGAACCAGATTCACCGACAATACCAAAACTGCCGCCTTGCTGAACCTTGACGCTCACATTCTTGACAGCCTGAAAGCGATCCGCTCCCTCACCGAAATAGACGTTGAGGTCTTTAATCTCGAGGCGAGCATTCTTTGTTGCTTCCGCAAGCCATGGCTTACGTTCCATCACAGCACTATCAGACCCGGGCATCGACACTGACCTCCTGCTTCCAACTGTCCTGACGTTGCAGAGCTTCAAGGCGCCCCTTGGGCTCCTCAATGCGTGGCAACGCGTTCAGCAACCCACGTGTATAAGGATGTGTCGCATTATGCAGCTCACTGGCCTTACAGGTCTCCACAATACGTCCAGCGTACATAATGATGATGCGGTCACAGAACGAGGAGACAAGGTTCAGATCGTGACTGATGAAAATCAGCCCCATCCCGCGCTCCTGCACCAACTTGTCCATAATCGCCAGCACCTTCATCTGCACAGTCACGTCCAATGCAGAGGTCGGTTCATCAGCAATCAGCAGTTTTGGATCGGTGATCAGCATCATCGCGATCATCACACGCTGCCCCATACCGCCTGAAAGCTCATGCGGGTAGGAGTCGAACACACGCTCAGGATTACGGATCTGAACAGCCTCCAGCATCTCCAGAGCGCCCTGACGAGCCTCAAGACGAGAGGACTTGGTATGCAGGCGAAGAGCCTCACAAATCTGCTTGCCAACCGTGTGAACAGGGTTCAGTGAAAACTTCGGATCCTGCATCACCATGGAGATCTGGTGCCCACGGATCTTCCGCATCTGTCGTTCCGAATAGTCCAGCAGATTTTCACCATTGAACATAATCGACTTGGCTTCCATCTGCCCCGGAGACCGGATCAGACGCAAAATACTCCGCCCGGTCATAGATTTACCGGAGCCACTTTCGCCCACAATGCCAACGCGCTCACGCCCGACAGAGAACGAAATACCACGAACCGCATCAACGGTACCGCTACGTGTTGGGAAACGAACCCAAAGGTCCTCAACGCTTAAAAGCGTATCACTCATGGTTCTCTCCCCTAGCTCTGGCTCTTTTTCGGATCAAGAATATCGCGCAGACCATCACCCAACAGGTTGAAGCCCAAAGACACGATAAAGATCGCCATACCCGGCATGGCAGCAACCCACCAGTGATCCAGAATAAACTTGCGACCAGCAGAGATCATTGCACCCCACTCAGGCTCTGGAGGCTGGGCACCAAGACCAAGGAAACCAAGGCCGGCAGCTGTCAGAATAATACCAGCCATATCAAGCGTCACACGAACGATGATGGAGGACAGGCACAACGGCCACACATGCCCGATGATGATGTGCATGACACCAGCCCCCTGCAAACGCACAGCGCTGATGTAATCCGCATTACGAATGGTCAGCGTTTCAGCGCGAGCAATACGCGCATACGGAGGCCATGCCGTCAGGCTGATCGCAATAATCGCACTCTCGATACCAGCCCCAAGCGCAGCAACGAAGGCAAGCGCCAGAATAAGCTTGGGAAACGCCAGGAAGATATCAACCAAACGCATAAGCGCCTGATCAACCCAGCCGCCCAGGTAACCCGCAACAGTTCCAATCAGCAAACCGAAAACCGGAGCTGTGAACGCAACGATGCCCACGATCAGAAGCGTGATACGAGATCCGTAAACGAGGCGGCTCCAGATATCACGGCCAAGCTCATCAGTTCCAAGCAGGTGACCATCCACCCCCGGCGCAGTCAAACGCTTGGCAAGATCTTGGGCATTTGGCTCAGTTGTTGCCAGCAGAGGCGCAAAAATCGCCATCAGAACCAGGCTCAGAATAATCAGGAACCCGAGAAACGCGAGCTTGTTTTCATAGAGTTTCATCCACCCCATATAAAATTGCACAGCGCGCGCATGTCCGCGGGATGTAGGTGCATCAGAGGAGAGCCATGCTTTCAAGCCAGCTCTGTCAGGCACGTTAGATTTTACAGGTGCTGTTGTCATCGTGCCCTCGGATCAACCACTTTGTACATGAAGTCAGAGAAGAGATTGAGGCCCACAAAGATAGCACCAACCACAACTGTTCCACCCAGCACCGCATTCATATCGGCAGAAAGCAGAGCATTGGTGATGTAGTTGCCCAGACCCGGCCATGAGAAGATAATCTCTGTCAGCACAGACCCTTCCAGCAGGTTCGCATAGGAAAGCGCGATCACTGTAATAAGCGGGATCATCACATTCGGCAGCGCATGACGCCAGATCACAGCAGTCTCAGAAACACCCTTCACACGCGCGGTGGTGATGTACTCCTGAGAGAACTGTTCCAACATGAACGAGCGGGTCATACGGGAAATGTAAGCAATAGAATAATAGCCGAGAATACTTGCAGGCAGAATGATGTGGCTCACCGCATTCCAGAAGATCTCAATCTCTCCTGCGATCAGGCTATCGATGAGGATCATGCCCGAAACAACAGGAACAATGTCTTCATAATAGATGTCAATACGACCCGGGCCACTAACCCAGCCAAGAACACCGTAAAAAATCAAGAGACCCATCAAGCCAAACCAGAAGATCGGCATGGAATAGCCAAACAGGCCAACAAGGCGGATCAGCTGGTCAGGCCAGCGGCCTTCATTCACAGCAGCCAAAACTCCCATCGGCACACCAATACCAACACCAGCGATCGTCGCAAGAGTTGCAAGCTCTAATGTAGCCGGGAAAACGCGGACGATATCCTCAACAACGGGCCGCGCTGTCAGCGTCGACATCCCGAAGTCACCCATCGCCACCTGTTTCAAGAACAGCAAAAACTGCACATAAAGCGGCTGATCAAGACCCATGGCTTTGTAGGCAGCTTCATAGATTTCCTGAGAAGCACGCTCACCAACAACCGCGAGGACCGGGTCGACTGGCATAACACGCGCAATAATGAAGGTGACGAAAAGAAGCCCCACCATAGTGATGGCAATGGAGAAAAGGCCAGCGATTAAACCTTTTAAAATCTTGTAGAGCGGCGAGGTAAACCCTCGCCGCGCCACAGTCGCTGTAGAGTCAGCGATGCTCATTTGTGATTAGCCAATCTTATTTTTTTACAGGCCAGAAGAATACGCCAGTGATAGCGCCACCCGGGTTGAAGCCGGTTACGTTTGCAGCCATTGAGTTCTGCTCAATCTGCTGGAACATAACTGAGAATGGAGCTTCTTTCTGGAAGGTCTTCTGAGCTTGCACGTACATGCGAGCACGCTTTTCGCGGTCACTTTCCTGTACAGCCAGATCGGTCAGCTTGGTCAGTTCTGTTGCTGGGTAAGCGTTACGCCATGCCAGTTTACCAACATGCTTACCTTCATCGGAGTTATCCGGGTTGTTTGCAAAGGTATCAGCATTTGTGTGTGGATCTGGGTAATCCGGACCCCATGCACCTACGTAGATCTGGAAGTCACGTGCGCGGTAACGACCAAGGATCTGCTTGCCAGTTCCCTGTGTGATAGAGGCGCGAATGCCAGCCTGACCAAAGGTGTTCTGCAAGCTCTGAGCAATTTCAACACGCTCAGTCGCATTACGAACGATGAACTCAACATCGAAACCATCGGCATAACCAGCCTGGTCGAGCAGCTCTTTAGCTTTCTCAACATTCAATGAGAATGGAGTGTCCTTCAGTTCGCCCATATAGGTCTGCGGAAGGAACGCCTGCTGGATTGTGTACTGCCCCTTCAGGAAGGAACCGGTCATGCCTTTGTAGTCAACGAGATACTTCAGAGCTTCCGCAACCTTTGGATGGGACAGCGCCTTATCCTTCTGGTTGAAAGAGATGTACATCAGACGACCACGGAGCGTGTCTTCAACCTTCAGGTCTTCATTGGTGGAGATCGCAGCAATATCTTCTGGAGACAGTTGACGGGCAACATCAACATCGCCTTTTTCCAGCATCAGACGCTGAGAAGCAGATTCCATCACGTGACGCACGATGACGCGCTTCATCGCAACTTCACCACGCCAGTAGCCTGGAACAGCAGTCAGAGAATAAGACTCATTTGGCTTCCAGCTCTGCAGCTTAAATGCGCCAGAACCAGCAGAATTTGTTTTCAGCCAGCCGTTACCCCAGTCGCCATCAACTTCATTGGACTTAACCAGTTCACTATCAACGATAGAAGCAATTGCAGAGGTGAAGCAGTTCAGTACGAAAGAAGGAGCGTACTTCTTATCTGTCGTAATCTGGAAGGTGTTCTCATCGACGGCTTTGATTGTCTCACTCATATTTTCAGGAGTGAAGCCAAACTGCGTAAGAATGAACGACGGTGTTTTCTTCATCGCAACTGCGCGGCGAATACTATACTCAGCATCCTTTGCGGTAACAGGGTTGCCAGTATGGAACTTGATGCCGTCACGCATTTTAAAAGTAAAGGTCTTGCCATCCTCTGAGATTTCCCAGCTTGTTGCCAGACCTGGCTCATAACCTTTGGACAGGTCAGCTGGGTTCAGCTGTACCAGACGGTCATACATGTTGTTCGCCATGTCCGTACCGGAAAACTCAAACATTTCCTGCGGATCAAGGGAAATGATATCGTCAATACGGCCAGCAACAATGAGCATGTTAGGTGGTGTTGCAGCACCAGCCTCAGAGATGATAGCGCCGGAAATTGGCATCGCCACGCTTGCAGCAAGCGTCAGCGAGAGAAGACTACGCTTAAATTGCATTTAAAAATGCTCCCCTATTTATAAAATGCCTTCACATCGTTAGTCGCGCGAAGGCGAAAGAATTGTAACCGCATCTAAGTGCAATCACTGATTAAATTCTTTCACTTTTTAAGAAAGGGAACAAGTACCCTTGGTTGAGCTCAGCCAAAGAATACCATGCACCAGCTCAATCTCTGCTTGATCCTGGACGGCTAACCTTGCGGTTTCTGCCAGTAATCCAACCTCCCCTATCGGACTAGTCAATTGGTATGATCAGGCCTGATTCAGTCTAAAAAAATCAGCTATTTAATCGTTTTAAGAATTGAAGAGGCATCTCAGAAAAAGCAAACGCTGCACACAAGGTGCAGCGCTGGAACACTATGCCAAATTGGAGTGAGCCTGTGAGCAATTTTATTTATCACGCACCCTCAAGAGCTGCAGTCTTTTCATGTTGACCTAACGTCCCCAATTTAGAAAACGCGAATCCGTCACCGCCAAACACATGCCCATGGCTGCAATCCAGCTTCACTTTGCAGCTCTCGCCAGCCTTCGCAGTAGCATCACCCCTGCCCTGAACGGTGATCAAAGAACCATCGGTCAAGCGCACATGCAGGAAGTGGCTCTCACCAAGTTCCTCAATAACCTCGACCTTCCCGGAAAGCTCGCCTTCCGTTCCGCTGCCCATGTGCTCGGGACGAATACCAAACTCAACCTTATCGCCAACAGCAAGGCCAGTCGGATCAACGACAACCTTCACAGGATCAGAGCCGATAACCGACAGCTCAACACCGTCTTCAGCAACACTTGTCACCTGCGCCTCAATGAAGTTCATCTTCGGCGATCCGATGAAGCCAGCCACAAACTTGTTGCGTGGACGATGGTACAGCTCAAGCGGGCTACCAACCTGCTCAATCCGGCCAGCGTTCAGCACCACAATCCGGTCTGCAAGCGTCATTGCCTCCACCTGATCATGGGTCACGTACACCATGGTGGCGTCCATGTCCTGATGCAGCTTGGCAATCTCAATACGCATCTGCACACGCAGCGCCGCATCAAGGTTGGAGAGCGGCTCATCAAACAGGAAGACCTTAGGATTACGAACAATCGCACGGCCAATCGCCACACGCTGACGCTGACCACCAGACAGTTGCTTCGGTTTACGTTCCAGCAACGGAGTCAGCTCAAGGATACGAGCCGCCTCCATCACCTTGTCTTTGATATCCTCTTTTGAATGCTTGGAGAGCTCAAGGCCAAACGCCATGTTCTCATAAACATTCATATGCGGATAAAGAGCATAGCTCTGGAACACCATGGCTATCTTGCGTTCCTTAGGAGAGCGCTGGTTCACCAGATCTCCGTCAATGAACATGTCACCATCAGTGATATCTTCAAGCCCTGCAATCAGGCGCAATAAAGTCGATTTACCGCAGCCGGATGGCCCAACAAACACGATCAACTCGCGATCTTTGATCTGCAAATCAACGCCGTGGATGATGCGGGTTGACCCGAAGTCCTTGACGATACCCTTGAGTGTTACATCTGCCATGGTGTTGCCCTCAGCTTAGTTCTTTGAGATTTGCAAGTAAGCCACTTGCCATGCAGGCAGGTTGAGTGCCTCGCCGTCCATTTCCGCACTAAATCCATGCCCCTCCAGCAACGCAGCAGAGCTGTACGCACCCAGAGCAACACGCATATCATTATTTGTCAGGTTGAAGACGCAAAGCACTTTCTCGCTTTCATGCTCACGCACAAACGCCAGCACATCTTCTCCCAGATCAACAAAATCCAAAGACCCTTTTTGCAGAACCTTCTGGTCCTTACGCCACTGCAGGTATTTCGCTGTCCGGCGAAGAGGAGAAGCCTCATCTCCAGCCTGAGCTTCCGCACTGTGTTCCAGATGGTCTTGCGCCATTGGTAGCCAAGGCTTGCCAGTGGTGAAACCACCGTCCTTGGTCCATGCAATCGGCGTCCGGCACCCATCACGACCTTTGTACTCAGGCCAGAACTCAATGCCATAAGGATCCTGCAGGTCTTCCAGAGCCACATCAGCTTCTTTAAAGCCCAGTTCCTCACCCTGATAAATGCATGGGCTACCACGCAGCGATGCGCTCAACGCCATCAAAGCTGGCGTGGCCACCTGAGGATCAACATCAGCAGGAAGCCGCGACCCCATACGCTTCACATCGTGGTTGGACATCGCCCAGCTCGGCCAACCCTCAGTCACAATGTTCTGCAGGTTGGTCACCCGCTCACGCACATACTTTGCAGTTGGCGTGTTGGAAAGCAGATCAAAGCTGTACGCCATGTGCAGACGTCCCTCACCAGAGGTATACTGCGCCATGATCTCGCTGGCTTCATGCCCCGCACCAATCTCACCAACAGTGGTGGTGTTCGGATACTCGTTCATCACAGCCCGCAAACGCTCAAGGAACGGCAGATTTTCTGGCTGCGACTTGTCGAACTTGTGGTCCTGGAACGCATAAGGGTTCACGCCAGTCACATCCGCAAGACTATCCGGATCCGGATAAGGCGGGTTGTCACGCAGCTGCTTGTCATGAACGTAAAAGTTCACGGTATCCAAACGGAACCCATCAACACCCAGCTCCAACCAGAACCGACCTGCATCAAGCACAGCCTGCTGCACTTCTTCGCAATGGAAATTCAAATCCGGCTGAGAACGCAGGAAGTTATGCAGGTAGTACTGACAACGACGGCTGTCCCACTGCCAGGCAGAACCACCAAAGATGGACAGCCAGTTGTTTGGCGGAGACCCATCAGCCTTTGGATCAGCCCACACATACCAGTCAGACTTGCTGTTGGTTTTATTGCTGCGGCTTTCAACAAACCATTCATGCTGATCAGAAGTATGCGAGATCACCAGATCGATCAGCACACGAATGCCCTTGCCATGCGCTTTGGCAATCAGCTCTTTAAAGTCGTCCAGAGAGCCGAACATTGGATCAACGTCTTCATAATCAGAAACGTCATATCCAAAGTCATCCATTGGCGACTTCATGAAAGGCGAAATCCAAATCGCGTCGGCACCAAGATCGGAGATGTAGTCCAACTTCTCTGTAATGCCTGGAAGGTCACCAATGCCATCGCCATTGCTATCTGCGAAAGACCGCGGATAGATTTGATAAATGACTGCGCCCCGCCACCAATCCGGATCGTTCGCCAGAACGCGATGGCTTGTATTTTCATTTATTGGGGTAGAGAGGTTCATTCCAGTTATCCTTTAACCGCACCAGCTGTAAGACCAGCGACGATTTTTCGTTGAAACACCAGGACTAGGACCACGATCGGGACGGTCACTAGTACAGAAGCAGCCATGATATTGCCCCATGGCAGCTCGTATTCAGTTGCGCCGGACATCAGGGCAATCGCCACAGGCACGGTGCGAACTTCGTTGGATAGAGTAAAGGTGAGTGCGAAGAGGAACTCGTTCCACGCACCGATGAAGGCAAGCAGACCAGTGGTCACCATCGCAGGCCACATCAGCGGCAGGAAGATCCGGCGTACAATGGTCAGCGGAGAAGCCCCGTCAACAACAGCAGCCTCTTCAAGTTCCTTCGGCAGCTCCTTCATAAAGGTGGTCAGCACCCACACAGTAAACGGCAGGGTCAACACCGTGTTCGGGATAATCAAACCCGGCAGAGAGTTGTAAAGTCCTATGGAACGGATCAGCTCATACATGCCAGAAAGGATCGCCACCTGTGGGAACATGGAGACTGACAGGATTGTCATCAACAACAAGCCACGTCCACGGAAGTGGATGCGAGCCAACGCATAAGATGCCGTCACTGCGATAATCAGCGACAGGATCACAACCGAGGTCGCCACAATCACCGAGTTCAGAATATTGAGGCCAAACGGCTGTTCTTTGAAGATGGAGAAATAGTTCCCCGTCGTGAAGGATGTTGGGAACACGGACGGGTTGAACAGCTCCTGCCCACTGCGAAAGCTCGTGACAATCGCGTAATAGAACGGGAAGACCGAGAAAATCACGACCACAACAACGAGTGTGTAAAACAGAATAGACTTCATCTGCCTGTTCATGATTGTTCTCCTTCACCGGATTTCAGCCCGCCTGCCACCACGGTAATGGTCGTCAGCAGAGCGATCACAATGAACAGCAGCGTCGCAGCCGCAGAGCCATAGCCAACCTCCTGGAAATCAACCAGTTGCTGCCTTGCATAGACTGACATGGACATGGTCGAGGTGGAGCTGGACGTCAGCACGTAAATCAGATCAAACACACGCAGCGCATCAAGACTGCGGAAAATCACAGCAACAATGATCGCTGGACGGATCAGCGGCAACGTCACCTTAAAGAACACACGGATTGGATTGATGCCGTCCACGCGGGCGGCCTCATAGATATCACCCGGAAGCATCTGAAGGGCAGCAAGGGTCAGCAGCGCCATGAACGGTGTTGTTTTCCAGACATCCACCATGATCACGGCCCACATCGCGGTGGAAGGATCAGCCGTCCAGGCAATCGGCTCAGACAGAATGCCGACACTCAGCAGAATTTCGTTGATCACACCAAACTGGTCGTGAAGCATCCAGCCCCACATCTTGGCGGAAACAATAGTCGGGATCGCCCAGGGGATCAGAACCGCAGCACGCACAAGGCCACGGCCTTTGAACTCTGCATTCAGGATCAACGCAATGAGAAGCCCGAATAGAGTTTCAAAACCAACAGAGATGACAGAAAACCAGAGAGTATTCCAAACCGCATTCCACCACTCGGCATCAACGAGAACGCCATAAGCCTCTCCGTCATAATACGAGAGATAGTTCTCAAAGCCGATGAATTGAGATTGGCTGAGATCTGTGAGGTTTGCGTCGGTAAAACCCAACCAGATGGTGCGAAGCAACGGCCAGCCTGCAACAGCAGCCAAAGCAATCATCATGGGGGCGAGAAAAAGCCACGCGGCGCGCAATCTGGCAGAACTCAGATTGGAGCGTTTTGCCTTACGAGTGGCTATACCATCCTGCTGAAGAGCAAGGGTCATCCTCTGATCCTTGGTTTCTTTATTTCAGGGAAACTCCAAGGAACCACCCAGGAGCTCGGTTCAGTGTTGCGGCCATCGGGAGGCCGCAACACAGATCGCAAGTCTAGGGAGGAGACTTACCAGCCTTTACGCTTGATGCGTTTCAGGTTCTTTTCAAGCTTCGCAAGGGATGCCTCTGCTTCGGTTTTACCGGAAAGCACGTCATGCACTGCATTGTAAAATGCATTGGAAACTTTGTTGTAGTTAGAGCCAGTTGCACGAGATGGACGTGCCACAGCATTGGTGAAGGTGTCTTTCAATTGACCCATGAACGGGCTTGCTGCAAGAACATCTGCATCAGTGTACAGCTCAGCAATGGTTGGGTTGTAAGACCCTTCAATAGCGCGCTGTTTCTGGCTCTTTTTACTGGTCAGGTGCATTACAAGGCTTGCAGCTGCTTCTGGGTCTTTGGAGTATTTAGAAACAGCAAGCTGCCAACCACCAAGAGTACCGGTCTGCTTTCCGTCTTCACCACCCTTAGGCAGAGCCATCACACCGATTTTGCCTTTGATCGGAGAATCGTCAGCCTGACCGAGAGACCATGCATAAGGCCAGTTACGCATGAACACTGCATTACCGGACTGGAACACACCGCGTGCATCTTCTTCCTGATAGGAAAGAACACCAGAAGGTGCAATTGTGCCGGTCCAGCTTGCTGCAAGAGACAGAGCTTTTACAGCTTTTTCGTTGTTGATGGTAATATCACCATCAGCGTTCACAACATCGCCGCCGCCAAAGCTGTCGACCCACTCAAGAGCGTCACAGGTCAGACCTTCATAAGCCTTAGCCTGATAAACAAAGCCCCACATTTTATTGTTGCCAGCGGCGCGTTCAGCATCCTGAATTTTTTTCGCGCTTGCGGTCAGATCACTCCAGGTTTCAGGAGCTTTTTCACCATGCTTTTCGAGCAGGTCTTTGCGGTAGAACAGCAGGCCAGCATCAGTGTACCAAGGCATAGCAACCAGCTTGCCTTTGTAGGTGTTGTTCGCAACGATTGGCTGGAAGTGCATGTCTTCTGCGCCATTGGAATATGGCTTCAGATCAGCAAGGTGGCTTCCCAGAATACCAGGCCAGATAACGTCAATCTGGAAAACATCAATATCAGAAGAACCAGAGCTCAGGATCTGCTGGTACAGCGCCAGCTGCTCGGTAGATGATGCAGGTGCAGCGAAAAACTTAACGGTGTTGCCAGTTTCTTTAGCCCACTCGGTTGCAGCACCTTTACAGAGCTTAGCGCCCTGACCAACGCTCCCGCAAACAACGGTAACTTCAGCAGCCATTGCATAACCCGCAACGCCAGCCATACCAGCAATAGCAACAGCAGAACCTAATAATGTACGACGGATACCCATAATGGGACGCCTCCCTGTTTCGTCCATGGCCCTTGATTCAACGAATTCCCAATCGTTGTCCGGCCATTAATTACCCCTCCAGAGCGAAGGGCTCCCCAAACACTGGTCATCTTTCAAAAGATTCCCAAAGCGCTTTGAGACAAGCAAAGTTTAGTCACCGGTCTAAGTCAATAGTAAAAATCCGTAGGAACTTTTGTGAGGCTGTCCATCTGGCACCATATTTTGCAACGCACCACCCACGAAACAGCTGAATTCTCCTAAGTTTAGAGCCCATCATATGTGGTATTTTACTGCATCTCTGAAAAATATCAGTTTTCCACTGACTCCGTTACCGTCCCCAAAGCGCTTTGGAAAAGACAAAGGTCCTACTGGATTTTAGGGAGACTTCTGGGCTAGCTTTCACACAAGCATGCGGGAGAAAAAGGGGCTATAAACAAGGCGCACAGCAAGTTTGAGCCATTGAATTATTATGAATCTTAAGAGTTTAGCCAGTCATCTCGGCCTTTCACAAACCACAGTCAGCAGAGCTCTGAACGGGTATTCTGACGTGTCTCTTGCCACCCGAAACCGGGTCTCAGAAGCAGCAAAGACCTATGGCTATCGCCCCAATGTCAACGCACGCCGTCTGGCAACCGGACGCTCCTGCGTGATCGGCATCGCCTTCCCCACTGACATGAACATGTTTCTCGATCCGCATTTCATCGAGTTTCTGACAGGTCTTTCTGAGAAGGCATCCGAGCTTGACTACGACATCATGATCTCCTCCTCGCAAAGTGAAGAAGTGGACGTCTACCGCCGCTTTGCGGAAAAAGGCACTGTTGATCTGGTGATCCTGTCCAATGTGGATCTGAGTGAAGAGCGCATCCGTCTTCTGCAAGACCTCAACATGCCATTCATCGTCCATGGCCGCACTGCCACCTGTGACAGCTACTCGTACATCGACATCGACAACTACGGCGTCTTCCACGAGCCCACAAAGATGCTGCTGGAAATGGGCCACGACAAGATCGCGATCCTCAACGGCCATCCAAACCGTGTCTACGCCATTGACCGCCTCAACGGCTGGCAGGATGCGTTGAAAGAACGAGGCGTCACGCCAAACCCGGATTATATGCGTGCAGGCGCGATGTCAGAGGAAAACGGCTACACCTTCGCCATGGAAATCTTACTGCTCGAAAACCGCCCGACTGCCCTGCTCTGCTCAAGTGTGGTCATGGCAAAAGGAGCGTACAGAGCCTGTAGCGAACTCGGCATCAAGATTGGTTCGGAAGTCTCCATCGTCGCCCATGATGACAACGTGCCTCTCGCACAAGCATCTGACATGAACCCGCCACTGACCGTCACCCGTTCTCCACTGCGCGACGCAGGTCGGGAGATCGCGATCATGGCAATGAACTACCTCAAGGGCACACACATCAAAGAGCTGCAATGCCTGTGGCACCCGGAACTTATTTTCCGCAAATCTGTAGGCGCTCCGCCACGCAGCAGCACCTGACCTAGGGAATTTACTCAATTCCTTGAGTGGGATCATTGCCATACAACTTGAAATTGAGGCTATAGTGTAATGTAGCTGCACATTCAGGTTAGGGCCCCTATGCCAGCGCCAGTATTCATTGCCGATAATGTAACCAAGACTTACACCACAAACGAGGTTGAGGTGCACGCACTTCGGGGTGTTTCCATGACACTCTTTGAAGGCGAAATGGTTGTGTTGCTCGGACCATCCGGCTCCGGCAAATCCACATTCCTGAACATTCTCGGCGGTCTCGACAATGCCACCTCCGGCACAGTCTCGTTCATGGGCAAGAACCTGACGGACTTCAGCGAAAGCGAACTGACCCGCTATCGGCGCGATTACGTCGGCTTCGTCTTCCAGTTTTACAACCTCATTCCCAGCCTCAACGCATGGGAAAACGTGGCTCTGACAACCGAAATCGCCAGGAACCCAATGGACCCGCAGGAAGCGTTGGAACTGGTCGGCCTCGGCAACCGTTCCTCTCACTTCCCGGCGGAAATGTCCGGCGGTGAACAGCAGCGCGTCGCCATCGCCCGCGCCATCGCCAAACGGCCAGAAGTCCTGCTTTGTGATGAACCCACTGGTGCACTCGACACCAAAACCGGCACGCTGGTTCTGGAAGCCCTGCAGCGCATCAATCTGGAACTTGGCACGACCACCGCAATCATCACCCACAACACGGCAATCCAGCAAATGGCAAACCGTGTTTATGTCTTCAAAGACGGCGCAATCGAGAGCACGCACGAAAACGAGAGGCCCAAGCAACCGTCGGAGGTTGCATGGTAGCTCTGCCCGTCCTTGACCGAAAAGTCATCCGTGACTTGAAACGCCTGTGGGCGCAAGTGCTCGCGATTGCTTTGGTCATGGCGTGCGGAGTGATGACGCTGATCCTCGCACAAGGCGCTTACCGCTCCCTCAGCCAGACCCAGGAAACCTATTACGATCAATACCGCTTCGGCCACATCTTCGCACAGGCCGTCCGCGCACCCGATCACCTGAAAGAGCGCATCGCAGCCATTGATGGTGTTGCCGCCGTCGAAATGCGCATTGTCCGCTCCGCCATCCTCGACATTCCGCAGATGGCAGAACCCGCCGCTGGCATCGCGCTTTCCTTGCCCTCAGGCAGAAAGCCCGCCGTCAACCGCCTCTACTTACGCACAGGTCGCTTGCCGGAAGGCTCCCGAACCAACCAGGTCGCCCTCGACTCACGTTTCGCCAAAGCTCATAGCCTCAACCCCGGAGACACATTCAGCGCAACCTTGAACGGTAAGAAGCTCAACCTCGAAATCACCGGCATCATCCTCTCGCCCGAGTTCATCTACGCCCTCGGTCCGGGAGATCTGGTCCCCGACGACCGCCGCTTCGCCGTCTTCTTCATGGCCCAATCCGCCATGGAAGGCCTGTTCGGCATGAAGAACGCAGCCAACGACATCTCCTTGAGACTACTCAGAGGCGCCTGCACGCCATGTGTTCTGGAAAAACTCGACCGCCTCCTCAAACCATACGGCGGCACTGGCGCGTATAAGCGCAAAGACCAACAATCGCATGCGTTTCTGGATGCGGAACTCACCCAGCTCTCCGCCATGGCGAAAGTGTTGCCACCCATATTCCTGCTGGTCTCTGCCTTCCTTGTCAACATGATCCTATCCCGCCTGATCGCTTTGGAACGCGAGCAAATCGGCCTCCTTAAAGCCTGCGGATACTCTTCTTGGTCCGTTGCAGGCCACTATGCCAAACTGGTCTCAATCATCGCTTTCCTCGGCGTCGGCATTGGATCAATTGCAGGCAATTACATGGGCCGCTTGATGACGCAGATGTATGCCCAATACTTCTCGTTCCCATTCCTCGTGTTCGATGACAGCCCAGAACTCTACTTCATCGCAGCTGCTATCTCGCTAATCGCAGCTTTAGGCGGTGCATTCTCATCCATCATGAAGGCTGCACGCCTGCCACCCGCAGTCGCCATGCGTCCCCCCGCTCCACCGCGATTCCGCAGCTTCCTCTCGCTCAAGTCAAAGCGCGTGCGCCTCCTGTCCCAGCTCAGTACTATGGGCCTGCGTCATCTCCTGCACAATCCGGTGCGCAGCCTGCTCACCAGCCTTGGCGTCTCCTTCGCGCTCGCTCTGCTCGTCTCAGCCCTGTTCCTGACCAACTCCATGGACCACATGATCAATGTGGCCTTCAACAAAGCAGAAACCGCAGATGCCCGCCTGACACTCGCCGACGACAAAGCCCCCAGCGTGCTCGGTGACATCATGCGACTGCCCGGCGTTCTCACCGCTGAGGCTTACCGACGCGAGCCCGTCATCTTGCGTTTTGGCTCACGAGAGAAACGTGTTGCGATCACAGGCCGTCCCACCAATGCCAACCTCTCTCGCATTTTGGACCTCAACGAGCGCGCCATCCAGATGCCTCGTACAGGCCTCATGCTGCCAACCCACCTTGCAAACCAGCTGGGTGTAAAGCCGGGTGAGATGGTGGAAGTTGAGCTCACCAAGCACAATTCCATCCTGCGGCAGGTGCGCGTCTCCGGCACTGTCACCAGTTACATGGGCATCTCTGCCTCCATGCACATCGACGCGCTGAACGCCCTTGTGCCCACAGGCCCGCGCATCTCTGATCTGGCCATCAACATCGACCGCACACGCCTCGACGATCTCTACAATGCCGTGAAAGAAACACCGGGCCTTGGTGGCATCGCCATGCAGATGCTCTCGCGCGAAAAGTTCCGTGAACTCATGGACCAGAGCGTCAACTCCATGCTGGTCGCATACATCACCATCGCGGTCATCGTGGCCTTTGGCGTGGTCTACAACGCCGCCCGCATTCAGCTGTCAGAACGAGGTCGCGAGCTCGCCAGCCTGCGCGTCATCGGCTTTTCCAAGCAGGAAGTGTTCCACGTCATTCTGGTGGAAATGGCCATGATCGTTCTGTTGGCACAGCCCATGGGCTGGCTCATCGGCTACGGCATGGCAGCAGGCATGATACAGGGCTTCGCCAGCGATCTCTTCCGCGTGCCACTTGTTGTTTTGCCCAGCACCTACGCCATCGCCAGCTTTGTCATTCTCACTGCCGCACTGGCCTGTGCGCTTATCGTGCGCCGCCGTGTGGGCAAGCTTGATCTCATCAAAACCTTAAAAACGAGGGAATAGGAATGAACGGTAAATACGTCAAACGAGGCGCCTATATTGCTGTCGCCCTGCTCGTTCTCCTCCTCATTGGTTGGGCCATGCAGGAAAAGCCAATCTCCGTTGAAACAGCTAAGGTCACCCGTGGCGACCTGATTGTCACTGTGGAAGAAGACGGCAAAACCCGCGTCAAAGAGATCTACAAAATCTCCGCGCCCATCGCCGGACGGGTGGACCGTTCTCTGCTGGAAGTCGGCGACAAGGTATCTCGCGGCGAAACAACCGTTGCCACCATCAATCCGCTCACGACCCCGTTCATGAACGCCCGCACCAAAGCAGAGGCACTGGCAGGCGTTGAAACCGCCAAGGCTGCCATCACACTGGCAGAAGCTGAGCTCGCCTCCGCCAAGGCAGAGCACAAACTGGCCAAGTCAGAGCTCATCCGCGCCCAACGCCTCAACCGCTCCAAAACCATCTCTGACGCTCAATTGGAGCGCGTGGAAATCGACGTCACTCTGAAAGCCGCCAAAGTGCAAAGCGCAGAAGCTCAAATCGCCCAGCGAAACAGCGATCTTGCAAGCGCCAAAGCCCGCCTGATAGAGCCTCACATCGCCCTAGACCCCGAACGGTCTGAAGAGCTGGCCGTCCGCATGATCACCCCTATCAACGGTGTCGTCCTCAATCTGGCAGTCGAAAGCGAGCAGACCATCCAATCCGGCGCATTATTGATGGAACTGGGTGACCCAGCAGATATCGAGGTGGTCGTCGACCTGCTTTCCACTGAAGCAGTCAAAATCACAGAGGGTGCAAAGGCAACATTAGTCGATTGGGGAGGCAACACCTTGAAAGCAACCGTCCGCCGCATTGACCCGGCTGGCTTCACCAAGGTCTCAGCCCTCGGCATCGAAGAACAACGCGTCAACGCTATTCTGGATCTGGACACCCCGGCTCTGGAACTCGGCCACGGCTTCCACCTGCGCGCCGCCATTGAGACATGGCACGGCCAAAACGTCCTGCTCATTCCCATGACCGCCCTCTTCCGCGAAGGCAACGACTGGGCCACCTTCAAAGTCGTCAGTGGCAAAGCCCAACTCCAACTCCTGACAATCGGCGCCTTCAACCAGGACATGGCCGAAGTCCGCTCCGGCCTGACCCAGAACGACACCGTGATCCAGTTCCCCGGAGACACAGTTTCTCACGGCACTGCAGTGGTGGCGGAGTGAGCATGAAGGGAGAGGCGATGCTTCTTCTCATCAATTGAAGATATCCTCGACAAACTTATAAATCAGATAGAGCGCCAGATAAGCGAGAAATGAGCTGGAAACACCTGCAAAGAAGATCAGGTAACCATTCGCCCTGTACATGCTTTGCTCAGCAAAACCGTAGTTAACAAGCACCCAGAGCGTCGTTCCAATCGATACTGTCATTGCACCGGCAAACAACAGCACTCGTACTCGTTTGTTAAAACGGAAATATCTCTCAGCATCACGCCCGATAATAAGCAGCTCAGCAAACCCCGTGTAAGCAAAGGTGGCAACAAGCAAAAGAAGGCTGTTCCAGATCGCATAATTCAAAGCGAATTCCGCACGCAATTAATAGCATTTTCAAAACGCCCTCATTCTTACTTACAAAACAACCAAACACAACCTGAAGGTGTATAAATTACATCCGTAGAGCAGCCTTCTCCGCCGCAACTCTCTCCCGCCGTGCCAGTTCCATTTTCCACCAGCGGTCTCGCAGGGCGACGCGGTTTTCGCGGTAGCGTTCTTCCAGTACGTCCATCTGCTCCACGCGGTCTGTCCGGAACGCGCGGAAGTCCTTGCGCAGCTCACACCACGCCACGATCATCCGTGATTGCGCAAAGAACGTCAGGCTCAGCGGCCATATGAGACGCTCACTCATTTCGCCCTGCGCATCCTCATAGATAAGACGCAGTTTGTTTTGCCCGCGGATCGCTTTGCGCACGTCACTCAGCTCAATGCGCGCGGAGGGAATAGGTTCCACACCCACATCCGGCGCATACAGTGGCGCTTCAATAAACTCATCCCGCGCTTCTGGAGAAAGCACCGCTGCTATCTTGGCAATCACATCACTGGCCGTGCGAATAAGCTGTTCATCCCCACGCACCTGCACGTGGCGCAGCCCCATCATCACCGCCTCCAGCTCATCACTGTTGAACATCAGCGGCGGCAGATCATACCCTTCATCCAGCACATAGCCGACACCAGCCTCACCGCGGATCGGCACACCAGTCGATTGCAGGCTGACAATGTCGCGGTAAAGCGTGCGAACAGAAACCTCCAGCTCCTCCGCCATGGCATCCCCTGTCACCGGCCCTCGATGACGCCGCAACAGTTGAACGACCTGCAGCAACCGATCTGCTCTACGCATATTCCTTCACTATCATTTACTTGTTAGACTACAAAAACTAGTCTGATCATTTTGCACTTTCAGTTCGAGGTAATAGATGAATTCCAAACTATTAATCCCGCTTAGCATTGCAAGCTTTTGTATATTGCCAACCCTGCAAGTTCATGCCGCTGATGACATTTGCAGGTCCTATTGGAAACCTTACGTTGAAATGGCGGTCCAAGTAAAAAAATCAGGCACCACTTCGCGAAAGATCCTCTTCGAAAACTCAAATGGAGATGTTTTCAACTGCCTGAACGAAGTTCTACCGGCTGATCTCTTGGCATTAATAAAAGTACTTAACCCTGCATCAACAACCGCACTCAAGACCCACAATAACAAAAGACTACGAGTTGACTTCAGATGCACCTTCAAGTTTGAAGAGTATGAAGAAGCAAAACTTGCATATATCATCCTCTCAGAAACTGACCCATTTGTCACAACCAAGGACTGCAAAAATAGGATTGCAAAAAGGCTAAGCGATGTAGAACATTGGGAAGAAGCATTTTAGTTTGACGTCAGTTTATTCCAATAAATTTCCATTTACTAAACACTCCTGACACCATGCTGTCAGTAGCACCTTGCTACCAATCTCCCACGAAACACAAGCGGAGAAAGCAAATGCTCACAAACCACAAATTCAGCGCAAAACTCGATGGTGTCAGTGCAAGCCCGTTTTGCCTGAAAGTAGACATCCTGCTCGCCATGGCAGGCCTCTCCTATGATGTACTGGAAGGACCGGCAGCATTGCAAACCGCCCCCAAAGGCAAGCTGCCAGTGATGAAGGACCAAGAAGAGCTCATCGCCGATTCCGAGTTCATCAGACGGCATTTGGTGATCAACTATAACGCCGATTTCTCAGGTGGTTATTCTGAGGCAGAGCTGGCTGTTGCCCACGCTTTCATGCGTATGGCTGAGCATTCATTGTACTTCGTAACCGTCTGCACCCGCTGGCTGCCAGATGAGAACTTTGCTGTCATAGAAGATCAGTTCTTCGGTATCCTGCCACCGGAAATGCGCAGCTCCCTTGCAAACGAGTCTCGCAAAAGCGTCATCGCCAAAGTCAACAACCACGGCTACGGCCAGCACACATGGGAAGAGCGCCTCGCACTGGGCCGCGCAGATCTGCAGGCCATCTCTACTCAGCTCGGTGACAAACCATACCTGCTCGGCAATCGTCCATGCTTTGCTGATGCTGCCGTAGGCGCGCAGATCCTCTGCACCCTCTCCAACCTGCCCTTCTCCGGCTGGAAAAAAACCGTCGAGCAGTTCCCCAACCTTGTCGCCTACGCCAACCGGATCAAAGAAGCCTACCCGGAGGAGGCAACCGAAGCCGCATAATCAAAACACCCCGCCGGATTGGTGCATCCGGCGGGGTGTTTTGATTAGTCATTGCGACGCAGCCAATACTATCTCGAGAAAGGCCAGAAAGCATATCGTTTTTTGAACCAAAAGCCTTTCTTAAGGAACTTTAGGTCACGCCCCAAGTAATTTTGGGCAAGACTTGAAACTGCACCGTTACTCTCTGCATCTCGTAAGCTCAATAACCTTTCAACTTCAGGCACCACACCAAGCAAAATTAGTTGGATATGGTGATCAACTAGAAGATCGCTGCACGGCGGATGCATCTGGTATCTGCTGTGAAGAACTGCATACAGAAAATACCGGCGTTCTTCATCGCTTTTGAGTACCTCAAATTCCTCTCTAGAAATCAATAACTTGAAGTTCTTATCATGAAAACCACTAGAGACTGGCATGGAATAGATCAGAGTGTCTCCTGCGCATTCGACGACAGGTTCCCACGACTTCTCTTTGAATATATAAGCACTCTCCAAAATATATCCTTGTCTAAAAACCCCGCCGAACTAACTCATCCAGCGGGGCTATCTCACTCATAAAACATCGCCGCTAAGCGTCTTGCGTCATCAGTTGCTGGTTCTTGCGTGCCATCACCTGCCGCACCACAACAGGCAGCATAAGCACACCGCCGATGGCCATGGTTTGCAAGCCCGGAGCAACGAAGAACATTGCCGCAAAGGCTGTCCAATACCGCTCCAGCTTATTCAGACCAGCCAGCATATAGCCAGAGAACGCCACACCCAGCAGACCAATGCCACACATGGCACCCGCCAGTGTTACGGTCAGATCGTACCAGGTGAACTCCGGCGTCACCAACAGCAGTGCTGGAGAGTAAACGAACACAAATGGTACAAGCGCCTTTGCGATACCAAGACGAAACGCCGTGTTACCTGTCTTGAACGGGTTCGCCCCCGCAATACCAGCCCCGGCATAAGCAGCCAGCGCCACAGGCGGCGTGATATCCGCCAGTACCCCGTAGTAGAACACAAAGAAGTGCGCCACCAGCGGCTGAACGCCCAGCAAAGCAAGCGCAGGTGCAGCAATGGAAACCAGAATGATGTAGGTCGCCGTTGTCGGAATACCCGCACCCATGATGATGCAGGCAACTGCCGTAAACAGCAGGGTGAAGAACAGCGTCAGCCCATTCTGCGTCACATACTCCGCAAGCATACCGGACGCAATAAACCCACCCAGATCAGACGCCGCCTGTGTCACCACAAACGAAAGCCGGAAGCCCGTTCCCGTCAACGTCACCACACCAACAATAATGCCAACAGCCGCAGCGGCAGCCCCAACAGCAAGCGAGTACTTGGCACCCGTTGCCAGCGATTCAATCAGGTCTTTGATACCCATCCGGTTATGCGGGTTTAAAATCCCAACAACCACACAAGCGGTAATCCCCCAAACCGCTGCAAAATCCGGTGTTTTGCCGGAGATGATCAAATAAACCAGAATGCCCAGCGGAATCACGGAGAGCCAATGCTGCTTCATCACCACCAATGCTTTCGGCAGCTCATCCTTGGTTAAACCACGCAAACCAAGGCGCTTGGCTTCCAGATGCACCATCACGAAGATGCCGAAGTAATGCAGCATCGCCGGGAACATCGCCGCAAGCAGCACCTCGCGGTATGGGATCTCCAGAAACTCCACCATGATGAAGGCAGCCGCCCCCATGATCGGCGGCGTAATCTGCCCGCCCGTTGATGCCGTCGCTTCAACAGCCCCCGCAAAGTGTGGCGGATAACCAACCTTTTTCATCGCAGGAATAGTGAGCGAGCCTGTCGTCACCGTGTTGGCAATGGAACTGCCGGAAATCGTACCCAGCATGGCGGAGGAGAAGATCGCAACCTTGGCTGGCCCGCCTGCATAGCGTCCGGCAATCACCGAGGCCAGATCGATAAACAACTGCCCAAGGCCAATGCGAGTGGCCAAAACTCCAAACAAAACAAACAGGAACACATACTTGGCAACCACCCCAATGGCGATGCCGTAAATGCCCTGGTTCGTCATGTAAAGATGATTGATAAGCCCCGTCCAGCTCGCCCCCGGATGCCGCAGAGCGCCCGGTGCGTACATGCCAAACACCGCATAGCCAACAAAGATCAGCGCAATCAGCGGCAGCGTTGGCCCAACGGACCGGCGCGCAGCTTCCAGCACCAGCACCAGCAGCACGGTGCCCATAAACACATCAATCGGCGCAGGAGCCCCAACACGGGAGGCAACCGCCTCAGCTGGCAACAATGGCAAATACATTGCCGCAGCCACAGCCATCACTGCCAGCACGATATCCCACAGATGCACACCACTCGGGCGCCACCATGTGGAAGGTGCAGGCTGACTGCTCGTGCTCTTGATGAAGCTGAAAAGAACAAACACCAGCCCCAGCACAAACGAGAGGTGAATGCCGCGATGGACAAGCTCTCGAATAAGCCCGAAGCCGGACGCGTAATAATGATAGAGCGACATGGCAACAAGTGCCGCTGTTATAACAACAGCAAGCACCGGACCAGCCGCTCGGAAGGTAAGGTCTGGATCGTATTTCCGTTCCAGATCCTCAAGGGATTGATCTGTCGTATCCTGAGACATCAGCCCTGCGTTTCATTTAGATTGAAAACAGCAGCGCCCGGCAGATGTCTACCGGGCACCGCAAAATCATCAAAGGCAACCAGACCTTACTTGATCAGGCCAGCTTCTTTGTAGAAACGCTCAGCACCCGGATGCAGCGGCACACCAAGACCGTCCGTTGCAGTTTCCATGGTGATGGTTTTGCCTTTGGAATGGCCAACATCCAGCAGCTTGCGGGTCTTGTCGTTCCACATCGCTTTGGTGATGTTGTAGATCAGCTCGTCATCTTCTTTCGCACTGGTGATCCACTGTGCACCAACGGTCAAAGTTGTTGTTGCATCAACACCTTGGTAGGCACCAGATGGAATGTCGGAGCTTGCAAAGAAGCCGTACTTCTCAACCAGACTTTCAGCTTCCGGACCTGTGATCGGAACGATCTTGATGTCTTCAGCAGACGCCAGCTCAACCACAGCACCGGTTGGGAAACCAGCAACCACAAAGAACGCATCAACCTTGCCGTTGCGCAGTGCTTCCGCCGCAGCAGAACCCTTCAGCGCTTCAGCAGTGATGTCAGAGGTGGAAAGGCCATAAGCTGCAAGGATCAGGTTCGCATCCGTGTATGTGCCAGAACCCGGCTCATCCAGAGACACGCGCTTGCCTTTCAGGTCAGCAACAGAGTTGATGCCGCTGTCAGCCTTTGCAATCAGATGAATATGCTCTGGGAACAACGCTGCGATGGAACGCAGATCCTTCATCGGCTCTTTGCCTTCCATGGTGCCGGTACCGGAAAACGCCCAGTAAGCAACGTCAGACTGTGCGAAACCAGAGTTACGCAGGCCGGAGTTGATCGCATTCACATTATCAACGGAACCACGGGAAGAAACAGCAGAAGCAATCAGACCCGGTACACCGCAAGACCCACCAGCATCACAGGCACGAGAGCCCGGAGGATTGGAGATCGCATTGGCAATCATACCGCCAACCGGGTAGTAGGTGTAAGCTGTACCGCCAGTGCCGATGGTAAAGAACTTAAGGTCCTGCGCCAAAGCCTGACCAGAGAACAGCGCCGCGCCGCCAACAATAGCTGCAGCTGTCGCCAATTTTGTAATGGAAGATAGAAGCGTCATAGCCCCCCCGGGAAAATATACGAGAGACAGGATACTCTACAGCGCATAAGCGCCATAAAATCGTCTGCCCCAAACACTATGAGAAGTCTGAGCAGTCACCGGAAAATCAAAAAGGACGCTCGACTGGTGTAATGAAGTGAACAAGAAATATTCACGCGAATTAGAAAACACGCTTCAACCAGAGATCGCAAGAGAAATACGAGATTTTTCGTAGGCAAGCGCAAGAAAATGTAATTTCAGGTCATTCCAAACGCGATTGACGCATGAATATGTCAGACAAAGTCTGATTTCGGAACAAAAGCTACAAAACCCATTCATGAGCCAAATTCCGCAAGAATTGCGAAGCACGTGCAAATTCAATTGAGTACAGTCCTGATACTACAAATTTGGCCGTGCACGTTCTCTTCGCTATAGACCGGATGGGTGCACATATGATTCATTGGGCTCCGCTGCAATGAAGGAGTGATTTTATGAGGGTAAGCGGCAAAAAGATGCTTCTGTTACTCGTTGTTCTGGTTGGCTTGCTGTTTGCTATCGGCGGCGCTGTTGTCTGGTGGATGATGCAACAACCCATGTTCAAGCCGGGCACCGTTGCCCAGCGCACTGACCTGACCCCCGTCGGCATCTCCGACGACTTCTGGGAAGTCGCACCAGATGTGAAGCTGAAACACTTCTCAACCGGAGAAGGCCGTAACATCCTCTTCATTCATGGCGGCCCCGGCATTCCAACAATGGCAAGCGCACCGGGTTTTGACCTGCTCGCAGACGAGTACCGCGTCAACTACTACGACCAGCGCGGTGTAGGCCGTTCCACACGCCCCTTCGACCGCTTCCCCGCAGAAGACAGCACATGGACAAAGATCCAACTGCTGGAAAGCACCCTCGGCATCTCTCAGCAACTGGCAGATATTGAACGCATCCGCAAACTGTTGGGCGATGACAAACTCATCCTCATGGGCCACTCCTACGGCGCCCTGCTCGCCTCCCTCTATGCCGCCGAGTTCCCTGAGAATGTCGACAAGCTCGTTTTGCTGAACCCGGCAGACCTGCTCATCTTCCCCTCTGGCAACAAAGGCCTGTTTGAGAACGTTCGTGAGCTCCTGCCAGAGCGGGACCACAAAGCCTACGACAAATGGCAGCGCCGTTATCTGGACCTTGGTCAGGTCTTCAAAGAAGATGAAGCCAGCCTGCAACAGCTGGATGCAGACTTCCTGCCGTACTTCATCAAAGCCACGGGCGACACCATCAAAGGCGCCCCACCAATCTCACAGGATCTCTTCGGCAGCTGGTACACCCGCGCCCAGTTCTTCGGCCTTGGCAGACGCCATGACTGGAGCTCACATATGGGCAACATCACCGCTGATACCTTGATCATCCATGGCGATAAAGACTTCCAGCCACTCGCAGTCTCAGAGATCTATGAGGATGCAATCCCGCAGGCAAAGCTAGAACGCATTGAAGAAGCGGCCCACTTCCCGCACTTCAACAATCCAGAAGAGCTGGCCGGCAAGCTACGCCCGTTCCTGAACAAGTAACCACGATGAAACGCATGCTCCCGGCCAATCTGGGAGCATGCTGCATTCCATTCGGCGCAGGTCGCATCGAGGTACCTCCCGAGTACCGCGACCTCCCCAAAACAAAGCGCTCTACTCTTCCGCCTCAATCAGCTTGTGGCTGTCTTCTGCAGTCAGATCCAGCCCATAGGCCTCGCGCATATTTGCGATAAAGGCCAGCGTCTCCGGACCAAAAGGCGCCTTGCCTTCAAAGCTGTGCAGCACGATGCCTTCAACCAGATCCCCCAGCCCCATCTCATGATGAGCCGCCACGGCTTTGAGCACCTTCAGCACTCGTTTTTCCAGCCGCACTCCGGTCTGCACCCGTTCAATCTTATGCTCAGCCACATTAGCTCCTAGCTCGCCCCTACAAGCCCCTCAACGCCATGGCCCTCTCTCAGGCAGCGATGAGCAAACTGCGACAAGCTGATTAGTTTACATCACAACACAACATAGTATATTGGTACCAAGTTACCATATTTTCAAATTTAATATATTGGCAATCTTCCCATGTCAAACAACATCAAAGGTGCCCTTTGGGCGCTCCTTGCAACCGCATTGTTCGTCCTCACCACCGCACTCGCTAAGATCGCGGCCACGGACTATCATATTCTGCAAATCTTGTTTGTTCGGCAGTGCTTTGTCTTCGCCTCGGCGTTGCCAGTCCTTCTGCATAGTTTCCCACACGGGTTTAAAACAGAGAACCCCCTCCAGCATGCAGTCCGTCTGACAGGGTCATTCATTGCACTTTCCTCCGGCATTTGGGCAGTCACCGTTCTCCCACTCACAACAGCAACCACCCTCGGTTTTGCGAAGGTTTTCTTTGTGGCACTTCTGGCAGCATTATTCCTCGGAGAAGCGCTCACCAGAACCCGCGTGCTTGGCATCCTGCTAGGTTTCAGCGGCGTACTTGTTGTTATGCGTCCCGGTCTCAACGGCTTTGCCAGCCTTTACACCCTCATCCCTCTTTTGGGTGCACTTGGCGCTGCTGTTGCTCTCATATGTGTTCGTAAGCTTTCGCAAACAGAATCCACGCCGACGTTACTGGCCTATCAGGCGATCTTTGTTGGCCTCATGTCCGGCCTTCCCATGTTCTGGCTTTGGAAGACACCAGATCTTTACGGCTTGCTCCTGCTTACAACCATGGCACTCACCGCCACCTTGGGTCAGTGGATCATAATCAAAGCCCTGAGGCTGGGCGAAGCCAGTATAGTCGGCACAATCCAGTACGTCGCCTTAATCTACGCCGCCCTGCTCGGCCTTGTCCTCTTCTCCGAGCTACCAGACACCTTCACCCTCATCGGCGCAGCACTCATCATCTTCTCTGCTCTCTACATGATGCAAAAGGAACACCGACAGAAAGTAGCCCTCAAACCAACCTAGCGCAGCACAGAGTGGCGGGAATAACTTTTCGGGCAGCCAGCAAAACGGGCTGCCCGTCTACCACAGGACCAGAAACCCCGAGCAACGCAGAAAAAACGCATTCAACGCAAACGAACGCACAAAACAACGCAAAGCAGTTATCCCCGCTCCAGAGGCCCTCGCCTAAAGGTAGGGAACTAGAATATCTGAAAGCACAGAGCCCTTCGGATAGGCGTAGACGCTACCCTGTTCATAAACGTAAGGCGCAACTTCAAGACCCGCCTCAGCGCAAATGAGTTGGCCGCCCAGCACATCCCAGCTGTTCACGCAGCCATTGTATGCGCCATCCACCTGCCCCGTCGCCGCCTGACACAATGCCCATGCTGCAGACCCGCAAATACGGATTTGATGCTGCTCTGACACCAGCCGATTGACCTTGTTGAGGAAATCGAGGTTATTCTCCTGCTTGTAGTTAAAGCACAGGTTCACCACCAGTTCATGGTCACAGGCCTGTCTGGGTCGCAATCTCTTGCCATCCTCAAACGCCCCTATCCCCCGTGCGGCATAAATCGTCCGGCGGTGAAAAGGCGCATGGACAACAGCAACCGCTGGTCCCTGCTCATCAACAAAAGCCATGGAAATACAAAAGTCTGGCCGCCCATAAAGGTAGTTGGTCGTCCCATCAATCGGGTCAATCACCCAGCACGGAGGTTCCAGCTCACCACCCGTTTCTTCCCCTTTAAAGCCATGCTCGGGAAAGGCTTCACTCAACGCCTGCTTGATGCGCCGCTCAACTTCACAGTCCGCTTCACTCACGTAATCCAACAAGCCTTTGCTACCAATCTGCAGCTTGTCGCGGTCATGAAAGACCTCAAGAGCATAAGCACCAGCCTCCTCTGCAATCATTCGGGCTGTGGTGAGTATCTCTTGCTGCATGGCGGGCACCTTCGCTGGTTATGCCCTTAAGGTATTGAGCAGTTCATTCAAAAGAGCAACTTCGTATCAGGACTACCTTCAGCCTTAGCCGCTAGCCTTTATCAGGAGTAGAAATGAGCTGGACTGAAACCTAATGAACCGAGAACTGCCCCTGCTCTACGCATGCCTTGCTCTGGCCGGAACCATTCCGTTTATCGCCGGAGCTATAGGTTTATCAGTAGGTTACTCGTTTCTCCCATTGGTTGGCGCAACTGTCATCGCAGTAAGTTTGTACGCCCTTGTCATCCTCTCCTTCATGGCGGGAAGCCAATGGGGCATGTTCTTCATCGCCCCTCATCCAAGGCGTGCATGGTTGCTGCTATGGAGCAACTTTGTCGCACTCTCCGGCTGGTGCTTGTTCCTGTTTACCGCTCCGATCATCTTCATTCTCGGACTTATCATCCTGTTCTCAGGCATGCTGTTTGTTGATTTCTATCTCCAGAACCTTGAAATCACATCGCGAAACTACCTCGGCGTACGCATCACAGCCACCATCATCACTTTGATCGCATTGGGCGTCATCGCCCTCAACGTTTAAAGCTTATCCCCCTCCAGCCAGCCCAAACCCCACCACCTACGAAAAATGCCAGCAAGGTCTCCCTCACTGGCATTATAAAATCTAACCGATTGGCAACGCTTACATATTAATCGAGCGCCACAACATGGTAGACCGGTTCCCACTCCGGCAATACGCCAAAACAGGCCTAGGCGCTTCCGCCAGAAAATCAATCAGTTCCTGACCCGCTTCAGCAAAATCTGTCCCCGGTCCGATTGGAATGTAAATGTGCTCCAGACCCTGCTCTTCAGCTGCTCCAGAAACCTCCAGATAAGTCGGCTGGTTCGGTGCTTCATCATCCGGTCGGTTACAGACGATAGACCGGAAACCCTGCTCACGTGCCTTCTCCATGTCCTCAGGATAGAGCTGCCCGGCAACCCAATAATCCTCGGTAAGTTGACGCGCACGCAGCTGGCCACCACCACCGCCTGAAATTTTCTGAAGTAGATTAGAGAACATTGACTGGCACTTTCAAATAGGTTTGACCGGTTTCGTTTTCTGCCTCAGGCAAACGACCGGCTCTCATATTCACCTGAATGCTCGGCACAATCAGGATAGGCACATCAAGCGTTGCATCCCGAGTTTCGCGCATTTCGACGAACTTTTCACGACTAGTACTATTACCTACGTGAATGTTCTCAGCTTTCTCAGCTGCAACGGTTGTTTCAAACAAAATCTCACGCCCATTCGCACCATAGTCATGGCACATGAACAAACGCATTTCGTCAGGCAAACTCAACACTTTATGGATGGAAGCATACAGCACAGATGCGTCCCCACCCGGGAAGTCAGCCCGTGCAGTGCCGCTGTCCGGCATGAACAACGTATCCCCCACAAACGCCGCATCACCAATCACATGCACCATGCACGCTGGTGTATGCCCCGGCGTATGCATCGCAAAGCACTTCAGATTCCCGATCTGGTAGGTATCCCCGTCCTGAAACAGCTTGTCGAACTGGCTGCCATCGCGTGCAAACTCAGTGCCTGCATTAAACACTTTACCAAACACGCCCTGAACAACTGTCACCTGCTCACCAATACCAATCTTGCCGCCCAGCTTCTGCTGAATATACGGCGCAGCAGACAGGTGGTCCGCATGCACATGGGTTTCGAGCAGCCATTCCAGCTTCAAATCATTTTCGCGGATGTACGCAATGATTTCATCGGCATGCTCAAAGCTGATGCGCCCTGCCGGATAGTCGATATCCATCACACTGTCGATGACCGCACATGCCTTTGTTTCCGGGTCTGTCACCACATAAGTAATGGTGTTCGACACCGGATCAAAGAAATCCTTGATCTCCACTTTCTGATCCATCTGCACAGGATAGCTGCTCATAACTTTCTCCCACCTAAATCCATGATTTATCAATGAAACACATGACAGATCAGGCCTCTTTCAACGCTCTTCGCATTGAGAGGTTGGCAACCAGTCTCGCGACCAGCATCCCCGCCGTCATGCATAAAACAAACACAATCGCCTGAGGCGACAGCAATGAAACTGAAACCAGTGCAGGACCCGGACACAGACCGATTAATCCCCATCCCGCACCAAATGTAGCTGACCCAAAAATCAACCGTTTATCGATCTGCTGAAACGTCGGAATCCGAAAGTCATCCGCCACAAACGGACGCGGTAGAAAGCGCGCCAGACGGAAAAACGGAAAAGCCACCAGAATGGCGCCGCCCATCACAAAGGCGAGACTTGGATCCCAATTTCCAAACACATCAAGGAAGTTTTGCACCTTCAAAGGATTGCTCATTCCCGCAACAACCAGCCCCGCCCCGAAGGTCAGGCCAGCCAAAAAACCAGCGATAATCCGTTGCATGTTATCCCCCCACCACATGGCGAAGGACAAACACAACGGCAATGCCGACCGACATAAAGGTGATCGTCGCGGCCAGCGAACGAACAGACAGACGCGACAAACCACAAACACCATGCCCACTCGTGCATCCACTTCCGAACACCGAGCCAAATCCCACAAGAGCCCCCGCAATCGCGATCAGCGTCAAGTCTCCTGTAAACACTTGCTCAATCTCAAATCCCCCTGCCATCAGCAGCAGAGGCGCAAGAACGATCCCAACAATAAACGACAGTTGCCAGCCCTTCTCACCATGCACCCAGGCCGATTTGCCATTGGCAAGCGGACCCGTTTCAAACAAACGGCTGTAAATGCCGCTAATCCCCGCAATCCGCCCATTGGCGAGCAACAGGATGACCGTAGACAAGCCGATTAAAACGCCTCCGGCTAACGAGGCATATGGGGTAAACTCAGTCATGTTTTATACTCGTTCTTTCCCCTGCAGAGGAAAGTTCGGTTGATGGAGAAACTGACCAACGCATGCGCGATACCATGGTCAAAATGTATGTTTTCTAATTTAGTTTTCACTAATATATAAATGCCAGTTTTGGAGAGTCAAGTCACAACCAACAGCAATTATGCCAATCGCCTAATACTCATCGCCAGTTGCGCAGATTGATCACCTCCCTTAGGCTTGCCGTATACGTAAAGAAACGACCCTAAATCGCTGTTGGGAGATGAATTTGGGAGAGCGTCGTTTCTGCTTGAAATACAAAGGGATGGATATGATTGACGAAGACCTGAAAGGTGAACTTGAGCTTTTTCGCGATAATGTAAAGCGGTTCATCGAAGCAGAGATTCTCCCGCACTACGACGAATGGGAGAAGGCAGATATCTTCCCGCGCGACATCTGGAACAAGATGGGCGAACAGGGCCTGCTCTCTGTAGACACCCCGGAAGCATATGGCGGATTCGGCACCAACTTCCTCTTTTCCATGGTCATCATTGAAGAATTCACCCGCGCCAACTGTTCTGGTCTGGGCGTTTCTCTCAGCGTGCATTCCGATATTGTTGCCCCTTATATCCTCAATCACGGCAGTGAAGAGCAGAAGCAAAAGTACCTGCCAAAGATGGTGACAGGCGAGTGCGTCGGCGCCATTGCAATGACTGAACCTGCAGCAGGTTCTGATCTTCAGGGCATCCGCACAATCGCACGCAAAGACGGCGATGATTACATCATCAACGGCAGCAAAATCTTCATCACCAACGGCCAGCATGCAGATGTTGTGATCGTTGTTGCCCGCACAAATCTGGATGTCTCCGGCTCCAAGGGAACCAGCCTATTCCTCGTTGATGCAGACAACCCGGGCTTCAAACGCGGTCAGAACCTCGACAAGATCGGCCTGCATTCCTCAGACACATCCGAGCTCTTCTTTGAGGACCTTCGCGTCCCGGCCAGCGCTTGCCTCGGCAGAATGGATGCTGGCTTCCACATCATGATGAATGAGCTCCCACGCGAACGACTTACCCTCGCTGTTGGCGCTGTTGCAGGTGCCGAAGGCGTACTGGCAATGACGGCTGATTACGTCAAAGAACGTCAGGCCTTCGGTCGCCCGGTTGCTACCCTTCAGAACACCCGCTTCAAAATGGCAGAAATGGCAACCGACGTCCGCACCCACCGCGCGTTCGTTGACGAATGCTGCCGCATGTTCCTGGAAGGCAAGCTCGACAACACCACCGTCAGCATGGCTAAACTCGGCACAACAGAAATGCAGGGCCGCGTTGTAGATGGCTGCCTCCAGCTCCACGGCGGCTACGGTTACATGAGAGAATACGGCGTTTCCCGCGCCTTCGTAGACGCCCGCGTCCAGCGCATCTACGGCGGTACCTCAGAAATCATGAAGGAACTGATCAGCCGCGAAGTCCTAGCTTAAACTTCTTCAGGGGGAGGCTTTGGTCTCCCCTTTTGCTTATTGCACCAGCTTGTTGCGGACAACGCGCAGCTCATCAAACTGCATCACATCGTTTTCGGATGTCCAAAGATGCTTGCCTTCCCCTCTAAGGATGGTCCCAAGCTCAGGGCTGTAGGCATATTTGGTAACAATATCCTCACCCTCTGCGCTGACGGTTTCAAGCGTCACATCAAGTACATCGTAGGCGCAGCTCCCAACCTGCAAGCGGTCAGGCTCACCAACGGAAAACTTGTAGGGCACGTCTCTGCGTACAAGGTCTTCGTTCTCAAACACATCAATGGATGCTGTCCAGACCTTACCAACTTCAAGCGGAAAGAACTCAGCAAACGGTATATCTGGCACGTAAGTCCGATTGATGTGAGCCCCTCGTTCATAGGAAAGGAACAAGCCCTTCTCATGAACATGTATCTGGTCACGCACCACCACATATCGCTCATTCAAATGCAGCTCTGTAATCTGCCCGTCCTTTTCAAGTCGAACAAACAAACGTGCGGGAATATTGCTGTTTATGAGGACCATTCCGGTTTTCATCGTGTCTGCGGTTGGGCACACTTGTGCAACAGCCACGCCACCAAAGAGTACGCTTCCCAGAAGTCCTAAAATTGTTTTGCTTATAACGCCGGAGCTTTGCATCGATCTATCATGTAGATTTATTCTTCTATTTATGGACGCTTATCTAGCAGCATTCTGAAAAAAGAGGATTGATATATACGTTATGCCCATTAGTCACTTTGAACTACGTATATCAACATAACACTTTGGTTAGTGCACTGATCTTGCTACATAATTACAAACCAAGACGCTCAGTAATCCTCATTGCGTCGGTGTTGCGCTTTGACGCATGCAGCTTCAGGTTGGTGAGAATTGCACTGATCCGGATACCGCGGTTCGCAATCCAGCGGTTTCGATTGGATGGATGAGAAATACTGCGGTGATGCAAAGCCACTGGCAACCATTGGTCATTCAGCACCGGCGCACCAGAAGAACCCGGCAACGTATCACTTGAGTAAGTTATGAAGTGGTCATGGACGCTCAGGATTTGACTGTTGCGAAGCGAAAGGCTCTTCAGCCCGCCATTGGGGTGGTGAATGATTGAAACAGCCTCACCTTTCACCGCCTTACCAGATTGAGGCAGCAGCTTCAAAGATCCGAAGTCAGAGAGGGATCTGGCCTCTTTATTCCCCTCTTCGACTGAGACAAAACTAAAATCCAGATTGTCACTCGCGCTGGTGAAGAAGATCTCATCCGTAACCGAGAACTCGGCAGACCGCCCAAGCGAAAAATCCTCATCCATCTCATATTGAAAGATAGCCGAAGCCTGCGCTGCAGACTGGCGCGACCGGATCACATGGTTATTGGTCAGGAGCAGGTTCGGCCCAACCAGAAAGCCAGACCCTGCCCCTGCCGGAATACGTCCACCCCGATAGAGCTGAACCTTACAGATAGACCGTGCAGCAGCGACCCCACGGCTGAGGTAGTTGATGGGGAAGATGTCAGAAACACCCATGATCCGCTCAAAGGCAGTGTTATCCCCCTCTGGGATCAAACTCTTGCGCACATGCAGGCGCTCCACAGCATCACCAAACTCGCCAGCCCCACGTTCACCTGCCACGCCGCAATAACACCTATCCTCACGCGAGTTCGCCATTTTGAAATCTCACCTTATCCAACATCATCCTTCCTGAAGAAGACCAATCCAGACAGCTGCTGTGAGATCTCAAAATTCATTCACCAAAAAACCAACTAGCACTCGCATTTTAGTCAATGTCATTTTCTGCAAATCAACAAACTTTAGCTTACCCTCTTGAACAATCAGAAATTGCAATTACATTAGAACTACATTTGTAATGCAAAGGTGCTACATGCCATCAAGATCCATTTCGTTAAGCGTGCGATTAACGCAAGAGGAATCGGAGCGCTTGGCCCGGTTGAACTTTCCGGAAGCCAAAACGCCAAGTGATAAAATCCGGGCACTCATAGCCGCACCGGAAAACAGCTTCGCATCATTGGGCGATGGCACGCACACATTTGCAGCGCGGAAACTGGTAAAGCCAGCAAGCGATATGCTCGACCAAAGCGATCGCCAGTCTGACGTGCTACGTTTGTTGACTGATCGTCTTCCGCTCCTTCTCGGGGAATTGGCTGGCAAAGCTGGCGAAACAGACCTGAAGGACGCAGAAGCTGCAGTTACAGAAGATTTTTTTGAGCTCATTGAGTTGGTGCTTCAGGCCGGATTGAGACGTAATCCACGCCTGCAAAACCCAGAACTCTTCAAAGAGCTTGTCGATGATATGCGCAGCTCCACTGAACTTTTGCGCAACCGTTTAAACTCGAAGTAATACTGGAGGACTCAATGTCTGAATCTCTTTTATCTCGCGTCGGTCGTCTGGTTTCCGGAACTGCCAACTCCATTGTTGATGCCGTCGAAAGCACTGCACCTGACATAGTAATGAAACAGGCTATTCGTGAACTCGACGGCGCTGTTGAAGACGTCCGCGACGCTCTTGGCAAAGCAGCCGTCAAAAAGCACGTAGCAAGCCAGAGGCTCGCAGAGACCAACAAGTCTCACGAAGAACTCTCCGAGAAAACCGCCATTGCCCTGCGCGCTGGCGAGAAGGATCTAGCCCGCGCGGCTGTTGCCCGTCAGATGGATCTGGAAGCGCAAATTCCAGTTCTGGAAAAGACAATTGCCGACGCTGGTGATGAAGAACAGGAGCTCAACAACTCCATCCTCGCTCTTCAGGGCCGCAAGCGCGAAATGTCAGACCAACTGGACGCTTACATAACGCAAAAAAATGCTGCAACATCACAAAGCGCAACCGCAGATGGAGGCAGCGATCACAAGCTCAATACAGCCGTTGACAATGCCAACTCTGCATTTGATCGTGCAATGAAAGCGGCTACAGGAGTACCGAGTGTCGTAAACTCAGGAAGTATGGGTGACGATGCAAAGCTCGCAAAGCTGGATCAGATGACCCGCGACCACCGCGTAGAAGAGCGCCTTGCTGCGCTGGAAGCTGAACTGGAATAACAGCAACCGGCAATCATAGTGTTCATTGGGGGATGAATTGGCACAACTACTTTTTTCAAGCGAGACCTATCTCTTCACGCTCGCCATTTTCGTCATGCTCGCTCTGGCGTTGCTCGAAGTTGTCGGCATGGTGTTCGGACTTTCTCTTTCCGGTCTGGTCGATGATGTACTGCCGGATCTGGATATCGATGCCGACATCGATATAGACGCAGACATTGATGCCGACGTCTCGGTTGACGCAGTAGGCCTTGGCCCTGTCGAAGGGTTTCTGGCATGGCTGGCCGTGGGCAAGGTCCCGTTCATTGTCTTGCTGATTATCCTGCTTACCAGCTTCGGCATCATAGGTGTGCTGATACAGTACACCGCTACATCTGTCTTAGGCTCATCAATCCCCTTCTGGATGGCGCTCATCCCAACAGTGATTGTCAGCTTCTGGTTCACCGCCACAACTGGTCATGCCATTGGCCGCATCATGCCCAAGGAAGAGACAGACGCACGCTCACGAAACAACTTGGTGGGCGAAGTTGCAGTCCTGACACTTGGCAATGCGACCATGGCTTTGCAGGCAGAAGCCCGCGTCACGGATACTTTTGGCACACGACATTACGTGCAGGTCATTCCAGACCAGCCAGACATCACATTAATGCAGGGAGACGAGGTCTTGCTTGTCGGCTTAAAAGGCTCCCTTTTCACAGCAATTGCAAACCCACACAAAAATTTATCACCTCGCTCAGACACGCTTGCAGATTAATCTCTCTATTTGAGGCCCAATATGTTTACAGAAAATCAAAACTCCGCCTTGGAGTCAGCAACTGGACTGACTGAGATGCTCGTCCTGGCAGCTGTTGTCCTTATTGCCCTTCTCGCAATCGGCATTGTCTTCTCCCGCCTCTACACTCGCTCTTCAAAAGAAGTCGCGTTTGTACGGACTGGTTTTGGCGGACAAAAAGTCATCATGAACGGCGGCGCAATTGTCTTACCGGTCCTTCATGACATCATTCAGGTGAATATGAACACCTTGCGCCTTGAAGTGCGCAGAGCCGATGAAGCAGCACTAATCACCCGCGATAGAATGCGTGTTGATGTGGTCGCCGAGTTCTACCTACGCGCTCAGCCAACCATCGAATCCATTGCCAATGCCGCACAAACCCTCGGTATTCGCACCATGCACCCGGAAGACCTGAAGCACCTCATTGAAGGCAAGTTCGTCGATGCTCTGCGCGCCGTGGCTGCTGAAATGGCAATGGAAGAACTGCACGAACAGCGCGTTTCCTTCGTTCAAAAGGTACAGGCAGCTGTCTCCGAAGATCTGCTGAAAAACGGCCTTGAGCTGGAATCCGTCTCCCTGACCGGTCTTGACCAGACCCGCATGGAATACTTCAATCCAAACAACGCCTTCGATGCGGAAGGTCTGACCAAGCTCACTCAGGAAATTGAAGAGCGCCGCAGAAAGCGCAACGACATTGAGCAGGACACAGAAGTTCTGATCCGCCGCAAAAACCTTGAAGCCGAGCAACATAAGCTCGAAATCGCCCGTGAGGAAGAATACGCTTCACTGGAACAGCAGCGTGATCTGGAAATCCGCAAAGCCAAGCAACAAGCATTGATTGCCACGGAACAAGCTGAGCGTCGCCGTGATGCAGAGCAGGCAGATATCACTTCACAGCTGGAAATCCGCCAGTCAGCAATCGCATCCGAGCGTCAGGTCAAAGAGCAGGAAATTCTCAAGGACCGCGCACTCGAAGAAACGCGCATCGAAAAAGAGAAGGTCCTTGAACTAATCGAGCAAGACCGTTCTATAGCAGTTTCAGAAAAATCCAAGGCGCTTTCCAATGCTGATGCAGCTGCAAACGAAGCCCGTGCAGTTGCTATCAAAGCTGAAGAACAGGTTATCACCGCTCGTGAGATCGAAGTGGCCGAACGTCAGAAACAGGTCGATCTGGTTCAGGCAGCTCAGGATGCAGAACGCTCCGCAATCTCCGTCACAGTTGGTGCGGAAGCAGAAAAGCAAGCTGCGGAAGACCATGCAGAAGCTGTTCGTCTGAAAGCAGGCGGAGATGCGGATCAGATCCGTATTGCGGCAAACGCGGAAGCCGACGCCGTCACGACCCGTGCAGAAGCTGACAAACTCCGCCTTGCAGTGGAAGCAGAGGGTAAGCGTATCCTCAACGAGGCATCCAACCTCCTGTCACCAGAGCAAATCAACATGCAGGTCAAACTGGCTCTGATCGAAGCTCTGCCACAGGTCATCAGCGAGAGCGTGAAGCCAATGGAGAACATCGACGAGATCAAAATCCTTCAGGTCGATGGTCTGGGTGGTGCAGCACCAGCAGCAAACGGAACACCAGCAGAAGGGTCTGCCGGTCTATCCGATCAGTTGGTCAACTCAGCCCTGAGATACCGCTCTCAGGCTCCATTGGTCGACAGTCTCCTTGGAGAGTTGGGTATCTCCGGCGCAACGCCAAATGAGATGGCACAATCAGTCTCTAAAGAAAGTGCTTAGAGCGCGTTCCGTTTGATTGGCTTCAATCAAACGATATGAATTCTCTCCAACAAAAAAGTTAGAGTCTGGTGTGGAATGTAGATGAACGCACCAGACTCTAAACAATAGAAAAAGCCCCGCTCATGAGCGGGGCTTTTTTAATGCGCATAGATTTCTTAGATACCCATTTGCCGGCTGGCCAGATCCTTCATGATCTCAGAGGAACCACCACCAATCGTCATCACCTTGGTCTCACGGTAAATGCGCTCAACCTTGGTTCCGCGCATGTAACCTGCACCACCAAGGATCTGAAGGCACTCATTGGCCACATATTCCAGCGTACTGGTAGCAAGGTTCTTCGCCATACAGATCTCGGTGATCGGGCTTTCGCCCAACTGCAGCCGCTGCGCCAGCTCTTCCAGCACCGCCCGAACGGCCTGCATCTTCATCGCCATATCAACAAACTTGTGCCGGATGACCTGACGATAAATGAGCGGCTTGCCAAACGTCTCGCGTTGCTTCGCCCAGTCAAGCGCCTCTTCAAACACACCCAGCATGTGGCCGTAACAAGCAGAGGCAAGGAACAGGCGCTCATTGTTGAAGTTCATCATGATGCCCATGAAGCCGGCATTCTCTCCGCCAATCAGGTTTTCGACTGGTACTTTCACATTGTCAAAATGCAGCGTTGCAGTGTCAGAGGCCCACCATCCCATCTTGTGCAACGGCGTCTGCGTAAAGCCTTCCATACCCTTCTCAACCAGCATCAGCGAAATACCGCCCATGCCTGTATCGCCAGTCCGCACCGCAACCGTATAGTAGTCCGCACGCATACCAGAGGTGATGAAGGTCTTCTCACCATTAAGGACGTAGTGACCGTTCTCACGGCGGGCAACCGTCTTCAGGTTCTGAACATCTGACCCACCACCTGGCTCAGTGATAGCAAGCGCCGAAATTTTCTCGCCTGCCAAAACTGCCGGGATCACCCGCGCCTTCAACTCATCAGACCCAAGGTGCGCAATTGGAGGTGTGCCAATGGTGTGGCTCATCAAGCCCGCATTGATGCCTCCACTCCCCGCACGTCCAAGCTCAACAGCAGAAAGATAAGACAACGGATAATCGATACCCGTCCCGCCATACTCCTCAGGAAACATGATGCCGAGCAACCCAACATCCGCCGCCTTTTTGTAAAGCTCACGAGGAAACTCGTTGGCTTCATCCCACTGGGCGACGTAAGGAGTGATCTCCTTGGCAATGAAACGGGAAAGCACATCACGAAAAGCCTCATGCTCCTCGTTGAACATGGTGGACTTGCGCTTCAATCCGAAGTCAGGAAGACTCAAACTCATCATACTCTCCTCCGCAAAACCTGCGGGTCATTCACAAAATCACTGGCACAAAATCACTGGCAGAAGATCTCAGGCGGTCTCTTCTTCCAGACGAACCAGCACATCACGGCTGTTCACCTGCGCACCTTCCTGCGTCCCAAGTTCAGCAACAACACCATCACGCGGTGCCGTCAGCTCGTGCTGCATCTTCATCGCTTCCAGAACCAGCAGCACATCTCCTTTGGAGACCTGTGCGCCCTGCTCTGTCTTCAAAGCAACAACAGCTCCCGGCATCGGTGCAATAATCGAGCTGGATGCAGCCGAATTGTCTTCTTTCTTGGAGCTGAAACTCTGCTCTTCGAAGAACTGCGTCTGCCCTTCCAACGAGATCCAAAGCCCCCCTTCAGGCGCTTCACTCACAAAGGCAGAGCGACGAACGCCGTCCGCTTCAAAAACAATGCTGCCGCGATCTTCACCTGTAAGAACCCGCAGGTCGTCCCGCACAAAGATTTCCTCACCATCCAGCTTGATCCTTACAGGCAGAGGTGTCGCTGTCGTCCAGCGGCTTTGGCCTTTGCTGCGAGCAAACAAACACACGGCAAGATCCCGCATGAGCTCTCGCGTTGCATCAGCTGCAACAGAGCCAAGTTCACGATCATTAAGGAACGCCGTCGTTGCTTTGCCAGCTGCAAACACATCATCCTGCAACACACTCTTCAGAAAGGAGCCATTGTGAACCAGCCCTTGCAGAACCAGCTCATCCAGCCCGCGCAGCAGCTTACGCCGTGCTTCATCCCGATCACTGCCATGCGCAATCAGCTTGGCAATCATTGGGTCGTAGTAGGATGAAATCTCGCTGCCCTGCTCAATGGCACTATCAACGCGCACGGAAAGATCATTGCCATTCCACGCCAGCACAGTACCCGTCTGCGGCAGAAAACCAGCATCAGCATCCTCTGCATAGAGACGCAACTCCATGGCATGGCCAGTAAAGGAAATATCCTCCTGGCTCAGCAGTAAAGGCTTTCCAGCAGCAACATCCAGCTGCCAGGCAACCAGATCCTGACCAGTGATTTCTTCCGTCACCGGATGCTCCACCTGCAAACGGGTGTTCATCTCCATAAAGTAGAAACTGCCATCAACAGCCAACAAAAACTCAACGGTCCCTGCCCCGCGATAGCCGATGGCCCGCGCCGCATCAACAGCAGCCTGCCCCATTGCCTCGCGGATTTCCGGCGTAACCGACGGCCCCGGCGCTTCCTCAATCACCTTCTGGTGGCGACGCTGCACAGAACAGTCCCGCTCACCCAGATGCACCACATTGCCATGATTATCAGCAAACACCTGAATCTCGACATGGCGCGGATTGATCACCGCCTTCTCAAGAATAAGCTCACCATTGCCAAAAGCATTTTCAGCTTCTGAAGCCGCAGCCGCCAGCTTGTCTTCAAGCCCACTCAGGTCTTCAACCAAACGCAAACCGCGCCCACCGCCACCAGCAGACGCCTTGATCATCAACGGCACGCCAATACGCGCCGCTTCTGCAGCCAATGTCTCCGTAGACTGATCCGCACCAGAATATCCCGGCACACACGGCACGCACGCCTCAATCATCCGCAGTTTGGACAGCCGCTTGGAGCCCATCAACTCAATCGCTTCCGCAGGCGGACCAATGAAGACCAACCCAGCATCCGCACAAGCGCGCGCAAACTCTGCGTTTTCTGCCAGAAACCCATATCCCGGATGCACAGCCTGTGCGCCGGTTTTACGGGCAGCTTCCAATATAGCTTCAATATTCAGGTAGGAGTCTGCTGGTGTTGCTCCGCCAATACACGCTGCAATATCAGCGTCTTCAACATGAGGAGCCGTTGCATCAGCCTCGGAATAAACAGCAATACTCCGATAGCCCTTTTGCCGCGCAGTGCGGAACACTCGGCGGGCAATCTCCCCCCGATTGGCGACCAGGACGCTATCAAACATCGAAAATTCCCTTCACAGTGCCAAGATAGTCAGGCTTGCGAAAGCAGCTTATTCAGCCGCTTCCTTCTGCATTGCACGGTTCTTCTTTGGGTTTGGCAAAGTGCCATCCAGCTTGGAGATGATAGAGAGCATCACTTCATCTGCACCGCCACCAATGGACGTCAGGCGACTATCCCGCAGGAACTGGCTCACAGGGCTGTCCCACATGTAACCCATGCCACCCCAGAACTGCAGACAGGAGTCCGCAAGCTCCCGAGACAAACGGCCAGCCTTCAGCTTCGCCATAGAAGCAAGGCGTGTCACGTTCTCACCACGCACCATGGATTCAACGCACTTCTCAGAAAGCGCACGCAGCAACTCCACTTCAGTACGCAATTCACCAAGACGGAAGTGCACCACCTGAAAGTCCAGAATGCTCTGGTTAAAGGCTGAACGCTCACGGCAATAATCTTCCGTCAGCTGAATGATGCGGTCCATGCCATCAACAAGCGATAAGGCACACCACAGGCGTTCCTCCTGGAACTGCAGCATCTGGTACATAAAACCAGCACCCTCAGTGCCAATCAGATTGCGCTGAGGAACACGCACGTCATCAAAGAAGATCTGCGCCGTATCAGAAGAGCGCTGACCCAGCTTATTCAGGCGATCCGACTTGGTGATGCCAGCACTGTCCATCGGCACAACAATCAGCGATTTGTTCTGGTGCTTATGTCCCTCACTGGTGTTCACCAGCATGCACATATAGTCCGCCTGCGTGGAGTTGGTGATCCACATCTTGGAGCCGTTGATGATGTAATCATCACCATCCTTCATCGCGTTACTCTTGATGTTCGCCACATCAGACCCGGCATGGGCTTCAGAAACGCCAACACAAGCCACCATGTCACCAGCAATCGCAGGGGTCAGAAACTCCTTGCGCAGCTCATCAGATCCAAAGCGAGAGAGCGCAGGGGTTGCCATGTCCGTTTGCACGCCAATTGCCATGGGCACACCACCACAGGCACATGCGCCCAGCGCTTCAATGGTCATGGCCTGATAGGAGTAATCAAGGCCCATCCCGCCATACTCTTCTGGCTTGTTGACACCAAGAAAACCGAGATCACCCATTTTCTTGAAAAGTTCATGAGCTGGAAAGATTCCTGCCTCTTCCCATTCCGGCACATGCGGGTTGATTTCGGCCTCGACGAACTTGACCACCGCACTTTTCATTTTCCGATGTTCTTCAGTATATTCCATCGTGAAACCCTCATGTTGAACTGGACTCAAAGAGCCGAATGGCGCTGCTCTGCCTAGCCGCGCGCGACCCCGAATGCTGTTGGATTAAGCTGACGTTTCCTGGCATCTGCACAAACAGATAGGGCCAATGAGACAACGCGGCGCGTGTCTCTTGGATCAATGATCCCATCATCCCAAAGCCGCGCCGTCGCAAACAGCGCTGTGGTCTCTGGTGACATCTGGTCAACGATCTTCTGAGCCATCTGGTCAGTCATGCCATCTGGAATCTCTTGTCCCATCTTCGCAAACTTCTCTTCGGTGATAATCTTCATCACCGTCGCTGCCTGCTCCGGTCCCATCACACCAACTTTGGCCGATGGCCACGACCAGATGAAATCAGGGTCAAACCCACGGCCACACATGCCGTAGTTACCAGCACCCCAGGCACCACCAACCACAATGGTCACTTTAGGAACTGTGGCATTGGCAACCGCCTGGATCATCTTGGACCCATGCTTGACGATCCCGCCTGTCTCCGCATCCCGGCCCACCAGATAGCCAGTGGTATTCATCAGAAACAGCAGCGGCGTATTGCTTTGGCAACACAGCTGAATAAACTGAGCCGCCTTCACCGCACCTTGCGGATCAATCGGGCCGTTATTGCCCAAAATGCCAACAGCCTGCCCGTCAATGCGGGCATGACCACAAACCGTGGCTCCGCCAAATTCCTTCTTGAAATCAAGGAAGTCAGAGCCGTCCGTGATGCGAGCAATAATCTCGCGCACATCATACGGTTTCTTGGCATCCTCAGGCACGATGCCCAGCAGATCCGTGGCATCATAAAACGGCTGTTTGCCGCCTTCCGCCTCGACCGGCGCATCCCAAGGCAGATGGTCAACAATCTCACGCGCGGTCTCGACGCCGTGCGCATCATCCTCTGCCATGTATTCCGCTGTGCCAGCTGTGTTGTAATGCAGCTCCGCACCACCCAGCTCTTCATCTGTCGCAATCTCACCCGTTGCCGCTTTCAGCAGCGGAGGACCGGCCAGAAAGATCTTCGACTTGCCGCGCACCACAACAGTGTAGTCCGACAGCCCCGGCATATACGCACCACCAGCCGTCGAAGACCCATGCACCACCGTCACCTGCGGAATGCCTGCCGCAGACATACGCGCCTGATTGGCAAACGCCCGTCCGCCTTCAACAAACAGCTCGGACTGGTACATGAGGTTCGCACCAGCACTTTCCGTCAGCGCAACAATCGGCAGTTTCTGCTTTTTGGCGATTTCCTGCAGGCGAAGCGTCTTCTTCAGGCCCATCGGAGAGATAGAGCCACCTTTAATCGCAGAGTCCGTCGCCACCACAAGACAGCGCTTTCCAGCAACATAACCGATACCGGAAATCGAGCCGCCACCAGCAACATTCTTCTTGCCGTCATCGTCATGCATCTTCAGGCCAGCCAGCGTGGAGATTTCCATAAACGGAGATCCACGATCCAGCAGCAGGCTCACACGATCCCGCGGCAACAACTGACCACGCTTTTCAAACTTCCCGCGCTTGCTCTCGGAGTTCTCCCGAACCTTTGCCTCATACCCACGGAACTCCTCAATGAGAGCTTCCATGAAGGCCTTATTCTGAGCAAACGCAGCACTGCCGCTATCGATTGAGGAGGTTAACTTGGGCATTTGTCTTTCTCCCAAGCTTTAAGGGCCCTAGGCTTCTCATAGCGATGAAACCCTTGGTATTCCTTCATATTTGCGTTGTCGCCAACCGGCATCAGGTTGGTCCAGAGCGGCGCTCCACCATCCACACCAATACACTGTCCAGTCATGAACGCAGCTCCCGGAGAAAGCAGAAAGTTCACCAGAGAGGCAACCTCAGCTTCCGTGCCCAGACGACGAGCGAGGTTGTTGTCCGCCATCCGCGCAAACATGGTTTTGATGAAGTTTTCGTCGTAAGTGTCAAAGCCGGAAGACGCGATCCAGCCCGGGGCAACCGCATTCACCCGCACACCTGCCTCGGCCCATTCAACAGCCAGCGTCATGGTCAGGTTCTGCATACCGGCCCGTGCCACACCAGAGTGCGCCATACCCGGCATACCGCGCCACATATCCGCAACGATATTGACAATGGATCCGCCTTTGCTCTTACGCATTCCCTGATTGTAAACTTCGCGCGCCATCAAAAAGCCGCCTGTGACGTTGGTCTCAACAACCGCGTCAAAGCCCTTCTTCTTGATAGAGGCCGCAGGGCTTGGATACTGCCCACCCGCATTGTTCACGAGGCCATGGATCACACCACGCTCCGCGACAATCTTGGCAACAGTTTCGCCAACAGCCTCTTCATTACGAATGTCCAGCGAGTGAGTTGAAACCTCGCCGCCATCCTCACAAATTTCATCAGCCACCGCATCAAGCTTTGCCTGCTTGCGGCCAAGGAGAACGGTATGAGCGCCCAACGCTGCAAGTTCGTGGGCGATACAGCGACCAATGCCACTGCCTCCCCCAGTCACAATCATTGTTTGTCCATCAAACAACCCATCTCGCAGGACTGATGCGTAACGGGACGGTTCATTGCTCATTCCAAATTCTCCCTGCCACTTACGCGGCTTATTCAAACAGAGGCCCTCGCCTCAAAATTCCCGGTTTGGGGTGACCGCGTCACCCCAAACCATTGTCAGTCTTTCAGGCCGGCGCACCAGCCGCAGCACCGCATTCATCTTCCCAAACCACCGGGCGATCAGGCATACCCTGCACCACCTCTTGATAGCGATCTTCAAGGCGTGTTCTTTTGATCTTCATGGTCGGGGTGAGATAACCATTCTCAATGGTCCACATGTCGTTTGCGACAATGATGGAGCTCAGTTTCAAATGGCTTTCAACGGCACTGTTGATGCTGTGATAGGTCTCTTCAAGGCTGGTACGCACCTCTTCGCGCGACAGACCATGAGTCATCTCGCTGGAGAGGAACACCACCGCCGCAGGCTGCGCCAAATCGGACCCCATCACACAGGCTTGCTCAACATACGTGTTGTCAAACAGCATGGCCTCAATCGGCACCGGCGCAATGTACTTGCCCTTGGAGGATTTGAAGATTTCCTTCACACGGCCCGTAATACGCAAGAACCCATCTGCATCCTGCTCAACCTTGTCACCAGTATGGAACCAGCCATCTTCAATGGTTTCAGCAGTCAGCTCAGGATCCTTGTAGTATCCCTTGGTCACAGCGTCCCCGCGAATGAGAAGCTCACCTTCATCGGTGATCTTGATCTCAAGCCCTGCAAGCGGCGTACCGATCGTGCCAACCTTATCCGCACGGAATGGGAAGTGAGAGGACGCAAGACCTGCAGTCTCGGTCATGCCCCATCCCTCAGTAATGTTGATGCCTAGCTTCTGGTACCATTCCAGAACAGCCTTGGAGATTGGTGCTGAACCACTCCCGATGAGCTTTGCATTGGTCAGGCCAAGCTGTCCGCGGATTTTCCGCTTCACATACCAGCTCAGGATAGGAATGCTCAAAAGCCTGTCCAGCTTCTTTTGCGGGACCTTGGCAAGGATACTGGACTGGAATTTCATCCAGAGACGCGGAACAGAAATGAACATGGTCACTTCAGCTGCCCGTAAATCCTCCGCAAAGGTGTCCAAAGACTCCACAAAGCTCACGACCACACCAGCATAAAGGCTCACATGCTCAATAAGAGCACGCTCGGTGATGTGCGCCAGCGGAAGATAGGAGATCAGGCGTTCTTCACGGCCCAGTTCCAAAGACTGGGTTGGAGACCATGCGCCATAGGCAATATTGCGCCAGGTGACTTCCACCCCCTTCGGGTTCCCGGTGGAGCCAGAGGTGTAAACAATGGAAAACAGCTCATCCAGCTCTGGCTTGGCCAGCTTGTCTTCTGGCAACGGATCATTCGTTTTGACCAGCTCCGTCCAGCTGTGCTCACAATCTATCGTGTTATAGGGAAGCGCGATTTTGACCACGCCCTCAGGAATACCCTGCTGGCTCGGCGCAAAGTCATCCAGCTTGCCCATAAACAGCGCTTTGATATCTGCATGATTGATGATGTAGCTGATCGTGTCCGCTGAGGCGGTGTAATAAATTGGTGTCGAGATATAACCAGCGGCCTGAATTGCAAAGTCAGCCAGAAACCATTCAGCGCAGTTCTTAGAGAGAATACCAATCCGGTCTCCCGGTTGGAAACCCATTGACTGGAGCGCAGCAGCCACACGCCGGACGGTGTCGTAACATTCCTTCCAGGTGAATTCTATGAACTGCCGGTTCACGGGTTGTCGCAGATAAACCGAGTTTGGTTTATCTGTGGCCCATTTTTGCAGCATTTCAATTGGCAGTGCGTACTGTGTACCCATGTTCCCTCCTCTGATGTGTTGGTTCAGCCTCCCCGCTGGTTCCAACACTATCGTTATTGCGCGATAGACTTCGGCATTATAGTCAGCTCATACGAATATGAGCATACCCTGCATTTCTTCTTCCTTCACCGCATTCGAACATCTGTTATCGGGTAAACGCATACCCCAGAATTTAAGGGGTCATCTAAGGAGCCCAGGAAGGTTTGCGTTTTTGTAAAAACGACTTCACGCCTTCCTGTCCCTCTTCCCCAACGATAGCTCTTGCAAAATGAGCAGCCGCGCTCTGGCGCAACTCTTCCTGTTCAAGGAAAAGCGTCTCCTCAACCACTCGCTTGGTGGCTGCAACAGCGTCTGGAGCACAAGCCAGAACTTGCTTTTTTAAATCCGCTTCTGCTGTCTCAAGCGCTGCCTGATCTGCAACAGCTTCATCGACCAGACCGATGTCAAAGGCCTCGACACCGGTCAGTTTGCTCCCCAACACGAGCATTTTCTTGGCTTTCTGGTAGCCCAGACGTTTGGTCACGTACTGAGCAATCTGAGCAGGCGGCAAGCCAATCCGCGTCTCAGTAAATGCAAATTTGGCGTCTTGCGTTGCGACCACAAAGTCACAGGCACTGGCCATACCAAGACCACCTGCCATGGCGGCCCCCTCCACCAAAGCAATGGTCACTTGCGGCTGATTGGCGATCATTCCAAAAAACGCTGCAGCTTCCAGACTGATCTTTTGTGCAATCGCCTCGGCCTCATCACCACCAGCCATGATCTGCTGGAAGGACTTCAGGTCTCCGCCAGCACAGAACACACCGCCAGCACCAGTGAACGTGATGCCACGCACGCTGCGGTCGTCCTGCACATCCCGCAGAACCCTGGAGATTTCAGCAATCACCTCACCTGTCAGCGGATTGCGCTTCTCGGGCTGGTTCAAAGTGATGGTCATCCAACCATCTTTTTGAGCCACAAGAACGGCAGAAGTTGTTGAAGCATCACTCATCACATCACCTCCTGCGCAATGGACTGCGGAACCGGAACACTCCGGGTCAGCAAGATCTGGCTGTATGCCTTTGCTTGCGGATCCAGCCTCAGGCTGGCAATGCCGCCGCCGCCAAGCACATCATCAATCAGGAAATTCAGCGCATGACAGCCCGGCAGATAGAAACGAGCCACCTTGCCCGGATTGAAATGCGCAAAGGTCCGCGCAACAGCCTCTTCACTCAGGGCAGCCGCAATCCACGGCAACCACTCTGCTTTCCGCGCAATCACGCCGATGTTCGCTTTATCGCCTTTGTCACCACTACGCGCATAAGCCAGCTTGATCAGCGGAACCTCAATCATCGCATCATCAGAGGCAGCTACTTGCGGAACCTCGGCGCTATCAGCTGCCGCTGCCACATCTGTCGCAATCACAGGCTCAAACGGAACAGGCGCTCCTTCCAGAGAAACCTGAGGCGAAACCGCCGACTGCTCAACAAGGAACGAGAACAACCGCACAACAGGCGACGGCTTAGGCCGACCACCGTTAAACGTTGTCATCCCCGGAGCAACCGAAAGACCCAATCCAGTCAGCTCACGCAACAACAAACCAGCAGCACGCTGGTCCACATGCCGCGCCGCAATCTTCAGGACAACCTCTTCATAGGTGCCCCGGCTCACAGAAGCCGCTCCAACCTGAGATCCTGCCCCCACAATCTCAACGGACACCTCTTGATAGCCGGGCGCACCAAGCTTTTTCATCACCGTCTCAGCGCGGCCAAGCGCAAGATCAGCAAACACCTGCGCCTTCTCACCAGCATCAAAGCCCACATACGGGATCATCAATCCAATACGGAACCCATCCGCCCAGGTTGCTGAAACCTTCAGGCTCTCAGGCGCTGAACGCCCTTTTGCGCCGGAAACATGCACACAATCCGCTGCTTTCGCCTCAACCGTCACCTGCGAGAAATCACAGGTCACATCAGGCAGCAAATAAGCTTGCGGATCTCCAATTTCATAGATCATCTGCTCAGCAACAGTACCAACGCTCACAAGCCCGCCACTGCCATCCGGCTTACTCAGATCACAGCTGCCATCTTCATAAACTGTCGCAATCGGATAACCGATCTTCTTCACATCCGGCACATCCCGCCAGTCCGTGAAGTTGCCGCCAGTAACCTGCGTCCCGCACTCCAGCAGATGGCCAACGAGGCTGCCTGCAGAAAGGCGGTCATAGTCCGCCCAGTCCCAGCCAAAGGCATGTGCGCATGCAGCAAGGGTCAACGCACTATCCGCACACCGCCCTGTAATGACGATATCTGCACCAGCGTCCAGAGCCGCAACAACAGGCTGCGCGCCAAGGTAAGCATTGATGGAGGCAACTTTCTCAGACTTCGGGAAGGCCTCATGAGAGAACATCTCTGTCACACCAGCGGCCTGATACGTTCCAGCCTCCGCCAGCAGATCATCACCAGTGACAACAGCAACCTTCAGATCCAGCTTCTGTGCAGCAATCAATTCACGGATCTTGGAGGCACAACTCTCAGGATTAACACCACCAGCATTGCTGAGAATTTTCGTCTTGGATTCAGCGATAGCCTTCAGGTTCAAGCCAAGCACCTGCTCAACAAAATCCGTCGCATATCCAAGATCAGGAGACTTCTGACGCGCCCTTGCCATGATGGAAAGAGTGATCTCTGCCAGATAGTCGTAAACAATGTAATCGAGCCCTCCAGCGCGCAACAACTGCCCGGTTGATGCGCTAGAGTCACCCCAAAAGCCGCAAGCCCCCCCAATGCGAATTGGCTGCTTACGTTTACTAGAGCTTTGATTTTCCGTGGTTTTCATGGTCATTTTAACGGAAACCTCTTTTACATACCAAACGTACGGTATATACTAGTTCCCAATACGTCAAGTGTTTCAGAGAGAACCCCTTCCTAAGGCTAAGGTTGATCATGGTAAGCAAGTTAGACAAGAAGAAGCAGCGCGGTGAAAACACACGCAAAGCCCTCATTAAGTCGACCATCGATTGCCTCGACCGGCTCGGCTATGCAGAAACCTCAATCAATCGCGTGCTGGAAGGCGTTGATGTCAGTCGCGGTGCCCTGATGCACCACTTCCCCTCCAAGGAAGATCTGGTGATTGGAACCGTCGACTTCCTGCTCTCAAGAATTTTGCGCCACTACCAACAGGAAAGCCCAAACTCTTTCCCCTTCGCGCAGGTAACGCATTCTGGTAACGGGACACTCACCGACGCACTCGTAACCTATTGGAAAAACATCATCGACACACCAGAAGGGCGCGCCTTCTCTGAAATCATAATGGCAACCCGCACGGACAAGGCATTGTCCCTGCGCATCTCTCCCAAACTGGAAGACTGGAACGAGCAGCTCAACCAGTTCTTTCTGCCACCGGGTTTAGATAAAGAGGCCATTGAAGACGTAACTCTAACCCTCCTCATCTGGCGCTCTTTCATCCGCGGCATGATTTTCCAGCAGGAGTTCCACAGCGACCCGGATTACATCGAAAAGATCATCCGCAAGTTCGCCATGATCATGGAACCACATCTGAAGCTGGCTCAAACGCAAAGCGACACATAACAAATGAGAGCCAGATCGCTCTCCATGGCCACCAGACAATCGCTCTTGGCAACTTAACCCAAATGCCCTCATTTCCATTAAGCTCAGCCTAGTGATACTGCCAAGTCCCACGGGGCTTTAATCCTTTAAGGCACTGCAAAGGCATATGATCTGCGCTGGTAGAACGCGCGCGCGCTGGATCAGGGAGCCTTATGACCGATGGACGAGGCATCAAACACACCACAACCCAATGCCACCTCCCCCACGGAGCAGGATCCGGTCTGCGGCATGCCGGTGACAATCACTGACGACACCCGCTCAGCTGATTTTGCCGGAAAGACCTACCACTTTTGCTCCGATAAATGCTTCAATAAATTCGACGCAGATCCCTACTTCTACGCCTCTGGCAACAGCAAAAAGCAGCAGGAAACTCAGACGCAGGATGTCGATTACACCTGCCCCATGCATCCGGAGATCATCAAGAAAGGCCCCGGCGAATGCCCTATCTGCGGCATGGCACTAGAGCCCATGACAGTCACCAGCGATGACGAACCCAGCCACGAACTGGTCGACTTCACCAGACGCTTCTGGCTCAGCGCAATCCTCTCAGTTCCCCTGCTCGCAATCACCATGGGCCCCTTCATCGGCCTCCCGTTCCGCGAATGGATCGGAGAACCTGCAGCCATCTACGTTGAATTTGCTCTCGCAACACCCGTTGTCCTGTGGGCAGGCATTCCATTGTTCGAGCGCGGTCTCAAATCCATCACCACATGGAACCTCAACATGTGGACGCTCATCACCCTGGGCGTCGGCGCCGCCTACCTCTATTCGCTAGTGGCAACGTTCCTGCCCGGCCTGTTCCCTCCAAGCATCCGCGCAGCCACAGGCCACCCTCCAGTCTATTATGAGGCCTCGGCTGTCATCTTGGCGTTGATCTTCATGGGTCAGGTGTTGGAAATGCGAGCCCGCGAGCGCACGGGTGACGCCATCCGCGCCTTGCTTGACCTTGCTCCCAAAACCGCACGCCGCGTGCTGGACGACAGCACAGAATATGACGCCCCCCTCGAGAACATCATGACGGGCGACAAGCTCCGTGTCCGCCCTGGAGAGGCAGTCCCTGTCGACTCTCGCGTCGTCGATGGTCAATCCTATCTGGATGAAAGCATGCTCACAGGCGAGCCCGTCGCCCTTGAGAAAAACGTCGGAGACACGGTCACAGGCGGAACGCTCAACAAAAACGGAACGTTGATCATAGAGGCAACAAACGTCGGCGCGGATACCATGCTCTCCAAGATCGTCACTATGGTCTCCTCTGCCCAACGCTCACGCGCACCCATTCAGGGCCTAGCAGATAAAGTCTCGGCCTACTTCGTCCCAACCGTGGTCGGCATCTCCATTCTCTCCTTCTTCATCTGGTTGCTTATCGGCCCGGCACCATCCCTGTCTTACGCTGTCATTGTCGCCGTATCAGTGCTCATCATCGCCTGCCCATGCGCCCTTGGGCTTGCCACGCCCATGTCCATCATGACCGCCAGTGGCCGGGGTGCACAGGCCGGCGTGCTCATCAAAGATGCCACCGCGCTGGAGCTCATGTCCAAAATCGATACGCTCATTGTCGACAAGACAGGAACCATCACAGAAGGCAAACCAACCGTCACCTCAATCCAGTCGTTCTCTAAGGATTACACCGAGGACCAACTCCTCCACATCGCTGCCTCCATCGAAAAAGGCTCCGAGCACCCACTGGCAGAAGCAATCGTCCATGCTGCCTCTGCCCAAAAAATGTCCCTGTCCGACTCCGATGATTTTGAGGCCCACACCGGAAAGGGCGTCAGCGCAAAGGTCGAAGGCAAGCGCTACGCCATCGGCAACCCGGTCATCTTCAACCTCACCGATAAGATCTCTGAGGACATGAAGCAAAAGCACCAAGCTTTGAGCGCTGCAGGCAACACCAGCATCTATATGTCAAATGAGCAAGAAATCATTGGCTTGATCGCCATCTCCGATCCGATCAAAGAAAACGCAATCGATGCCATCAGGCAACTGCATGAGGCCGGCATCAAAGTCGTTATGGCAACCGGAGACAATACCCTGACAGCCAAAGCCGTCGCCAACTCCGTTGGTATTGACGAGTTCAAGGCAGAAGCCCTGCCAGAAGACAAGAAGACGCTGGTCGACCAGCTCCATGCATCCGGAGCAATGGTTGCAATGGCAGGCGACGGCGTCAACGACGCACCCGCTCTTGCTTCTGCCGATGTAGGGCTGGCAATGGGAACGGGCGCAGACGTCGCTGTTGAAAGCGCGGGCATCACATTGCTGAATGGCGATCTCACAGGCATTGTGCGCGCCCGCAAGCTCGCCATCGGGTCATTGCGCAACATCCGCCAGAACCTGTTTCTGGCGTTTGTCTACAACTCCGCAGGTGTCCCCATCGCAGCAGGTATTCTCTACCCCTTCACCGGAGCACTGCTCTCACCCATGATTGCAGCACTGGCCATGAGCCTGTCATCCTTCTGCGTGGTGATGAACTCCCTGCGTCTGAAAAACCTGAAGCTCTAATCCGCTACAGTCAGGATTTCAGAAAGAGGCTTCTTCAGCTTCGCTACCGCTGGCACCTTGGCATCTTCGGCCGGGTGACCAACCGCAATAATCATGATTGGTTTTTCGGAGTCAGGGCGATCCAGCATGCCATTCAAAAATTTCATCGGGTTGGGCGTATGGGTCAGCGAAACCAGCCCTGCATGGTGCAGCGCCGTCAGCAGAAAACCGCAAGCAATGCCGGTGCTTTCAGGCACGTAGTAGTTCTTGTAGCGCGTCCCGTCTTCAAACTGCCCCCAACGCTGTGCAAACACAACAATCAGCCACGGCGCGTCTTCCAAATGAGGCTTGTCGTCGTTAGTTCCAATCGGCTCAAGCGCTTTGATCCACTCGTCGCCCGCACCGCCGTCATAAAACCGGCGCTCTTCTTCCTCCGCGCCATCCCGAATACGCTTCTTAAACTCAGGCTGTGAGATCGCCACAAAATGCCAGGGCTGATGGTTCGCACCAGAAGGAGCCGTACCAGCCGTGCGAATGCACTCTTCAATAACCTCTCGGGCAACAGGACGATTAGAAAAATCCCGAACCGTATGGCGACGCTTCATCTTGTCATAAAAGCCTTTCACAGCTTCAAGCATCTGCTCATCGCTCAGGTCCAGACGATCCGGCAAATCCACTGGCTCATAGGTAATGTGTTCTTTGGCAAACATCCTGTTCCCCCGCTTTTCAGGTATTCTTTTGCTTTCCCTCACAAGCCAAACCGACGACAGCCTCCCAGCGTCCAACAGCCCATGTAAGGTCTCAGCGAAAACTAACGGAAGAATACGGCCAAATCTATTGAACTTGCCTCCAGAAAGCCAATCCAGCCTCTAAACCCACATCACAACATCCCATCCGGCACCCAGCGTCGGGAAACCTCCGTGCTACTCTCATAACTGGCCTCAAAAATTGGCGCAGCCAGTGTCGCCCGCACATGCAGCGTTCCCTCACCCACATTACAAAACCCATGCAAACGCCCGGCAGGGATCAGGACACTCTGATTAACTGTCGCAACATACTGTTCGTCTCCGCAAGTGATCTCCGCAGTCCCGTCAATCATCTCCAAAAGCTCCTCCACCGCATGCAGATGCAACGGAGCCCCACTTCCGGGCTCACACCACTGTTCAAAAATGCAAAGCTGATGAGCACCACTTACAGCAGAGGTCCGCATCCGCGTCATCACCCCACCCCGCCACTCTTCCAGTTCCTGCGCATTATGATCCACCAAACCCATCGCAAGTTTCCCTTCCTGACAGAAAGACAATCTAAAGCTCACTCTATCTGACAAATACGAAGAACTCAGAAACTGCTGGGTGGAGTTATGTCTGCTGTTGGATAACCACTTCAGAAGCTTGAGGGCCTCAAATCAGTTATCCCCTATGCGGATTACATAGCGATCCAGCGGCCAAATTTGAGGTAGGGGGGATAGATTATTTCTATCCCCTTTCGCAGCTTGATTGCAGAGCTGGATGTTTGTCAGAGTTATCCGACAGATCTCGATCCATTACAGACCTACTGCCAACGTTCCGTTCGCCAGTTGGACAGACACAGCAACGCAGTCTCAGCACCAATAACGCAAACGAACGCACTTAGAAACGCAAAACCGCTGCAACGACGCCTCCGGCCAATCACACTGTAAAAGCACCGGTTGCAAACGCCACCAACGACCGCAGATAGGCGCACAAAGTCAGTCTGACAGCGTCGTGCTGTTACGGGTTCAATCCCGCCGATCACATCCTGACACAGATCTGCCCTCGGCACGACCTTCGCAAGCCAAGCAGACATAGCGGAGCAATCCAAGTACACACACCGCCAGCAAACGCAGATAGGAGTTCAGAGCCATCCCGGCAGCGATTTAACTCAATCACGCAACACACAGCACCAGCTCATAAGTACTGCCGCCTGATCACCTGTTGCGATCACTATTGAGGTCAAAGCCGCGCCTCTTCTACAGGCTCGCTGCACGGCACCAACTCATAAATACCGCGGCTTGCTCACCTGTTGCAGTCGTGAATGAGGTTTAAGGCACACCCTTCCCACAGGCTCATTCTCCATCTTCCAAGATCCGACAAAGAGCTATTGGTTTCAGCATATTACAGCACTGCGAGGGCATACGGATCAATCCCTTGAAGTCACTGTTTGAGTTTCACTGAGGCAAACCGGTGGGTTTGTATTTAGGGATAGGATGGCGCGTTGTTTCAGGACAGTGTTTTGGTTCTTGGAAGGCTGAGGCTCATCTCTCAGCTCTCCTCTTCTAGCTAGGAAAGCTTCCGTTAGAACGCAAAAAAGCCCCCGTGCGTTATGCATCGGGGGCTTTTGAGTTGGTTTATGTTCTTTGTTATTTTGAAGATTTAGTCGGTGTGCTTTATTCATGCCCGGCGGCGCCCTACTCTCCCGCGTCT